>JADZDX010000032.1 GCA_020850835.1 Fimbriimonadaceae bacterium
ATGGGTGCCCACTTCCGTGGCCGGGACAAATCTCCCTTCATGTGTGGCATTGATAACCGCGCCGCCCATCGTGTCATTCATTTTCCCAACTACGCGCGGCGCGACTATCCGTGAAAGTAACAATCACCGCCAAAGCTCCGCGAACTGCCTGTTTTCTTTCATCATACACACATGCGCCGGAAAAGGCGAATCGCGATCAACGAAGATGGGCACGCGCACGGATCGCATTTCTGCCCGTTGACTTAGTGAGGGGACTGACGTGCTTACAGCTTTCACGGCTATCGTGTCGCGACGTAAGTACAAACTCACCGATGCTCGAAGGGCGACCCGCTAGCCATGGCACCCCACACCTATTCATTCGGGCCACCCTTGGTGGGCTCCCGCGGAGCCATGACGGCGGCATGTTACCGCTCAATCACCGGGAATGCAGCCCAAAGGTTAGGCCTGAAATCTAGACCCCGGCCACCGGCTGCCCCATTTTCGAGTCGGCCACTCCGGTTTCCAGGTACTTCTCGCCCATCACCATGTTGACTACCTTGATCTGATTGATCTTGTACTTGCGTGGCCGCGGCGAGATATAGTTGCACTCAATTTTCTCACTGAAATCGTACTTCGGCCCCTGCGCCGTGTAGGTGCACTTGGTCGTGCATAGCCATTTGTCGTCGTCGCGCTCCGGCGTGTCCATCTTGAAGTGCGCACCGCGCGATTCTTGCCGCTCGATCGCCCCGCCAACGATGGCCTCAGCCTGGATGATCATGTGCTGAAGAGTTCGGGTGAACGGCACCGCCTGGTTTGTCCATGCGCTGTCGTCAATCAAGTTACATTGACCGGCCCGTATCTTCAGGTCGCTCAATTTGGCTTTGGTCATTTCGAGATCCTTCTGCGTTCGCCAAATGCCGCATCCATCCCAAACTACTTGATTGAGGTCGGCGAGTACAGCGTAGGGGTTCTCTGAACCATTGGATTTGTTCAGTACCTCGTAACGTTGCTGTTCGGCCGAACGGAACTCTTCCGCTAGTGCAGGAGCGACATCTTCCCATCCGGACTCCATGCTCTTCAAATAGGCCGTGACGCCGTGGGCCGTGAGTTCACCTCCGGTTAAACAGGTGAGCAATGCGTTTGCACCAAGCCGATTGGCGCCGTGATATTGGTATTCGCACTCACCGGCGGCGTAAAGCCCAGGGATACTTGTCGCTTGATTTCGTGCCGAGCCGAGATCAAGAGGCGAATCTGCACCTTTCTCGTAATCCACCCAGAGTCCGCCCATCGTGTAGTGCTGGGCAGGATAGATCTTCATTGGTTGCTCGATCGGGTCTACACGCATGAACTTTTCGTAGATTTCCAGGACACCTTCCAATTTGTCGTTGATTTGATCTCGACTCCAAGGCCCACCCCGAGAAGTGTGCAACTGGGTGATATCCAAGTAGACCTGATGCTTGGATTCGATGCCTTTGCCAATTCGGCAGATGCAGTAGACAATGAAGCTAACGAGGTCGCGACTGAGCAGGTTGCCGTAGACGGGGTCAAGCTCTTCACAGAAGTACCATCGGTCTTGCTCCGGAATGGATACTGGGTCCCGGCCATCCATTGGATTCCTTGGTGTCCAAAGGCGCCCTCCTTCGCCCCGAACTGACTCGGACATAAGTCGGCATTTGTCTTCACCAGGGATGGCAGTTGGGTGAATCTGCACCATTTCTGGGTTTCCGTAAACGGCTCCTTGCTGATAGCAAATGCTCACGGGGGAGCCGCAATTGATAATGGAGTTGGTCGTGTGACCGAAGATCACACCATTCCCGCCCGTAGCGATGACCACGGCATCGGCGGGGAACGTCTCAACCTCCATCGTCCTCAGGTTCTGGGCGGTAATTCCTCGGCACTGCCCCTTTCCATCCTTGATGATGCCTAGGAACTCATAGCCTTCAAACTTCTCAACAACCTGGCTAACTTCGTGGCGGCGTACCTGCTCGTCCAGAGCATAAAGCAGCTGCTGACCGGTCGTGGCACCCGCGTGAGCAGTGCGGTGTTTGAGTGTGCCTCCGAATCGCCGGAAGGCGAGGAGCCCTTCGCTAGTTCGATTGAACGGGACGCCCATGCGGTCTAACAAATAAATAATGGCGGGGGCTCGCTCAGCCATGTACATGACCGGGGGTTGGTGGTTCAAGAAGTCACCGCCTGTGATCGTGTCTTCAAAGTGAAGGTAGGGCGAATCGCCCTCACCTCTTAGGTTCACGGCACCGTTGATACCACCTTGAGCGCATACGCTATGTGACCGCTTTACAGGGACGATACTAAAGAGTTGAACATGAACTCCCGATTCCGCAAGCTTTAGGGTGGTCATGAGGCCCGATAGCCCACCACCCACAACAACAACCTTTCTTGGCCCACCTGCCATAGGTCTCATTTTACATAGGTAGCGGTACCCTGTAGTTGTGGAACTAAAGCTGGAGCGCGTGGACAGGGGCAATCATCCCCATGTGCCGCTGGTTTCACGGCTACTGGATGTCACCTTTCCCGAATGGGAGCGCGAGTCCATTCCGGAGTTTCTCGGCGACCTCAAAGCCGGTCGCGGCCACACACTTTGGGTTCTATCGGACAACAGCGGGCAGTTCCTCGGTTTTGCAAGGGGCATGGTATTTCCTAGCCTTAGGCGCGGTTGGGTCGTGCATGTCGCACTTTTGTCGGAGTGCAGGGGTAGTGGCCTTGGAGAACAGATGTTGAAACTCGTTTGGGAGGAGATGCAAGCCTCCTGCGCGGGCCTTGAAGGCGTGTATCTAGAAGTCGAGCGATTGGAGGATGCAACGACGGAATCAGAGCGAACAGCACGCCATAAGCGGCTTGCATTCTTCGAACGCTTGGGTGCGCAGTTGATTTCCCCAGGCTACATACAGCCACCATCTCAACAAGGTCAGCCACCAGTACCGCTTAACCTGCTCTTTTGGGGCAAAACAGCGGCGTCTGACGAAGAGTTACTGGCCGACTTCTATGCGGCTGCGTTTGGTGATACGATCACACCATGACTCCGCAGGTTCTCCGCGAGATCGTCGAGCATCTCTCGTCCTTCCCAACCCGCAACTCCCTTTCGCCCTACCTGCGTCCGGCGATGGAGTGGGTCGCCGATCAGTATCGCGCGATCCCTGGCATGGAAGTCGAGCTCATGGAATTCAACTTGCCCCTCGGAAATCGCGTGCCGGAGCCGACATCGGTCGTGCAAGTCATTGCCACGTTGCCCGGCGATCGGCCCGATATTGTCATGCAAAGCGCTCATGTGGATTCGCTTTGCCTTGGCGCCGATCCCAAGACGGGCCGTGCACCGGGAGCGAATGACGATGCCAGTGGCGTCGCCGTCGGCATCTGTGTCGCCCGAGCTCTGGCCGCGGAGCAGCGAAGGAGCACGCTTCGCTTCGTTGCTTATTGCGGTGAGGAGCAGGGGCTCCTTGGGGCCAAAGCACTTGCGAAAAGGGCCCAAGAAGAAGACTGGCCCATTCTCGGCATCCTCAATAACGACATGGTGGGCTCTTCGCGCAACCTTAATAGCCAATGCGAAGCCAATGCGCTGCGCCTTTACAGCGACGTACCGGCTAGAGAATTCGCTCGGTACGCCGAATGGGTCGTTCGTCAAAGCTGTGCTGATTTCAGACTCAAATTGCATCTACGCCCCGACCGATTCGGTCGTGGCGGTGACCATACGCCGTTCGCTAACCTGGGTTTTCCGGCGGTTCGGTTGACCGAAGTCTTCGAAGAGTGGGCGCATCAGCATACTACTGAAGACACCATCGAGAACATGGACTTCGAGTTTCTCGCTCGCTCGGCTGAGGCGAATCGAGTCGTAATCGATGCTCTTTCAAATGCTGAGGCCGCTCCGATAAATGTTAGATTCGATCCAAAGGCGGGCTACCACACGAACCTAAGCTGGCAAGGCGAAGGGCAAGCCTATCAGGTCTTCTGGCGTGAGACCTCAAGCGCGATTTGGCAGGGCTGCCAGAGGGTGACGGGCCAAGGAGCCGAAATGAAGAACCTCAACAAGGACGAGTTCATATTTGGCGTTGCCGCCGAACATGGTGTCCCGGTCGAGGCTCAGGTGGCGACTTAGCGATTGTTGGCGAGTTTGGCGAGCAACCGAAGGATTTCGATGTACAGCCAGACCATCGTCACGAGCAGTCCAAACCCGGCGTACCATTCCATGTATTTGGGCGCCCGGTTGCCGACGCCTCGTTCAATCAAGTCGAAATCCAGCAGGAAGTTGAACGCTGCAATGCCGATGACGATCACCGAAAAGGCAATACCGACTGGGCCGGAGCTATAGATCGGAAAGGCGGACACGAAAGCGGGGGCAAAGAGCCCTACGACGAACGAGAACAGGTAGAGCAAGACGACCGCTGCGGTAAGACCGATAATGACAGATCGCATCTTCTCGGTAACGCGGATGACCCGAGTCGCATATAACGTGAGCATTACTCCAAGAGTGATCATCGTACCGGCGACTGCAATAGGCACGGCGCCGGCATAGGCCGTCGTTGCGAGTGACTTGGCGGTCACGACGCTGATCACGCCAACAACGTAGCCTTCAACGAGGGCGTAGACAGGGGCGAGAATCGGGGCAAGATGCGCTTTGAAACCGATGACGAAGCCCAAGACAATTGCGACAAGTACTGCACCTATGAGCCCGCCATAGCTCGGAAACATCCATCCCAAAGTGGCGGTTGCAAGGAGCATGACCAACAGCAGGCCCGTCTTTCGGATTGTGCCCGTAAGTGTCATCGGGTCGGCGGATTCCATCACTGGATGCCCAAACACCGACTCGTTCATTGCCGGGTTGCTCGTACGGAACATATTGCGCTCTTGATTTCTCATCGCCGTAACTACAGTAACGATCTGCAGAGCGGTTCTGTTGCAGGGGTCCGGGTACCTTGATGGGCATGGAACCTGTTCAGCCGCGAACTTGGAAGGAGTTCTTTGACGGTCACGCGCCGCACTACGACCAAAACGTATTTACTAGGAACACGTTGGTCGAGGTGCAGTTCCTGGTGGACACCATGAAGCTTGAGCCTGGAATGAGGCTCCTAGATGTGGGTTGCGGCACCGGGCGCCATGCGGTGGAACTTGCCAAACGCGGGCTGGAGGTGACGGGCGTTGATTTAAGCGCTGGGATGCTGGAGGTCGCGCGGGCTAAGGCGGCTACGGCCGGTGTCTCGGTCGACTTTATCGAGGCGGACGCGACCACTTGGCGGGCATCGGAATTGTTCGATGCGGCGATTTGCCTTTGTGAGGGCGGCATGGGGCTGATCAATCACGATGAAGACCCGGTCGCACATGACCTGGGAATCCTCCGTGGAATTGGTGCGAGCCTTAACTCGGGTGCGCCTTTCGTGATGACCGCCATGAACGGCTACGCTACGATCCGACGAGCGACAGATGAGTTCGTTGAGCAGGGATCTTTTGATCCGGGGACGATGGTGATGGCCTATGCCGATGAGTGGGAATTGCCCGAAGGTAAGGTGCCGATGTTGATCCGGGAGAGGCTGTTCATCCCCCCGGAGCTCGCGAGCATGCTCCATCATGCGGGGTTCGCTGTGGAACACATCTGGGGCGGCACGGCGGGAGAGTGGGGAGAGCGCCCCTTGAAGCTCGACGAGATCGAGGTCATGTTCACTGCGCACAAGCGCTAGGGAGTTGGGGTTTCTAGAGTGTCGTCCACGGGATGCCGAACCCCTAACTCCACTTGCAAGAGTGCATACAACGCCTGAACGGGAAGCTCAGTTCCTATGATCGCAATCATGGCGGGTACCTGAGAAATAATGACAATACATGTCAATGGATCACGGACGCATGGCAGGCTGGTTTGCGGGCCCCAAAGCCGAAAATGGCGAATGGTTTGGCAATATCGTGTCGAATATCTTGGTTGACTACTACGCCTGGAGAAAGAACTACTTCCCTGAGGATACGGTGATTGTTCGCTCCAAGGAACGCCGTGGAGCCGAGTCATTTCGCGATGACTTCGAGGACAAGCTCATGGAGCTTTTGTCGCGATTGAAGGCAGACTATCCATTTCAGAGCCCACGGTACGCGGCCCACATGGTTGCAGAACAGGCGTTACCGGCGATCGCCGGGTACTTCGCGGCGATGCTCTATAACCCGAACAATGTATCGAGCGACGCCGCACCGGTTACCGTGAAGCTTGAGTTGGAAGCTTGTCGGCTCATTTCGCACATGCTCGGTTTCGGGGAAGGCAATTGGTCGCACCTCACTAGTGGCGGGACCATCGCCAACCTTGAGGCCCTGTGGGTTGCCCGAACGGTTAAGTACCTTCCGCTGGTCACCCGCGATATGCGCGACCACCTGTCCCTCCCGGCAATTGAAGGTAGCGCCGAGACCTTGCTACTTGCATCTCCGGTGAAGGCCCTGCATGACTTTGTCGCTTGCTTTGAGGAAATCGGGGATTCGGCAAGGGCGATCGCCGCCTATCTCGGTTCGCCTCACAATGTGGCCATGGTTGGGGTCGGAGCCATTGAACGGCAACTTGGTCGGCATCCGATACTGATCGTCCCAGAGACCGCACATTATTGTTTCGACAAGGCCATTGACTTGCTCGGCATCGGCCGGGCTTCCCTTCGAAAGGTGCCCGTAGATGCAAACTTCAGAATGCGAGTGGATGCCCTCGAACAGCAGCTTTGCGAGGCTGACTCAAGGGACGAAGATGTTATTGCCGTAGTGGCGGTGGTCGGGACTACCGAAGAAGGCGGGGTTGATCCTGTTGATCAGATATTGGAGCTTCGGGACAATCGCGAAGCATCGGGGAAGAGCTCGTTCTGGATTCACGCCGATGCCGCCTACGGTGGATATCTGAGGACCCTGACGACTCCGACAAGGATGGGCCTCGGACACCCCACGTCAATGGTCAAGATAGGAGGGCAAATTCGGGAAATCAGCTTATCGTTGCCGGAACGTAACGCTTGCAATGCTTTAGAGAGGCTAGGCGAATGTGATTCGATCACGATTGACCCGCACAAACTCGGGTATGTGCCTTATCCCGCGGGTGCGATTGCCTTCAAGACCAATCTCGTAAAGCCAATTGCGCGCCAATCTGCGCCATACATCGAAGAAGCGCCCGGTGGTGTTGATGTCGAATGCGGATCTGAAGCGATCGGTGTCTATATCCTAGAAGGCAGCAAGCCTGGCGCGGCGGCAGCGGCGGTCTGGTTGTCCCATACCCTTATCCCTCTTGACACCTCTGGCCATGGAAAGCTTGTGCAGCAGACCGTTCGCAACGCCTGTGAGTTGCACGCACTCCTCGAAAACTACCCGGAGTGGACCGGGATGGAGGGGGTAAAGGCTGTTTGCTTGTGCCCACCGGGCTCCAATATCGTTTGCTACGCCTTTCGGCCTGTCGGAGCCATGACTTTGGACGAACTCAATGATTTCAACCGGCGAATCTATGAGAAGTTCAGCGGTTCGGAATCACTAAATCGTCGAGTTTACGACCAGCAGTTTTTCGTTAGCCGGACCACGCTCTCACCCAGGCAGTATCGGATCGAGGGCGTTGCCCCCTTCTTGGGACGCCTGGGTGTAAGTCCAGAAGAGTTTGAACAGCAGGGCGTGTTTCTTCTACGGTCAGTCCTGATGAATCCTTGGTACGACGCGGCGAAACAGAAAGGCAAGTACTACCTATCGGAACTCGTTGGAAAGCTTTTTGAAGAAGCACATCAACAAGCAGCTTCTCTCTAGCAAACAGTGCTTAACGCACTTTGAACTTGCTAAAGGTTCGATAGTTGATCTTTCCGCCTAGCATCCTTGAGCGCCCCTTGTCCGGCCACCATGACCTTGTACTTGGATCGGCTCAGGTTACATCCTTATAGAGCCTTACGGCTTCATCGTACTCGTCGACACTGTCAAAATCCACGATGCTCACGGGGTCGGCTTCGAGGTCAATAATCACTTGACCCTGTAACACGTGACCCAGACGACGTTCGGCCTCCGCGACGGACATCATACGGGCGAAATAGCGAGCTAATGCTCCAAACCCAAACTTGCGCATCATTGCAAATTGGCTCTTACGTGAGTGGCGGATGGCGTTAAAGAGGTCGCGGCCGAAGGTGAGGCCCTCCGGGGTTGCGGCAAAGAAGCCGCCGGAGAGCACACGGCCATCGCGCAGGAAGATTGGCGACGTTTCCCAGCTTGGGTAAGCCTCGCGAAAGGTCTTGAGGCGGCATAGGCCACCGGCGTACCAGCGCGACTCGGTGATTCGGCCGTCTAGCCTCTGGGCAAAAGAGCGAATAGCCTCGCCCGTGATGAACGGCATATCGGCGGGAAGAATCACGAGTCGCTCGGTATTGAGCATGGCGCTAGCGGCAATCGCGTTGTCTACAGCCGAGGTGGTTTCGTCAATCATGCCACCGTAGCGAATGTAGCCACGAAGGTCTTCGCCGCCAACGGTTACAATCGGCCCGATAGCGGCTTGGTGCGCGGCCTCAAGGACGATCTCAAGCGAAGTGTGATCTCCGAACTTGGCGAGAGCCTTTCGGGGGGTCCCAAGGCGGACGGCAAGCTTATCGGGGCAAACCCCGCCGGCAACAATGGCGATTCCCCAACTCATTTAGAAGGCTTGGACTTGAGCACGTTGTAGACATGCTGATACCGAACGCCAAGGGCCTTGGCGATCTCGGCTTTGCTCATACCCGCGGCGAACATTTTACGCGCGGTTGCAGCTTTGTTGATCGTGCCGTGGGCATTGAGGACCCTGTGGTCAGGAGACGCGGGACTCCGGTCCCTCCCTCTGGCCCCCTCCCCTCGCACGCAGCTGAGGAGGGACACCATCTCGACCGCGCTCATGGCGGCCTCACGGCCCTTGTTGCCCATCTTCATCCCTGCGCGATCAAGGGCTTGGTCTTGGTCGTCAGGCGTCAAAATGCCCCAAGCAATCGGGATACGGGACTCAAGTTGGAGATTCATGAGCGCACCGGCCACATCGGCCGCGAGCAGCTTGGCATGAGCGGTTTGGCCCTGAAGAATGCAACCGAGGGCGACGATGCCATCTATGCCCCGGTCTATCAATGCGCGGCAAGCGAGCGGTATTTCCCAACTCCCGGGAACGCTGACCACGTGAATATCGGAAGCACCGGCGCTCTCAAGGGATTCCAAGGCGCCCTCAAGGAGTTGTTTGGTGACGAGTTCGTTCCACCGCCCTACGACGATGGCGAACTTCTTGCCCGAGGCATCAATCTTCCCAGCCAACTTCATAGCAAGGGACATTATAGCGAACTGCTAGCTAATAGCTAGCGAACCCTGTCCGCAATCGCTCTTCGGAACATCGCGTCGGCGATTTCCTCCGAAGTTGGATTCCAGGTTCCGGCTTCCATTTGTGCGCGGATTTCAGCGACGCGGTCCTCACGGTCGGGCATGGCTATGACCTCGGCGATGAGAGCCTTGATCATTGGGCCGTCGGTGGGGAGGGGGCTCGGGGCAGATTCGTCGACGGTCTCGCGCTCCCGGATGGATCCAAGGACCTTTTCAAGTTCGGTTTTACTGATTTGCATGTGTCGCCTCTTTGTGCGACGCCGCCTTCCATTAGGTAACCCGGCTAGCCTCAAGGGCTCCGTGGCTTTGCGTCCCACCGTCGCCGGTGGTTTGCTAGTATCTTGGACGCACACGTCCATTTCTGTTATCGGTAGGTTACACCGATTTCTTCAGGGTGAATTTGGGTTTTCTTCGCACCGCAATGAAAAAACTTGACTACGTGGCCTGCGACGAATGCCCATGAATGGCTTGGCGTAAAATAGAGACATGCCTCGCTACCACCGACTCGGCGAAATGCCCGCGCAACGGCATATCCAGTTTCGCAAGCCCGACGGGAGCCTATATGCTGAGCAGCTATTTAGTACTCACGGCTTCAGTGGTCCTATGGCACTGATGTATCACATCAACCTGCCGACCGAGGTGATGGGTTGGGAGGACATGGGACAAATTGCTCCCGAGTTCCTAACCGATGAAGCCCTGCGACATCGCCATTTCGTTACAGGTCGGATGCAACCGAGGGGTGACGCGATTAGCGGACGAGTTCCGCTCATGGGCAACGCCGATGTTATTTGGAACAACGCCTGGATCGCTGAGCAAATGGTGGACTTCTTTAAGAACGCCGAGGCTGATGAGATACACTTTATTCACGACGGCAGCGGAGTTCTTGAAACGATGTTTGGGGAAGTCCCATTCCGGCCCGGAGACTATTTGGTCATCCCTCGTGGAACGATTTGGAAGATCAAATTCGACAAACTTCCCGTTCGATGCCTCGTTTTCGAAAGTCACGGAGAAGTGACGATTCCCCGTAGGTATCGCAATGACCTTGGCCAACTTCAGGAGCATGCCCCCTACCACGAGCGGGATTTTCGTCCTCCGAGTTCACTACCAACACAGGATGTTAAGGGGACCTTCAACGTGGTGGTCAAGGCTCGACAGAGGCTAACAAAGTACATCTATGGCTACCATCCATTCGACATTGTTGGCTGGGATGGCTATGTGTATCCGTACGCATTCAGTATCCATGACTTCAGCCCGATTACAGGCAAGCTACACATGCCGCCGCCAATTCACCAGACCTTCCAGGCACCAGGATTCGTGGTTTGTTCGTTCTGTCCCCGCGTTCTAGACTTCCACCCTGAAGCGGTCCCGATTCCTTATAACCACTCGAACGTGGACAGCGACGAGGTCTTGTATTACTGCAACGACAAGTTTGGCTCGAGAAAGGGAATCCAGGAGGGTTCAATAACCATGCACCCATTGGGGATTCCGCATGGTCCCCAGCCGGGCGCGGTGGAAGCTTCTCTTGGTCACACCAAGACGGAAGAACTCGCTGTGATGCTCGATACCCATCGCCCCCTTTATATGACCAAGGCAGCGCTGGCGATCGAAGATCCCGATTACTGGAAGAGTTGGCAACCGCGCTCCTAAATGCGGATCGCCGAGAAACTGGTGTGACCTACTGCGCTGATACCCCGATCTGATGCTAAACTCTGCTTCACGTTGCCTTCGGGTAACGCAGGAGACCAGACCATTGGGTAGCGCATATACACCAGGACTCACCGTTAGCGGTAACACGACCGTCCGTCGCCCTCGCCGTTTGCCGATCAAGGGCCAAGTGAAAGTACAAGTTGGCGATGCTGTTGGCCCACGAGACGTCGTTGCATCAGCTTCACTGCCCGGCATTTTGCAGACCATCAAGCTGGGAGAAAAGCTGGGACTGGAGCCGAAGGAAGCCAGAGCACTGTTTATGTACAAGGTGGGCGACCATATTGACAAAGGGGAGATGGTGGCGGAGTCCAAGGGTTTCTTTGGCCTGTTTAAGACCACGGTCAAAAGCGACTACTCGGGAACGGTCGAAGCCATTTCCGATGTCAGCGGACACGTATTGCTCAGGCAAGAGCCGATCCCGGTGGATCTGACTGCCTACATTTCGGGCAAGGTAGCGGAGATCATGCCGGAAGAAGGGGCCGTCATTGAGACACGCGGCGCGATGGTGCAAGGCATTTTCGGCATTGGTGGCGAACAAGAAGGCGAAATCCGGGTTGCCGTGAAGGATCATTCCCAGCCCCTTGCGGCTAGCGACATTCTTGACACTGATACGGGCAAGATTCTTGTTGGTGGTTCGCAAGTCACCTTAGATGCTATACGTCGGGCTGAGGAGGTAGGGGTTGTCGGACTGATTGCGGGCGGGGTGCTGGATAGCGATCTGATTGAAGTCCTCGGTTACGATATTGGGGTCGCAATTACCGGGCAGGAAGCTCTCCCCGTTACAATTATGGTGACCGAAGGGTTCGGACGCTTGAACATGGCGGAGCGAACATTCAAGCTCCTTCAGACCCTTCAGGGCAAAAAGGCGAGCATGAATGGTGCAACGCAGATTCGGGCGGGTGTTATCCGGCCTGAGATCATCGTACCGCTGGACCTCGGTGCGGGCGAGGCGCATGAGGTGAGCGGAGCGCTGGAACTGAAGGCGGGAACCCCAATTCGCATCATTCGAGAACCCTACTTCGGTGCTCTTGGTGCGGTTACTGAGTTGCCGTCGCAACTGGTCGTACTGGAGTCAGGCACGGAGGTCCGCGTCCTTCGAGCAAAGCTGGAAAGCGGCGAGGAAGTTACGGTACCGAGAGCTAACGTCGAGATTATCGCGACATGACATGAAGATCCTTCTGGTTGACGACGAGGCAACTATTCTTGAAACGATAGGGCAAAAGCTTCGGAAGGAAGGGTTTTCTGTCTTTGCGGCAGCGTCAGCCGAAGAAGGAATGCGGCTCTATAAGCAAGTCCGACCAGACCTGATTGTCTTGGATGTTATGCTCCCAAATCGGTCGGGTTTTGACTTGTGCCGGGTTATCCGCAAAGAATCCCATACACCAATCATTTTCTTGTCAGCCCGCGGTTCAGAGTCAGATCGGCTCCTTGGGTTGGAACTGGGGGCGGATGATTACGTGGTCAAGCCTTTCAATCTGAGGGAGTTGGCCGCCCGGGTCAAGGCAGTCTTAAGGCGAGTAAGGGGTGAAACACCATTGGAAATCGCCGAAAGTGGGGATCTGCGGGTGGATCCTCGTACCCATATGGTGACCATGGGAGTAGAGGAAATTGAAATGGCACCCAAAGAGTTTGCCCTTCTCTACTTCATGGTGCGAAACTCGGGCAAGGTGTTCACGCGGGATCAGTTGCTAGATCGCGTGTGGGGTCAGGATGCTTTCGTGACCTCGAGGACAGTGGATGTCCATGTGCGATGGCTGCGGTCACGCCTAGAGGCAGATCCAAGCAATCCCAAGCGCCTCCTAACTGTTCGTGGGGTGGGCTACAAGTTTGCTGGCTAGGCGGCCAAAGGGAGACTCTCAGGACCAGTCAGCGCTTCTCCTGGGAATGCCCAGAGCGGGTCCTTCTTGAAGAAGACGGCGAGGAAAGTTGCGACGAAAATTCTTGCGTCAATGATTAAGGAGCCATGCTGGGCGTAATAGACTCCCAGGCGCATCTTAATTGGAGCAACCCGGACTCGATAGTCGTGCATGACATCTGCAGTACCCTCATGGAGGTTTTCTTGTGATCGAAACCAGAGGCTGGCAAAGTCGGTGATGCCCTGCGGCACATTTAGGACCTCGCGCTCCTCGGCCGTGTAATCCGCCACGATTCTTGGATCATTCGGCCTTGGCCCAACGATGCTCATATCGCCGATCAGGACGTTCCAGAATTGGGGTAGCTCATCAATTTTGGTCTTGCGTAGGATCTTCCCAAGAGGAGTGATACGAGGGTCTCCTGCGGCGGTGATGGCGGGACCTACGCGATCGGCACCGATCGTCATCGTGCGAAACTTGAGCATGGCGAAGATGCGTCCGTTCTGCCCGACGCGCCTCGCTCGGTACAGTGAGGGCCCTTTGGAAGTCAGCTTCACCAGCGCTCCAGCGATGAGAAGCACGGGCAAGGTGAGAATCAATATGCCACTGCTGATGAAACAATCGGCCATGCGTTTGGTTCGAAAGTACGCACGGCGCGGCATAAGGAGATTGTCGGCAAATCGCAGCGCATTCGGTACTCTACAGCTATGTCCGGGTTAAATATCTGGTTGCTTCAAACATGGGAGCCCAATCCGCTAGATGACCCGACCGCCCGGCCCTGGCGAACGGGGATGCTTGCGCAGAGGTTAGTAGCGAAGGGGCACGACGTGGAGTGGTTGTGCTCGAATTTCAGCCACACGCGCAAGGAAATGCGCCAGCGCGAGCCTGGCGTGACTGAGCTTGGGCCTGGTTTAAGAATTCGGGCGATTCCGGCGCTGGGCTATCGAAGACATGTTTCGATGGCTCGCCTTCGAGACCATCTGTTTGTAGCCAAGCAATGGCGAGAATTGGCTGAAGCTAGTGAGAAGCCCGACATTATCGTGGCGAGCTACCCGACGATTGAGCTGTGCGAAGCGGCGGCTGAATATGCGCGCGAGCATAATGTGCCGCTGCTCATTGATATTCGCGACCAGTATCCGGACCTATATTGGGACAATGCTCCCGCTCCGACTCGTGGGATTGTTCACATGCTTTGCTACTGGGCGAGGAAGCAGGCGGCTCGGGCACTTGGCGGCGCGATTGGGATCACTGCCAATGGTCCGGAGGTTGTGGACTGGGGGCTAGCTTACGCCGGTCGAAAGAAGGGGGCGTTTGACCGCTCGCTATACATGAGTTACGATCCACCGCTGGTCTCGGAGAGTGATCGAGCACGGGCTGTTGCCTATTGGAAGGAGTTTGAAGGCAAGCAGATCGTGGCCTACACGGGCATGATTGGGCAGACGATCGAAGTCGGGCCGATCATGCACGCAGTGGCCGCGTTACCAAATGTAGAATTTGTGTTTGCCGGCGGTGGAGATGGCCTTGGATTTGCCCTAAAGTGGGCGGAAGGAATACGAAATGTGCATTTCACCGGATGGTTAAAGACGCCGGAGATACAGCGTCTTTTGGAGATCGCAACCATTGGGATCGTGCCCTATCGAGACCGTGCCAACTTCGAGCGAGGCATCACCAATAAGCCGGTCGAGTATTTGGCGCACTCGCTGCCAATCGTAACCTCGTTGCAACGCGGGCCGCTTGTCGAGATGCTTATGGATGAGGGGGCGGGGAGGACCTATCGGAATACTGAGCCAGCGACCTTGGCAGCAGCAATCTCTGAAATGTTGAGCGATGAACAGGAGCTGAAGGCTATGCAAGGAAGGGCTCGCGCCTTGTTTGAGCACAACTTTCATCCCGATCAGGTCTTCGGCGATTGGATTAAGATCATTGAGGCTGTGGCGGCAAGGTAGCTATGCGCCGTGCTTGACAATAGATACCGCGCCCCCTAGGAAGAGGCCGACCATGATTCCCAAGAAGGTGTTCATTCCATAATTTTTGTTTATCGGCTCAGGTTCAGCCCGAGGCTCGCTGAGGATCGTCCAGTTGACCGATTCAACGCCGGAGTTCAGGGTGGCTTCATCGAAAGATTGACGCAAGCCACTAAGCACAGCCTGAATCGCTTCAACTTCGAAATTTAGTTTCATGAGTTCTAGGGCCTTTGCTGGTGCGTGCTGAGTGAGTCCTTTCCAAAAGTCACGTTGCGTGTTGAGCATCGCTTTGCGAGCCTCAAGCCCAGCGACCTCCGAGTCCAGTCCCTGAGCGGCAGCCCGAAATCGCTGCGCAACCTCTAGTTCAAAGGCTCGGCGTGCCGACTCAAGTTCCTCCTTGCGCCGAACAAGCTCTGGGTTTGAATCGCCAAGTTGCCTTCGGGCCGTTTCATACGAAAACTCGGCGGCCAAGAGGGCTTCTCGCTCGGGCAAGTTGCCAGTCAGGCTACTGGGTAACTCCGGATTCTGGTGAGCCTCTTGCGCTTGTTTACGGCGAACGGCAAGCTCTCGATTCACCGCGCCGAGTCGGGTTTCGGTATCCATCAACTGGGTTCTATAGTAGAGGGCGGAGGCTGGGTTGGTCGGGTCTACGCCTATGTTAGCTTTTCGCTGAGCCTCGGTCAATCGATCAGTGGCGATCGTCAGCTCCTGTTCGCGTTCGTCAATAGCGCGTTTGAGAATCGCCGCCTGCCGTCCTGCCGTCCCCAGCCCAGCTTGGCTCGCAATACTACGCAGGTGCTTCGAGGCGGATGCCACGACCTGAAGCGCCGTGGTGCTGGAGCGGTCGGTGGCGCTGATCTCAAGTTGGTTCCGGTTCAGTTCGGCTTTTGAGTCCAGCATGGCTTCGACTGTCCTTCTTGGCACACCAAGGTCCTTGGCGACTCGATTCTGCAGTTCGATGCTCGACACGATGCCCCGCAACATGTTGATTGGGCTGAAAGCACCGATCGGGTTAGCTTTGGATTCAATTGTTGGGACTAATAGACTTGCCTTTGCTATGTATAAGGGCGGGACTAGACTCGTGTAGGCGAGGCCGAGGATTCCGCCCAGAAGGCCCAGAGCAACCATCCACTTCCACCGTGCTCGGACAGCGCGGGCGTAGATATCAATATCGTCCGGTGGATGAGCCACAAAGCTAGGATACCGTGGCGCCCCAGAGAGGACTCGAACCTCCGACAAACAGCTTAGAAGGCTGCTGCTCTATCCACTGAGCTACTGGGGCGTGGTTAGGTTATTGTACTTTCTAGGGTGAGAATCACGACTTCAGGCGGACAGAAGAGGCGTGATGGCGGGCCAGTCGTGCCAACACCACTTGTAACAAACAGCGGCGTCGGCGTTTCTGGGAAGAAACCTTTTCGGTATCGGCGACCATTGCGTGACCCGATGAAGGGTTGACCCCATGGAGTCAGAAACTGACCTCCGTGACTATGGCCGGCAAGCATGAGGGCCCCTCGGCCGCCAAGTCTTGCGACGACATCTGGTTCATGCCAAAGGACAATGGTTGGTGAATGGGTTGTGCCGTGCGGTGTTGTGAATGCCGCTTCGACGTCGGCCATGCCCGCATTTGCGGAGTCAATACCTACCCACTGTATTCCGAGGTGAACCCAGTTCTCATTGCGAAGTAACTTGATATTAAGTTCTTTGCAGATTGCCGCCAATGGGTCTGGTGTGCCGCCGAAGTACTCATGATTCCCAACACACGCAACGACGGCTCCGTTCATCAACAAGAGCGGTTCGAGGACCTCACCAAGTCTTAGGATAACTTGAGGCTTCCACCGCGCTACAAAGTCGCCCACGAGGGCAACCATATCGGGTTCTTCGTCCAAGGTGGCGGCTACCGCACGTTTGGCAAGTTCAAACGAGTAGCGGTCGCGAATGTGCAGATCACCAAGGAGGGCGAGCCGAAACCCGTTTAGCCTTGCTGGCCATTCGGGCAACAGCAGCGTCGTTCGCTTGACAACGAGCCGGTTGGATTCTACAACGGCACCGTAGACGAGCGCACCGGCCGAAGCTCCGGCGAGGCCAAGGAGGAGATGCCGCCAGTTCATTGGGTCGCTTCGATGACTTGTTCCGCGATGGCGGCTGAGCCGAATGGCGGCATCAAATACAAACCTCGCGCGCGTTCCTTAGCAATTTTCGCCAAGCCCTGGGCGGCCTCGACTCCGATTCGTAACCCATCGTCTTCGGTGGGTGCGTTGGCGAGTTGTTCTCGCAACCAATTGGGTACTTCGATCCCGGGTACTTCATTGTGCATAAACTCGGCGTGGCGCGTGTGCTTCAAGGGAAGTACACCAACAAAGAGGGGAAGATTGCTGTTTCGCAATGCGGTCAATGCACGGTCGATATGCTCTTCTTCGAACAGAGGTTGCGTGTACACCAAGTGGGCACCAGCATCTATCTTTCGGGCGAGCCGGTCCATTTCAAGGTCCATATCGGCAGCTAAGGGATTGAAGGCAATGGCAATGGAAAAGGCGCACTTCACTCCAACGCTGTATCCCGCAAGATCAATCCCCTCGTTGAACCGGCTGAGAATCCGAACAAGGCCGATCGCATCTACATCGTAAACGCTGGTCGCGCTAGGGTAGTCGCCGATGTTCGCCGGGTCGCCGGTGATGGCCAAGATGTTCCGCACTCCAAGAGCGTGTGCCCCCAAGAGGTCAGCCTGCACGGCGAGGAGATTGCGGTCACGGCAGGCAAAGTGCATCATGGTCTCGATGCCGACCTGCTCTTGTATCAGAGTGCAGACGCTGAGAGGGTTCATGCGCAAACGCGCCCTAGCCCCGTCGGAAATATCGACGAGATCCGCACCCTTGATCTTGAGTTGCCGGGCTGACTTTAGGACTTTCTCGACTCCGAGGCCCCGGGGGAGGTCAAGCTCAACCGTGATAATGAACTTGCCCTTCTTGAGTTTCTCGCTGAGCTCGGTTGGTTCACTTTCCTCAATCGGCTTCCGTTCGACCTGCTGCCGGGTAGTTGCGCTCGGGGACTTGGGCTTGATGTCGCCCTTGTCCAGCGCCTCTCGCATCTTGCGCGTGTGCTCGGGGGTCGTGCCACAGCAGCCGCCGATGATCCGCGCACCCTCTTCAATCAACCTAACCGAAGCCTTCGCGAAATAGTCCGGTGCGATGTCGTAAACCACCTGCCCTTTCACGAGTTGTGGAAGGCCCGGAGTTGGCATCGCGAGAATTGGCAGTGAAGAAGCTTCGCTAAGTTGGCGGACGATGTCGATCATTCGCTGCGGCCCAACCACGCAATTGGCCCCGACCGCGACCACGCCCTTCATTCCCATGTCGAGCGCCATGCGCCCAGGTAATCCCTCGGCGAGGGCGTCGCCGTCTTCGATAAACGCCTTGCTGATGATGATCGGCAGATCGCTAACGCTGGCCACCGCCTCAGCGGCGATACGCATTTCCTCGATATCAATGAAGGTTTCGAGCATGAAGCCGTCCACACCGCCTTCATCTAGAGCTCGCGCTTGCTCGGCAAAGGCTGCGAATGCCTCGTCGCTCTTGAGGCTCCCAATTGGCTCCAACGGCTTTCCACATGGCCCGATTGCACCCAAAACTAAGCGATTGTCGCCCGCCGCTGCGCGAGCCAAACGTGCGCCCTCTCGATTGAGCTCGGCAATATCGAAGTTGAGCCCGCCAATCTTGACGGCGTTCGCGCTGAATGTGTTGGTTTCAACAAAGTCTGCGCCGGCGTCGAAGTACTCTTCGTGAACAGACTGTACCAACGTTGGCGCGAGCAGGTTGGCGAGATCGTAGGGTTGGCGCTCGAAGCCATAGTTCGCGAGCATTGTACCGTTTGCACCATCGCCCAACAGAACGCCGTCCTTTAGCGAACCAAGCAGACGATCAACTCTCTTCTGGTTCAGTTCGTCTCGCATAGGTTCAAGTGTACCTATCGGCTAAAAAGGTCAAAATACTCACGAAAGGCGAACAAACGTCCCCTCTGTCGCCCGGTGATATCGTTCAAAACACCGTAAGAAACGAAGTCGCGAATCAGATCAGAAGCGGTATTCGTGCTCGTACCCAAAAGGTCAGAGACTTGCTCGATGTTTACAATGGGTTGCTGATAGAGATGGCGCATTAGAAGCTGGGCTGACGCCTGTCGTCGAGAACTAAAGCGAGGTAATACCTCCCTCTCAATCCGCTCTTTTAGCGCAAGAATGCCACGGAATACCTCTACGGACTGCCGAGCCGTCTCCGAAACTCCAAACAAGAAGAAGACAAGCCATGCTCGCAAGTGGTCCCCTTCGCGAACTGCCATTAAGTGGTCTATATATGCTGTTTTGTTGCGTTCAAAGTAGTCGGATAGATACAGAGCCGGTCGATTGAGAAGTCCATGCGAGGCTAGGTAGAGCGAAATCATGAGGCGCCCAAGGCGCCCATTGCCATCCAGAAATGGGTGGATGGTCTCAAATTGGTAGTGGGCAACGGCAATCTTGATTAGCGGGGGCACTCCAACACGCGCATCGTGAAGGAATAGTTCAAGGTCGCTCATGAGCTCGGGCACGCGTTCGTGGTGGGGTGGTACGAAGGCTGCGTTCTTCAAGCTCACGCCAATCCAGTTTTGACTCTGTCTGAATTCACCGGGCATCTTGTGCTCTCCGCGAACACCTTCCAGTAAGAGTGCGTGCGTTTCTCGAAGTAGGCGGTTACTTAGAGGAAGGGTTTCAAGTCTTTCGATGGCGAAATTGATTGCCTTGATGTAGTTGCGTACTTCTGCCCAGTCGTCTCGTTGTTCGGGATCTAGGTCGGCTGCTGACTTAAAGGCGTCTTCGATATTAGTCTGCGTTCCTTCGATGCGGCTCGATTGAGTAGCCTCCTTAGCTACGTACATTCGTATGAAGAAAGCGATGTCGGGTGCGAGGCTCGCAAAGGCGTTAAGTTCGCCAATGGCTCGATCCGCCTGTCCGAGCAGTTCCAAAACTTCTCCGTCGGCGAGTATCCAGTCATGGTGAATGAACTCAGGTACGAAACTCTCGTACTCAAATTGAGGTTCGTAGTGTCCTGCTCGAAACTCCGCGATGTCCATGCCCACGGTAGATTATGTCAGAAACTCTCCGAAAATGGAGCGGTATGTCAGAAATCATCAGTGTTTCTGATTTAACGACTTGTCTAATGTCAGAAAGTGGCTTGGAGCGGGTGGCGGGAATCGAACCCGCGTGGCCAGCTTGGAAGGCTGGAGCTTTACCACTAAGCTACACCCGCAAGGAAAGTGCATTCTACCCGTCCTTCGCAGGGTGGACTTAAATCCGCCACGCGGCTCAAGCATTCTGTTCCCAAGATTGCTAAATTGCCTGTATAGTAATTGGGTATGCGAAAAGTTGCTTTGCTCTCGACGATGGTGTCCCTCGCGGCCATGGGGGCCGCTCAGAGTTTCTATGAAGGCTTCGAGGCGGGGCCGGCGGATTTTACGACTAGGCCTAACTGGGGGAACCTTTCCGGAGGTGAGAACATTGCCTTTGGCCCAGAAACATGGCGAGCTCACAATTTAAGCACCCCAATCGGCGTTGCAGGTTGGTTCGGCGATCCAAGGGCAAGGTCGGGTGATGTCGTTCTCGTTTCCACCTACGATAGCGCAGCGGGCGCGAACCCAATCTCAAATTGGATGTTTATGCCACCACGGATTATCGGTTCCGGCGACACGATTTCATTCTGGACCAAAGTGAGCTTAAATCCGACTAACTTTCCCGACCGCGTTTCAGTTATGCAGGCAACGGGAATCACAAACGTTCCGAGTTCCTTTACCCCCGTGCTTACGGTAAATCCCGGCCTAACCGCGACCGACTATCCCGCTGTTTATACGCAGTTTTCTTATACGTTCACGGGTAACACGCAGGTGCGAACCTTGGCCTTCCGCCATCATGTTGATAATGGGGGCCCGGCAGGCTCTCAATCAGACTACATTTTCATCGATGACGTCGAGTTCACCCGCGCGGGCATGACCGAGAGCTTTGACTCTTCGACCACGCCTGGCTTCATTGATGGATCGGTTGTGACGTTTGGTAATTCGGCGGGCGGCAATCCCATTGTCTTTCCCTCGGGAACATGGCATGCATTGAACGCTAGTGTGCCACAGGGGACCAACGGTTGGAGTCGAGCCGTTTCGCCTCGCACTGGTGTCGGCGGGATTGCTACTGCTTTTAACTGCGTTGGTGGTAACAACACGGCCAATAACTGGATCATGTCGCCTGTTAGATCAATCGTTAACGGCGATAAGATCCGCTTCTGGGTGAAGGCGACTAGCGGCTTCTTCCCTGATCGGCTACACGTCAAGCTAAGCAGTGCGGGCTCGTCGACCTTGGTTTCGTCGTTTGGAACTCCGCTCCTCACGATCAATCCCACTTTGGTGGCCAACGGCTTCCCGGAAGCCTACACGCAATACACGGCAGTGGTCTCTGGGCTTGGCGCGCCCGCTGTTGGCCGATTCGCGTTTCACTACGATGTCACGAACTCCGGCCCTGATGGCCCTAATGGCAGCGAACTTATGATCGACGACGTGGAGTACATCCCCGCGCCGGCTTCTCAGGTGATTTCGGGAGTGATCGGACTTTCGGATACGGGTTCGTTCGGGCCAGGAGTCACGCGTCGTATTCGTGCCGAAGTGCGGCAGGGCGGCACATTGGTGGCCGCGCATACGTTCGTTGCAAGCAATCCAGAAGCAACGTACTCAATCCGCGTTCCACACGGGCTTAGCGGCTCGGCGACCCTTAGTTTCAATGGCAGCTCATTCCTGAAGCGCAATCGTAGCTTGACTCTTAGTGGCGCCGATCAGTCCGGCGTAAGCACCGTGCTGTTTAATGGCGACGTTGATAAGAGTGGCGAAGTGGACGCGGCGGATATTGATGAAGTCATCGCCTCCTTTGGCCAATCCTTCCCCGGGTCCGGCAATGCTGATGCTGACGTTGATGTTTCGGGTGAGGTTGACGCGGCGGACATTGATATCGTGATAAGCAACTTCGGCCGCATGGATGACTAAGCTTGAGGTCGCCTAGCTCTTATGAAGCCCTGCTCAGAGCAGGGCTTCTGGTTACGCGAGCAGCTGCCGCAATACGTACTGCAAGATTCCGCCGTGGCGATAGTAGTCAATTTCCTTCGGCGTGTCGATACGCACCGTAGCACTGAATTCCTTTTCACCCGCCCGAACTGTAAGGTGGCGACCGTGGGCAAACTTGTTCGAGATCGCCTCGCGCAGGCCCACAACTTCGAAGGTTTCCTCGCCAGTGAGACCGAGGCTCGCCGCATTCTCCTCAGGCAGGAACTGCAGGGGCAGTACGCCCATGCCGATGAGGTTGGAGCGGTGGATGCGCTCGAAGCTCTCGGCGAGGACGAACTTGACGCCGAGTAGATTCGGCCCCTTGGCCGCCCAGTCACGGCTTGATCCCGAACCATATTCCTTGCCACCGATCACGCAGACCCCAATGCCGGCCGCTGAGTACTTTTCGGCAGCATCCGAGATTGCCATGACTTCGTTCGTCGGCCAGTAAGTCGTCCAGCCACCTTCCGTGCCAGGTGCGATTTGGTTGCGCAACCGGATGTTGGCGAAAGTGCCTCGGACCATGACCTCATGGTTACCGCGCCGACTGCCGTAGCTGTTGAAGAGGTGAACAGGCACTCCTCGCGCGCTCAGATATTCCCCGGCTGGTCCGTGCGTCTTGATGCTCCCTGCAGGCGAAATGTGGTCGGTTGTGATCGAATCGCCGAGAAGAGCGATGCAGCGAAGTCCGGCAAGTTCCTTGACTTCAGCCGGTGCTTCAAGGGGCATGTCGTCAAAATAGGGTGCTTTCTTCACATAAGTCGAGTCGGGGTTCCAATCGTAGCGGTCGCCGGCAGAAACTTGAATGGCTTGCCACTTTGCATCGCCGTCGAACACTCCCGCGTACATTTTTCGGAACATCGTCTGGTGGATGTGCTCGTTGACAATATCGGCGACCTCGGCTTGGGTCGGCCAGATATCTTTCAGGTAGACCGGATTGCCATCCTTGGAAGTGCCGAGGGGGTCGGACGTGAGGTCAACCTCAATACTCCCGGCGAACGAGTACGCGACGACGAGGGGAGGTGACATGAGATAGTTGGCCTTGACTTCGGCATTAACGCGGCCCTCAAAGTTACGATTTCCACTCAAGACGCTGACCACATTGAGGTCATTAGCCACCACTTCCTTGCTGACTTCCTCGGGAAGGGGGCCGCTATTGCCGATACAGGTCGTGCATCCGTAACCGACAACGTTAAACCCAATGGCATCAAGGTCCTTGAGGAGACCGCTTTCGGAAAGGTACTCCGTGACCACGCGAGAGCCGGGTGCCAAGCTGGTCTTGACCCAGGGCTTCGGCCTCAGGCCGAGAGCGTGAGCTTTTCGTGCCACGAGGCCAGCGGCCACCATGACGGTAGGATTACTCGTGTTGGTGCAGCTGGTGATCGCCGCAATGACAATGCTGCCATTTGATAAGGTATCTGACTTGCCGTTGCGGTCGGGGAGTTGGGGAAATGCGGCGTGGTAGCTGTCACGAGCATTTGGGAGAGGCGAGCGGTCTTGCGGGCGTTTTGGGCCGGCAACGCTGGGGACCACCGAACCAAGATCCAGGCTGAGAATGCTGGTGTATTCAGCTTCAGGAGCACCGGGGGCATGGAACATGCCCTGGGCGCGGAAATACGCCTCTACGAGAGCAAGTTGCTCCTCACTGCGCCCGCTGGCACGTAGGTACCGCAGAGTTTCGGCATCAACCGGGAAAAAGCCCATCGTAGCGCCGTACTCAGGAGCCATGTTGGCGAGGGTGGCACGATCGGCCAAGGGCAAGGAACTGATTCCGTCGCCGAAGAATTCAACGAACTTGCCGACCACGCCATGTTGGCGGAGCATTTCGGTGGCGACCAGTACGAGATCGGTGGCGGTTGTGCCTTCGGGCAGGGAGCCCGTGAGCTTGAATCCGACAACCTGCGGAATGAGCATGCTGACCGGCTGGCCGAGCATGGCGGCTTCTGCTTCGATGCCGCCGACGCCCCAGCCGAGCACCCCAAGCCCGTTAATCATGGTGGTATGGCTGTCGGTTCCGACGAGAGTATCGAAGTAGGCGACGCCGTTTTGCTCCATCACAACCCGTGCGAGATACTCTAGGTTCACTTGGTGAACAATGCCGGTGTTGGGAGGAACAACCTTGAAGTTCTTAAAGGCTTGTTGCCCCCATCGAAGGAACTCATATCGCTCACGGTTCCTGTCGAACTCGAGGTCGCGATTGATTTGCAGGGCGGCTTCGCTACCGTATGCGTCAACTTGGACGCTGTGGTCGATCACGAGTTCGACTGGCTGAAGGGGATTGATTTTGTTCGGGTCACCGCCGAATTTAGCCATCGCGTCGCGCATTGCGGCAAGATCAACCACGCATGGAACGCCGGTGAAGTCTTGAAGAAGCACTCGTGCCGGGGTGAAGCTGATTTCTTTTGACGGAACCGATTTTGGATCCCAATTGACGATGGCCAAAGCGTCATCTTTGGTGATGTTGACGCCGTCCTCGGTGCGGATGAGGTTCTCAAGCAAGACTCGAAGGGAAACGGGAAGGCGGTCAAGTTGCTCCTTGTCGGCTACCCTCGTGATATCGAAAAAGCTAAAGGATCTGTCGCCAACGGGAAGGGTGGATTTCGCGCCAAAACTGTTCATGTCTGTTGGGTTCAGTCTACCAAGTTCACCTGTTTGAGAGGTACAATGCGCCCTTGTGGGAGGCCGCAAGGCCGCATACCACGGAGGACACAGTGCCAAAGAAAGATAAGAAGAAGAACCAGCACTCCAAGCGTTTTACTGAGCTCACCACTAACATTGAAGCTGACAAGCTATACGAATTGGGCGAAGCCCTTGAGATTGTTAAGAAGAACGCGACCGCCAAATTCGCCGAAGGTGTAGACCTTTCCGTGCGCCTTGGTATCGACCCGAAGAAGGGTGATCAGAATGTCCGTGGAACAACAACTCTGCCCCACGGAACGGGCAAGACAAAGATTGTTGCGGTCCTTGCTAAGGGAGACCAAGCTAAGGAAGCCGAGGCTGCGGGAGCGGATCACGTAGGCGATGAAGACCTGATCAAGAAGATCCAAGAGGGCTTCAACAAGTTTGACGTCGTGCTTGCAACCGAAGAGATGGCTCCCCAGATTGGCAAGATTGGTAAGGCACTCGGCGCTAAGACTCCCAACAAGCGAAATGGCACGGTGACAAATGCGATTGGGACTGCCGTAAAGGAGATCAAGGGCGCGACCCGTGTCGAGTACCGTGCTGACAAGGGTGGCGTCGTGAATATGCCAATCGGGCGTGTTAGCCTATCGCCGGAGCAACTTAAAGAGAATTTCTCCGCCGCAGTTTCCGCAATTGTAAAGGCTAAGCCATCCAGCACAAAGGGTAAGTACCTCGTGACCATGACGCTGAGTAGCACCATGGGGCCGGGTGTGCCGCTAGACCCTGCATTGGCTCAAAAAGCTGCTGGTGCCTAAGTCCATCTAAGCTGACGATGTGAAGGGGGGCTGCCAAGGCAGCCCCCCTCTCATTTCTGGAGATGTCTTAGACAGGCCAAGTGGCGATCGTGGCACTGGTAATGCGCGCGGCCTCTTGGTCTGTGGGGTGATCCGAATGGTCCCTAGGCAGGTTCACGATCTTGTCCACGATTTCAAGTCCTTCGACGATTCGTCCGTAGACGGTGTATTGCTGGTCGAGATGGGGCGATGTGCCGTGCATCAGGAAGAATTGGCTCTGTGCTGAGTTGGGGTTGTTCGTCCGTGCGGCCGACAAGATCCCCGGAACATGCTTGATGTCGTTGAATTCGGCGTTCAAAAATCCACCGTGTCCGCCCGTGCCCGGGTGGCCCTCTCCGGTCTTGGTATTGGGGTCACCGCCCTGAATCATGAATCCAGGAATCAATCGGTGGAAGTACGTTCCGGAGTACACGCCATCGTTGCAACACTCTTTGAAACGTGCAACGTGGTTGGGTGCCACGTGCGGGAAGAATTGCAGGACGATACGGCCTTGTGAGGTTTCTAGGATGGCGACTTCATCGCCCTCTTCGGGCATCATCATTTCGACACCGGCCATTTCTCGAGGCTTGCCTTCGTAATGGTTACCGCTTTGTGGTCCTTGGGATTATCGTTGGGGTCTCGCGGTTGGTTGACGATCTTGTCAACGACATCCAGTCCCTCGACCACCTTGCCGAAGACCGTATATTGGTTATCGAGCGATGGGCTTGTTCCATGCATGATGAAGAATTGACTCTGGGCTGAATTCGGGTCGGAAGTGCGGGCGGTGGACAAAATTCCTCGCACATGCTTCACATCATTGAACTCAGCCGGAAGCATAGAACCGTAACCTCCTTGGCCGTCATCGGCGCGATCACTGTTCTTTGTGTTGGGATCGCCGCCCTGGATCATAAACCCAGGAATCACTCGGTGGAAGTAAGTCCCCGTGTAAATGCCCTTAGTGAGACACTCCTTGAAGCGGGCTACCATCTTTGGAGCCTTGTCGGGGAAGAACATTACAACGATGCGCCCTGAGCCAGTATCAAGGACGCCGACCTCCTCACCATCTTTTGGCTTTCGATCACTAACGTCGCCGGTAGACGCAGGTGGTGCTTCCTTGGGCGGTTCGGACTGGGGGGCCTCAACGCTTTCCGAGCTCTGGGCGGTATTCGCCTGATTTCCGGGCTCAGGCGTGCTGGAATTGCATCCTAGCATCGAAAGAAGTGCAAGGGCCGCAAGGGGGCTGATCTTGAATACGTTCACCCCCTCATTGTACTGCGTACGCTTATTGAGCTTGCATGGAGCGGTTACCCATTGGGCGCCCTTCGACTGGGATTGGCTTACCCTTGGTCTTGGGCTTTGGAGTTTCCGACTCAGCCGGCGCGCATCCAATGACCACTAGGCCACACAGGACGAACAAGATGAGGAGCAGACGGGACTTCACGCCCGCATTCTACTTTATTGCCCACGCCCGGTCTTGGCAAAGTTCTGAGAAAAGACCATGACGTCGGCACTACTCACAACCCCATCACCCGTAAGGTCCGCCCGGGCGTCCCAGCCGGGTTGTCCGGATGAAGTGCCCATGGCCGGAGCCATCAGGCGGTAATCACTGGCATCTACGGTGTCCGAGCCGTCGCAATCGCCGTTGATCAAGTTGAAGGTTGCCTTTGACCTGCTTGAATCTCGCGTATCTACCCGTTGCGTTTGGGTCAAATATGTGCCGTATTTGATGCGGAGATCGTACTCGCTCAAGAATGAGGGCGCCAGAATGCTGATTTTGCCGCTGGACTGAACGGTAGCGGTTCGGCTTTGAATCGTGATTCCGGTTCCTGGCCAACCGATTTCAACCACGACCGGCGTGGATGGAGGCGAGGGATTGGTGCGACCCCCAAAGATCAACTGACACTCGATACTGGGATTTACGAGTTCGATAAACCATGGCTGATCGAGGTTTGCCGTATCGGGGAAGAGGCCCCCCAGTTGGTTGAAACCTGGGACAGCAATTCGAGCGACCTGCCGAGTCGCCCAGATTGTGCTAAGTAGCTCGCCATTTGAGTTGAATCTGAGCCCCAGAGGTTGCCCCGCAGTTGTGAACGAACCGAGGGACTGTCCTCCGGAATTGAACCGAAGGATTTTCTGGTTGTTTGAGCTGGTCACATAGAGCGTGCCATCTGGTCCCCAGCCAAATCCTTGGGCGTCCCAGATGCCCCGACCGGTCGAAATGAGATCACCCATTGAGGCCCCACTGTTTGGGTCGAATTCTTCAATACCGCCGCCTGCGCTCGAGTTGAAGCTTACGTAAAGGTGCCCACTCTTGACCACTACCGCCTGGTAGATCCGCCCTGGCCTTACGGGGGAGACCCAAGAAATGATGCCGCTCCGGGTAACGGTGAATGCAGATTGGTTGGCCACCACAAGGTCACGATCAAAGAAGGTGAGTCCGCAAGGCTTGGGTGTGGCGATGTAGTTATCCACAAAGACGCCGTTAGAATTGTATCGCTTGATTTGGTTCGTACCGTAGCTACTGACGTAAAGTAACCCATCTGGACCGTACGCAAATCCGAAGGGTCTCTGGAGTCCACCGCCATTAGCAATGGAACCCCGAAAAACTCCGGTGATGTCGTCCACCATCACCACTCGATTCCCACTGTAGTCGCCGACTGCAACGGTGCCAGCGTGTGCAACTCCCGTTAACGACAGTACAGCGCTAACAATAGAACGCATTGTGAACTTATTGAACTTCCCCTTGTCCCTCATGTCCGGGAAGTGTTTTCCACCTTATTTGGGCTAGGTAGCCAGGCAATAGGAGAAACCTAGATCCTTTACGTGCTGGCGCAAATGCGGGCTCGAAATACCCGATCAGCTACCGTGTAAACTCTTTGAGCGCATGGCTTACCGCGATTTTCAACATTTTCTGCAGGCTCTGGCTGAGCAGAAGGAGCTCGCGACGATCAGTGAGCCGGTGAGTCCCTACCTAGAAATCACCGAAATCGCGGATCGGGTGATGAAGGCAAATGGCCCCGCGCTGCTTTTTAACCATTTGGTTGGCCCAGATCATCGCTTTGGCACCCCTAACCCAAAGAGCGCGGTGATGAACCAAGCATCAATTCATCCTAACAATGCCCCGACTGGTTCGCGCAAGTATGACTACCCAGTCGCGATCAACTCGATGGGTTCGCGCAAAAGAATGAGTTTGGCCCTGAGTTGCGACGACTTCGAGGAACACGCTGATCGTCTTCGCAAGCTCGTTCAAGCTCCTGGAAATGTTCCAAAGAGCCTAGTTGAGAAGCTGAAATTCGCTATGGAGATGGGCAGAGAGATCAAGTCCACGCCGCCCAAGGATGCCAAGTTTGCCCCCTGCCAAGAGATCGTGATGCAAGGCGACGAGGTTGACCTCACGCAGTTCCCAATCCTGACCTGCTGGCCCGAAGATGGCGGTCCCTACATTACGCTGCCGCTTGTCTTCACGCACGATCCGACCACCGGTAAGCGCAATGTCGGCATGTACCGGATGCAGGTTTACGACCGGAACACGTGCGGCATGCATTGGCAAATGCACAAGACCGGCATGCGCCAGATGGAGGATGCAGGTGCGGCCGGAAAGTTACGCTTCGAGGTTGCCGTTGTTTTGGGAGGCGATCCGAGTCACACCTTTTCGGCGATTGCGCCATTACCTCCTGGAGTTGATGAAATGGCATTCTCAGGCTTTCTGCGGAAGGAACCTGTCCAAATGGTTAAAGCCAAAACGGTTGATGTTCAGGTCCCCGCTGACGCGGAGATCGTGATCGAAGGTTACGTAGACCCCAGTGAGCGCAGGCTTGAGGGCCCATTTGGAGATCATACAGGTTACTATTCTTTGGCGGGCGACTTCCCGGTACTGCACGTGACCGCCATCACGATGCGACCCAAGCCGGTATGGCCAGCTACCATCGTGGGTATTCCGCCGATGGAAGACGGCTGGATGGGAAAAGCCGTCGAGCGAATCTTCTTGCCCCTGATTCAGCTAACCGTGCCGGAAATCGTGGACATGAACCTGCCGGTAGACGCGTGTTTCCACAATGTCGCCTTCGTTTCGATCAGGAAGAAGTATCCCGGGCATGCCTACAAGGTCATGAATGCGATATGGGGTCTCGGGGGGCTCGCGTTTACCAAGATGGTCTTCATCTTTGACGAAGACACGAATGTCCAAGATATTGGAGAGGTGCTCTTCCGGCTGGGGGCGAATTGCGACCCGGGGCGGGATACCTTGCACTCACGTGGGCCGGTAGATCAACTGGACCATGCGAGTGTTGCCGAGGGTTTTGGAGGCAAGATCGGGTTTGATTGCACCCATAAATGGCCCGGCGAGAATGGATTCTCGCGGGACTATCCGAAGCTCATCAAGATGAGCGATGACGTGGTAAAGCGAATCGATTCGATCTGGGGCAGGCTCGGTCTTTAGGTATCGTCCTTCCAACGCACGGAACCATCGGCGTAGACGGTTGCCGTGCCGCCAGGCCCTTTGATAAAGCCAAGGGGTGTATTCCCGGGTTCCCTTAAATCATCCCATTTTCCCCCTTGGTAGGTGTAGATAAAGCCTTCAAGAGGTCCCTCGTCCTTAAGGTAGGGCAAGATGGCTTCGCGGAAGGCTCCCGCTGGTAAGAAATCATCGTTATCCGCAGCGTACATGAGGAGGGCCATTCCGACTTGCTTGGCGTTGAGAATCGCTTGATTCCTAGTGAGTGGCCCTTCAGGGCTTTCGTATTCCGCGCGATCCTTATCCTTTATGTCGCGGTAGATGAGGAGGCCGTCTAAGGTGTAGATCACCCCATCGCCGATCGGGGCTAGCTCAAATCGGTTGACTCCGACGGCGAAGTGAAGGGGGCGGTCAGGTCGGCTGTTTGTTGGAGGTTCGTTCGTACCGCGAAGGATGATAGACGGTACTTTAACGCCATTCGCCAAGGTTTCTTGACCATATTCAGCGGTGATTGGAAGGTTGGGTCCTGGTCGTGTCTGGAGGGCATCATTGAACTCCTTACTGGTCACTGGCTGCAGCTTGCCACTTCCGATGACGTATCTGAGGTAGGCAACTTCCTTTGAACTTCTTGAAGAAATGCGCAGCAGGTAGCTCGTGCGGTCATTGGCACCAATCGGAGAAATCACTTCGCCCCCCTTTAGGCTGATGGGAATGGGGGTCCAGTTCCGCGTGGTCAAATTGAAGAGGCTCACTTGTGGGGTACCGGAATCGCCCAAGGAACCAACTGCCACCATTAAGGTGGAGGTGCCAACCGTATTCGCCGCTAGTACATATTCATCGGGTGAAGCTCTTAAGACCTCTGGCGGCTGACCAATAGTGGATATGGTCAGGGTACTGGATTCGGTCCTTACATTTTCCGAGACAATGTACACCGTTTTGTCATCCGGCATGACACCGAAGTCATAGACCGGGTCTTGTTTGGCATCATACCGGTGAACTTGCACTAAGCCGTTTGTCCGCCGATTCCAGAGCATGAGACTACACATCATGGCCGATGACTCCCTTTCGTCCTTAACTGGGGTTGTCTCGTAGCGCTCAATGAGTACGGTCTTGCCCGTTTCGGACCAGCGAAGGTCGGTTATCTCTCCTGAAGTAACAGGGACGGCCCTAGCCAAGCCAAGGACATAAGCCCGGTCCCCGATGAGGGCCACGAAGGCACTGGAATCGTCCAATTCGCGGTTTGCGACGGGAATTGCGCTGACAATCAATATTGCGCTGATGAGTTGTGCTCCCATCAACGAGGAGAAGCCACTAACCATTCTAGTTTCCTACTGGCCCGCACTTGTACGTGCGGCTTCAGCCTGACGACGCTTCTCCACGAAGAACTCGTTCACCCATTGGGCGCGGATGGACATATTGAGGGTTAATTCTGGAAGGAGGTCGGCTCGATAAACGACATTCGGAATGAAGGATCGGAAGGCTAGGGAGCCGTCATGGCAAGACCAAGAGCCAAGCATGTGGGAGCGCTTTGATTGTTCGCGTTCGTACTGATTGAGTTCCAAAGCCATGTGAGAAACGCGTTCAGGGCTCATCATTAGGGGGACGGATAGAGTGAAGTGTAGCCCATTGCCGAGAGCAGGATGCGCCTCCCGGGCGTTAACGTCAAGCACAATTCCGCGGGGAGTCTGGGATGCACTCCACATGAACTCAGCTTGCAAATGGGTCTGATGATCACTGGCAAACTTCTCCGCTTCGCGTTCCATTGCCTTTTCAGTGTCAACCCATTCCCGAACTCCGATCCAGCGGCTTGGGTTGTTGCCGGCAGGAACGAAATGCTGGGCGATCGCACCAAGTATGGGGTCGTGCTGGGTGCGAATGCCCATTGTCGGATGGGCACTTGTGGCGGGGGTTGCGCCAACCGCTTGCTGGAGTTTGCGAGCCATAACCTGGGCCTCTACCAGTTGGAGCACCACGGCAGCGAAGCTCGTTCGCTTCAGGAAGGCCATATTCTCTTCGGTGGCAAATACGCTACTATGGAGCTTAAAAGTATCGCCATCGTGGTCAAACACTAGGGCGTTCAGCGTCGTCTGATCCATTTCGCGCTCAAGAGCAACCTCAAAGTCGGCGGCATGACCGCGTCCGCGGATCAGGTCAGTTTCGCAGTGAATTCGGTAGGTTGTTGACGAATGCTGAAAAACACCATCCTCGCACCAAACCCGCTGGGCATGATCGGCCGCCCACCAAGTGAATCCCTCACGGTCAAACTCGCACCACTTCTCATCAACGTTTAGAGTTTTCATCAACTCAATGAGGAGTTGATGCCCGTATTGCTGTCCTTCGCGCCATTGCATGGTCAGTTATCCTTAGTCCGTTATACAAGAGTTCTCCGTAAACTGTCAAAGATTCTAGGTGTGATTTATTGCGGGCTCTTTGGAGAGCTCATCCGCAAGGGGGTCAGGCCACGTTTTTGACCATCTGGTGAACCGTCAGGGTGAGCGTAGAGGTCGTATGGAGTCGCATCGACTACGGTGGGATTGATGATCGTGCCCGGCGCCTGTTGCCCAGAAACAAAGACGAGCCCATCAATCTCGGGTGCGTCGCGGAACGAACGACCCACGCTCCAGCCGTCCCGATGCTCGTCGATTAAGATGGGCAAAGTCTTACCTATGAAGGTCCGGTTGATTTCATGGCTGATTCCTTGCTGGAGGCGCATGAGTTGGTCAAATCGTTGCTTCTTAACTTTTTGCGGCACTTGTCCGGGGAGATCGTAGCTGGGAGTCCCAGCCTCGCGGCTGTAGTGGAATGCTCCGACTCGGTCGAGCTGAGCTGCCTTTGTAAAATCGAGCAGGGCTCGGAACTCAGCTTCGGTTTCGCCGGGGAACCCAACAATGAAGGTGGTTCGTATCGCAACGTCGGCTATGGACGATCTCAACTTTTCAAACAATCGAAGATAGCGCTCGCCGTCCCAGGGCCTTTTCATTCTGCGTAGAGTGTCTGGGTGCACATGCTGCAATGGAATATCAATATAGGGAAGTACTTTGTCCAAGCTGGCGATGGCCTCAATGACCTCATCCGTCAGCCGATTCGGATAGAAGTATAGGAGGCGAATCCAGCGTAATCCCTCAATAGAGTTCAGTTCCTTTAGCAATTTCGGCAAGGTGAATTCGCGGTAGAGGTCGAAACCGTACTGCGTAACGTCTTGAGCGATCAGGTTGATCTCGACCGCGCCCGTGCGAACTAGGTTTCTGGCCTCGGCGACGACTCGTTCTATGGGTTTGCTTTGGTGCTTGCCGCGGAAGCTGGGGATCGTGCAGAACGTGCATTGGTGGTCACAGCCTTCGCTAATCTTGAGGTAGGCCGACCAAGGTTGGCCGGTTCTCGCCCTAGTCTCCACATTAGCCCACCGGTGATGGGGTGGTTGAACATCAAACCATTGCTCGCGGCTGCTTAGGGTTGTGCGAACGATCTGGTCAAAGCGCCCCATTTGCCCAACCCCGATGTAGGCATCCGCACCTGGAGCTAATCGAGCTAGCTCTTCTCCCATCCGTTGGGCAAGACACCCGGCAACGATCACTTTCCCCTGTCCGCGGCTGCGAACTGCCTTCTTGATCGCCTCGATGGACTCATCCTGCGCCTTTTGTAAGAATCCGCAGGTGTTGATGATTGTGATGTCTGCAGCCTTAGCCTGCCCATCTACAGAAAAGCCGGCGTCCCTAAGAACTCCGGCAATCTCTTCGGAATCCACCTCGTTCTTGGCACAACCGAGGGTAATGATGCGAACATTCTGCTCCGGCTGCATTTGCAAGATTATGGGACTTTGACGTGAACTCTTGCGGCTTTAAGTGCCGTCCATCAATGCCATACGTATATGATCAGGACTTTCGGCTAAAATGGGCTTTTGCAGTTTCGGCCCTTGGGCCACGCAATGGGGAAGGGATCGAAGATTTGAACAACAGGGGGGAACTATAAATGGCGGCACCACGCAAGAAGTGGAATGAGTTTCTGCTGGAAAAGAAGCTTATTACGCCCGAACAAATGGCGGAGGCTGAAAAGGTCTCCCAGCAAACGAACCAGGGGCTTGATAAGACAATCATCAAGCTCAATTTCTGCGGCGAACGCGAGGTGTTGAGCGCAAAAGCTCAGGAACAAGGCATTGGATTTGTGGACCTTGACCGGGTGACCGTCGAGTCGAACGCATTCAATATCCTTCCCGAGCGTATCGCTAAGAACCACAACGTGATGCCCGTCAAGAAGGACGGCAACACCCTATACCTCGCCATGAGTGACCCGACCAACATCATGGCGCTCGATGATGTAAAGCTGGCGACGGGTGGCCTAAGGGTGATTCCGGTCGTCGCAGTTCCAGGCGCAATCGAAGATTCGATCAAGAAGTACTATGGATCGGGGGATGCTGCCGTGCCAGAAGCAGCAGGGGCTTCAACAGCCGCCGCCGCTTCAGCGAGTAGCGATGCTGCCCGCCGCGCAATCGCGGAGGCGGGTGCTGGAAGGAGCGCCTTCGACGATGATGAAGGTGGCGATGGCGACGCCGAAAAGATGGCGGAGCAGGCACCGATTATCCGCCTTGCCAATGCGGTCATCCAGCAAGCCATTGCAGATCGCGCATCAGATATTCACGTTGAGCCACAGGGCCGGGCTGTTCGCGTCCGCTACCGAATTGACGGTGTTCTAATGGAGGCCATGACGGTTCCCAAGAATCTGCAAGCTCCTCTGATCAGCCGCCTCAAGATCATGGCGGACATGAACATTGCCGAGCGTCGCGTCCCGCAAGATGGTCGTATCGAAGTTCGCCACTCCAACAAGGACTACGATATGCGTGTTAACTCGATCCCGACGCCATTCGGCGAAAAGATCGTCATGCGTATTCTCGACAAGTCCAGCGTCATGCTCGGGCTTGGCAAACTGACGTTCACCGACGAGAATCTACTTAAGATCGAGGAACTCGTGAGCCAGCCTAATGGTATGTTCCTCTGCACCGGACCGACGGGTTCCGGAAAGACAACAACGCAGTATTCGGTTCTCAACAAGCTCAATACGATTGGCGTAAACATCGTCACCGTTGAAGATCCGGTCGAATACCAGCTTCCCGGAATCGCTCAAGTTCAAGTCAATCGAAAGGCTGGCCTTACCTTCGCCAATGCCCTGCGTGCGTTTCTGCGGCAAGACCCTGACATCATCATGATTGGCGAAATGCGTGACCTCGAAACCGCGGAAATCGCGATCGAGTCATCGCTCACGGGGCACTTGGTGCTTAGCACGTTGCACACCAACGATGCGCCTTCGACGACCCTGCGACTTGTTGATATGGGTGTTGAGCCTTACCTCATCGCGGCGACCCTGATGGGCGTTCTCGCCCAACGTCTTGCGCGGCGAATTGACCAAGACCATAAGGAGCCCTACACGGTTAAGGCGATTGACCTTCGCCGCTTCGGCATGGAGATGACCGATCCCGATGAGGACGTCACCCTCTACAAGGGTGTGCCGCACGACGATAACCGCCAAACGGGTTACCGTGGCCGAATGGGTATCCACGAATTGCTGACGATGAACGCAGAGATTGCCGAACTCATCGTCCGCCGCGCCCCGATGAATGACATCAAGATGGCGGCCAAGGCGAACGGCATGAAGGAACTCCGCGAAGACGGTCTGGTCAAGGTTCTTCAGGGCCTTACTGATCCGAACGAAGTTATGCGCGTCGTCTTCACTGCCGGTTACTAAGCCAGGGGAGAAGCTCTAGGCGTTGCGGATAAAGGAGTTCGCGTTGCCATTGACGGTTCATGGCAGACTGGAGATCACTATTAGCCTCGACTAGGCGGAATACGTTTACGGCGTGGGCCGGGGCTAGTGCCGGGTAGCATTTCTGCATGGAGTCCTTATCACGTCGTGAAGTGCTGGGTACGGCTGCGCTTGGAGCGCTAGCTCTTGCGGCAGGGGTTGATGCTCAGACCGGAAAACCCGTTCTCACGCGAAAGCTAAAGACCAAACCGGGGAGCGCCTATGACCGCTCCACCGAGCCAATTCAGAAGGTGAGGCTTGGCTTTGTCGGGATGGGGGCAAGAGGGCCGAGTCACCTCGATTCAGCCATGAATTGCGAAGGTGTTGAGATCGTGGCGATTTGCGACAACCATGTCCCCAGTGCGGAGAAAGGCCAGGCCATGGTGGCGAAGGCCGGGAGGCTGCCAGCCAAGCTTTACACCAAAGGCGAAAGGGACTATGAGAGAATGCTCGCCGAAAATCGGCTGGATGCCGTTTTCATCAGCACACCTTGGTCTTGGCATGTTCCGATGGCCGATGCAACGATGGAGGCAGGAGCGCATGCCCTCGTTGAGGTGCCAGCCGCGATAACGATTGATGGGTGCTGGCAATTGGTTGAGACAGCCGAGCGGACGGGCAAGCACTGCATGATGCTTGAGAACGTCAATTACGGGCAGGAGGAGCTAATGGTCCTAAATATGGTCCAGCAAGGAGTGTTCGGAGAACTGCTACACGGTGAGGCCGCTTACATTCACGACCTGCGTTGGCAGATGAAAGAGATTGAGCACGGTACCGGGTCGTGGCGCACGCTTGAGTACACCAAACGCAACGGTAATCTCTATCCTACTCATGGCCTTGGTCCGGTTGCCCATTATATGGGGATCAATCGGGGCGATCGGATGGACTATTTGAGCAGTGTGAGTTCGCCTTCCAAGATGAGGGCTCTGTACGCTCAGCAAGAGTTTCCCGAAGGTCACGAGCGGCGCAAGCTGAAGTTCATTTGCGGAGACATCAATACGACGATCGTGAAGACCTTGAAGGGGCGTACGATCATGATTCAGTGGGACGAGCAACTCCCGCGACCCTACACTCGGCTCAACTTGATCCAAGGCACGAAGGGTATTTGGGCGGGGTTTCCTGCTCGGTACACCGGCGACGGCGTACCGGATGGCCCGGAAAGCTGGATATCTGATGCGGGTCGGGCCAAACTGGAGGATCAGTATGACCACCCATTGTGGAAGAAGCTGGAAGCGGAGGCAAAGGCTCACGGCGGGCACGGCGGAATGGACTTTGTCATGGTGTGGCGGATCATCTATTGCCTTCGTCATGGCTACCCGCTGGATCAGGATGTCTATGATGCTGCGTCGTGGTCTTGCATTACTGCCCTGAGCGAGTGGTCCGTTGCAAACCGGAGTCAGAGCATTGACATCCCTGACTTCACCCGTGGCCATTTTGCTGTTATGAAGCCCGTGGATCTAAGCAACTAGAGGCGGCCAATTTGGTATTTTCATCGCTCTTCTGTTAGGATGAGTGCGAGGAAATCATGAAATTTCGCACAAGAATTGTAGTCGTCGCAATTGCTTCTTTAGTAGTGGGAACCGTCATTGCATTCAGCGGGAGTAAGGCAACGGTAGTGGCAAGCACCGATCTTAAGTGGAAGGAACTCGGTATTCCAGGAGTGGCCGCTGCGCCTGTCTCGGGTGACATGACGAAAGGGCCAAGTCGGTTCTTCCTAAGGTATCCAGTGGGTCTAAAGACGCCCATTCACAGCCACACTGCTGATCATTATGCGACCGTGGTATCGGGCACATTTTCGCTGACAACCGATGGAAGGACGCGCAAGCTTGGCCCTGGCTCGTACTTTTCTCTTACGGGCAAGATGCCCCACTCGGCGAAGGTGGAGGGGAAGGAGCCAGTGGTTTTCTTCATCACAGCCGACGGCCCTTGGGACGTTGTGGTGGAGTAGATTGGTTTCAGCATTTGCCACATCACGAGCCGTTCGAAAAAGAGCTAGGGATAGCGATTTCGTGCGAGCGCTTCAGCGAGGTCATCTAGAGCGGGACGCAGCTGACCATAACGAGATTATCGTTGCGTTGGACGCAAACTATTTCTGGGTTAGGAATCGCTGGATGCGTTTCACGGTCCAATCGGAGTACTTTGGGTCCTGAAAGAAGTAATGATGAGTTCCCGTGAGGAGCTCAATCTCGGCATGCGAGACCGCGCGACGGAACGCCTTCACATTCGCCATTTGGTAGGGCTGAACGACATCGATCACGAACTTGTTGGCCTGCTCCTTCAGCTCCGGATCGGTGTCGGGCGTGATGGCCCAGTGGGACTCGAACTTCGCATAGATGCTAAGGATCGGTACGCGCAGCGCGCGGAAGTTGGGGTGATAAGCATCAAGTGCCGCCCAATGGGCCCGTAGCCGTTCATTGGTCGGCTCAGCGTCGGGGATCGGATTGAGCTTCTCTATCTCGACAAGGCTCCTTCGATCATAAGCGGCGTCGAGATAAACTAGCTTGAGAACGCGGTCAGGCGTGTCGATTGTGAACTGCGTCAGCTCATCGCCGGCCGCCGAATGGCCGATCAGATGCGTGCGCCGAATGCCCCTAACGTCCATGAACGCGCGCAGGTCTTTCGAGAGCGTAACCGCATCAAAGTCCCTCACATCGCGTTGCGAATCACCAAATCCACGTCTAGTGAGTCCCAAGACATGAAAGCGATTGGTCAGCTTTGGCGCGAGGTCATCAAAAGCATGGGGATTGTCACCAGATCCAGCAAGAAAAATGATGGTCTCGCCCTTTCCACCCCAGTCTAAGTAGTTCAGCCGAACGCCGTTTGCAATGATGTCCTCGGATCGGTGAGGTGACACGTCGGGCTTGGGCTGCGAGACTAGTAGGCTTGCCCCGAGCAAGACGGCTGGCGAAAGCACGTTAGATCAATTCCCGAGGGTCTGCAAATCGACCCGCAACGGCCGTCGCGACAGCAGTGATCGGGCTCACCAAGTGAGTCCGACTACCCGGCCCTTGTCGCCCTTCATAGGGCCGATTGGACGTGCTCGCACTGCGCTGTTGTGGACGAAGAATGTCGCCATTCATCCCAAGGCACATCGAACAGCCCGCGTGGTGCCACTCAAATCCGGCTTCCTTAAAGATAGCATCAAGCCCCTCTTGCTCGGCAAGTTGCTTTACCGCCTCGCTTCCCGGCACGACCAATGCGCGGACCCCACCTGCGACTTTATGCCCCTTAGCAACACGGGCAGCCTCGCGAAGGTCCTCGATGCGCGAATTCGTGCACGAACCAATGAAAACTGTATTGACCTCAACATCTGTCATCATCGTGCCTGGCTTTAGGCCCATATATGAGAGAGCCTTCTCTTCGCCAGCGTCACTTGGATCGGAAATGGGCTCGTCAATGTTCACGGTCATCGCTGGTGTCGTTCCCCAAGAAACTTGTGGAGCGAGCGAAGAAACATCCACCGATTCCGAGCGATCGTAGGTTGCTCCATCATCGGATTTCAGGGTGAGAGCATCATTCACCATTTGGTCAAAAGCTCCTCCCTTAGGCGCGTAGGGACGATCCTCGGCCTTGATGTATTCGAAGGTAACCTCGTCTGGTGCGACCATGCCCGCTCGTGCGCCCATCTCAATGGACATGTTGCAAATGGTCATTCGGCCGCTCATGGGCAAGGCTTCGATTGCCGGACCAAAATATTCCGCGACAAACCCTGTACCGCCGCCTGCACCAAGCTTGCGAATCGTGGCGAGGATCATGTCTTTGGCCGTCACACCCCTGCCTAGAGCGCCGTCGTAACGAATCCCCAGTGATTTCGGCTTCTTCGCCATACGGAGAGTCTGGGTGGCCAGAACATGCTCAACTTCGGTCGTTCCTATGCCGAATGCCAGTGCACCAAATGCGCCATGAGTACTCGTATGGCTATCGCCGCATACGATAGTCGTGCCGGGAATGGTGATGCCCAGCTGCGGGCCGATGACGTGGACGATGCCCTGCTTTCCACCGAGGTAGCCAAACAGCGGGACTCCAAATTCCGCGCAGTTCTTCGCTAGCGCGGCGAGTTGCTTCCCGCTGAGGGTGCTCTCATCAATCGCGCGCCCGTCGGTCGGAACGTTATGATCTACGGTGGCAAAGGTCAGGTCTGGGCGCCGGACCCTTCGCCCTGCCACGCGAAGCCCATCAAAGGCTTGGGGTGAAGTCACTTCATGAACGAGGTGCCGATCAATGTAGAGGAGCACGCCACCACCTTCTAAGTCGGTTACCCGATGTCGTTGCCAAACTTTGTCGAAAAGCGTTTGGGGCATGGCTTAGTTTAGCTGGAGATAGAGGGGAATGGAGGGGCATTGCTGGGTGTTGCTAGTCAATGCCCAGCAATATCCAGCTACGTCAAGCCAATCCCAGCTAAGAAAGAGAATGGTGGGTAGAGCAGGATTCGAACCTGCGTAGGCTCTCGCCGACAGATTTACAGTCTGTTCCCATTGGCCGCTCGGGCATCTACCCACTGGGGAAACGAAGTTATACCTCAAGCCGGGACCGTTAGCTCAAGCCCAAACCACGGTGCGAAACTCCCGTAGCATTCTTACATCCCTGCACGTGATACTCGCTTCGACTGTCTTAGGAATCATATTGGCACCGAGATGCTGAGTCGCGGAGTAACTAGATACCCTTCTCGCTGACAAACTTCACGAGGTCGGCGATGCGGCAGCTGTAGCCCCACTCGTTGTCGTACCAAGCAACGGCTTTGACCATGTTTCCGAGAACTACGGTGTCGAAGGCACTGAAGATCGAGCTGTAGGAGCTACCGATGAGGTCGCTGCTCACTAGTTCCTCCTCTGTGTATTGCATGATGCCCTTCAGCGGACCGTTGGCCCACTTCTGCATCGCGGAGTTGATCTCTTCAACCGTGACGTCCCGCCCCAATACCGCGGTGAAGTCCACGACTGAAACCGTTCGGGTTGGCACTCGGAAGGCCATGCCCGTGAATTTGCCTTTGAGCTCAGGAATCACGAGACCAACAGCTTTTGCAGCGCCCGTGCTGCTCGGCACGATGTTTTCGGCGCCAGCGCGAGCATCGCGAACATCCTTCTTGGCTGTATCCACGATAGATTGACTGTTGGTATAAGCATGAACCGTGGTCAGGAGGCCTTTTTCAATGCCGAATTCCTTGTGAAGGACCAAGGCAACCGGTGCCAAGCCATTGGTCGTGCAGCTCGCGTTGCTGATCACGTGGTGGTTAGCTGGGTCGTACATCTCGTTGTTCACGCCCAGCACCAGCGTCACATCTTCGTTCTTGGCGGGGGCCGTGATAATGACCTTCTTTGCTCCGCCCACAAGGTGAGCCTTGGCAAGATTGGCGTCGGTAAAGCGACCAGTAGCTTCTAGAACGATGTCGCAGCCCATGTCCCCCCAAGGGATCTGAGCCGGGTCGGTTTGGGCAAAGACCTTGATTGAGTCGCCATCAACCGAAATCGTATCAGCACCATGCTCGACCGAGCCGGTGAATGGTCCATAGGTCGTGTCGTACTTAAACAGGTGCGCGTTGGTGCGTGTATCGGTGAGATCGTTCACCGCAACAACATCAAACTGACCCTTGTAGTGCTTGAGGAGCGTTCGGAGCGAGAGGCGCCCGATCCGTCCAAAACCATTGATCCCAACCTTTACTGCCATGGCGATAAGTTTACCGGGTACAGGCCGATGGTAGGTCCCAATTCCTCTGACTCACCGCCAAGGAAGGAATGGTCGCCCGGGTATACTCCCTAGCACGAGGCACGACCCCCGTCGTCCCCAACCCTTTACCCGAGGCACTAAAGTGGCCAGAATAAAAAATCAAACACCGCGCCGATCGAGCGCGCCCGCCAAAACGGGTTCACAAGTAGAAATCATCGTCAATTGCAGTCAGCGCGAGACCCGAATCGCGGTACTGGAAGATCGCCAACTGAAGGAATACCGCGTTGAGCGTGAAGAACGAGTCGTGGGCTCGATCTTCAAGGGGATCGTCCAAAACGTGTTGCCGGGTATGGATGCCGCGTTCATCGACATCGGCCTGGAGCGCAATGCCTTCCTCTATGTAGGAGATATCCTGCCGGACGATCCTAGTCATGACAATTCACCCAGTGGATTGAAGCGGCAAGAGCTTCGCAGTCGCAAGATCAAAGAACTTATCAAGCCTGGTCAGGAGATGATGGTTCAAGTTACGAAGGCTCCTAGAGGGACCAAGGGAGCACGGGTGACCACTCGCATTGCTTTACCTGGCCGATACCTCGTGCTGATGCCAGAACACAACAACGTTGGGGTCAGCCGCAAACTAGAGGACCGGCGAGAACGAGAGCGCTTGAGACGCTTAGGCGATAAGATTGCTCCGAAAGGTTTCGGCATCATCATGCGAACCGAGTGCGAGGGGCGGACCGATCTCGAACTGAAGCAGGATGTACAGTTCCTTCAGCAACTTTGGGCTCAGGTGCTTGAAGGGTCGCGCAAGATGCGAGCTCCGGCGTGCGTCCACAAGGACCAGACATTACTGTATCGCACGATTCGGGATATGTTCAACGATGAAATCACCAAGATGGTGATTGATGACCCGGATGAGTACGAGAAAGCTCACATGTCGGCTCGGCTTGTGGCCCCAAGCCTCACGAGCAAGATCTATCTCTACGATCGCGAAACCCCAATTTTTGATCATTACAACATCGAGTCAGACCTAGAGCGCCTCCTTCAGCACAAGGTCACGCTGAAGTCCGGTGCGTATCTGGTGATGGACGAAATGGAAGCGCTCACGGCAGTGGACGTGAATACGGGCAAGATGGTCGGCTCGACGAACCTGACCGAAACCATCCTTAAAACGAATCTAGAAGCGGCGGACGAGGTTTGCCGCCAGCTACGGTTGCGCGATATGGGCGGGATAATCGTCATTGACTTCATTGACATGGAGTCTGCTGAGCATCGCAAGAAGCTCTTAGATCACTTCACGAAGCAATTGGGCAAGGATTCGAACCGGACAAGGGTTGGCAAGGTTTCCTCTCTAGGCCTGATCGAAGTCACGCGGAAGCGGACGGGCGAGAGCGTGACTCAGTCAATCAGCGATATCTGCCCGATGTGTGAAGGTCGTGGTCGTATTGCGAGCAAAGACACGGTAAGCCTGTGGATCGAGCGGGACATGCACCGCATGCTTGGCGAGCCGGGTAACGCATTTTTGGTGCGGTGCCATCCATCAGTCGTGGAGACAATGATTGGCGCGGATGGAGAAGCCATCGAAGATCTGGAGCACGAGTTGGGGCGGGGTATTTACTTGCGGGCGGACTTCGACATGGCCTTTGACGAGTACACGATTGATTCCGACACCATTGAAAATTTGGATAAGGATTTTATGGGCTTCCGACGGGCGCAGGTGGTGGAGTGCAACATCCGTCGCTCGGATGATGAAGGGCTGAACAAGATTATTGGGTGGACCGATAACGGCTTCTACATTGAGCTAATTGGAGGAGCAAATCTGGTTGGTCAGCGTACGAAAGTCATGGTTCTCGATATACGCCGATCTTTTGGGGTCGGTGAACCAATCTTGGCGGGCGTTCCTTCTATCCGGTAAGTGTTCACTCTCGAAGGTCGCATTGGTTGCACGCTTTGGGCAGGCTTGGTGCTTATCATTCTCGGCTTTGGGCTGTCGTTTGTAATGATGCTTGGCGGCTTAGCCTCGGTCGCAATGGGAAGCAGAGGCTGGTTCGATGCATCGGTTATCCCTCTGTCTCTGGTGATCGTGGGGGTTCTGTTGTGCGCCTTCAACCTAGCTCGAATGTGGTGGATACCTTATCGAGCCGCCCATGCCGTTGTGAAAGAAGAGGTACCCGGTGCCTATGTAGTTGCTAAGAATGCCTTTGACCGAAGCATGAACATGAGCTTTCCGAGCGAACCCGACACCGATTTACGCTATTACGTTACGTTACAGTTACCGGGCGGGAAGAAGGCCGAGTTTCGCACGGCCATGGAGACATTTTTCTCGATTGGCGAGGGGGTGATCGGAACGGCCACGGTTCAAGGTGATTGGTTGGGAATGTTCATTACCACTGGCACGCCCCGCCATCTGAGCGAATAGAGGTAGATTCCTCGTTCGTGAAGCGTCTTGGCTCCATCACCGTCATTTGCGGAAGTATGTTCGCGGGCAAGTCCGAAGAACTGATTCGCCGTGCCCGTCGTGCTCTCTACGCCAAAAAGAAGGTGCAGGTCTTTAAGCCAGCGATTGACCGCCGCTACGACGAAAATATGGTGGTGAGCCATATGGGGCAAAAGCACGAGGCGGTACCCGTACTGGATACGTGCGAACTCGAATCCCGCTTAGATCCAAAAACCGATGTCTTAGTAATTGAGGAAGTTCAGTTCTTTGATGAAAGGATTGTCGATGTCGCCATGGCCCTTGCGGACAAGGGGGTCGAGGTGATTGTTGCTGGACTTGATCAAGACTTTCGCCGTGAACCATTTGGTCAAATGCCTGCTCTACTTTGTCTTGCTGACGAAGTTGTGAAGCTCCGGGCCATCTGCCTGAAGTGCGGTGCACCGGCTAGTCACACCTATCGGATGATCAATGGAAAGCCTGCGCATCGGGATGATCCAATCATCTTGATCGGGGCCACGGAAGCTTACGAAGCCCGATGTCGCAATTGCTTTGAGCTTAGGGGCACGAAGAAGCGAAAGCCGGCTACTTAGTCCTTTCGATCAAGATAGACATATCGATCGGTTCCGGCGAAAACTGGAACGGGGCCTTTGAAATCTTGAGCTCCTCCTTTGCGCTTACACCATCAGCGAGGATAATCCAAACGAAGCCTGACGACGAAGCCTTTTCCTCGCCCTCAGTTTCCTTGGCCTCAACCTTGACCTTCATTGTTTCCCAATCCCCGATCTTTTCAATGGCCACCGCTTCATAGTCCGCCTTTACCGGGAAAGTCTCCTTACTCTTGTAGGTCAATGTGGCCGACCATTTATCTCCGATACTGACTGGCTTGTCGGGCCGCTTGATCGTTTGAAGCAACTGTAAGCGAATGGATGAAGAATCTTCGTCTCCCTCGTCCCCGTAGCGAGATACCGCCCGATCCTTTCCCATCAAGATCTTCACTTTTGATTCGTCGGAAATCTCCTGCTCACCGTCGGGGGTCTTAACTTTGACTTCTGAATTCGTGCTTTCAAACTCCCATGATCCGTCCTCATTGACTTTGGTCGTCCGTTCGAGTGTTTTGCCCTCCAGTTCGATCAAAGTGCCCGAAATGTCTAGCTTTGCGTGGAACCGATAATGCACTTCGTCGCCGAGCTTACTGATACGCTCAAGGGATTGCGGCGCAGTCTGGTTGGCAAGGGCGAAGCTGGCAAGGGCGGCGAAGGCAATAGATAAGGCTCGGGTGGTCATTTCAGTCTTTCTTTCGGACGTTCAGCAGGTAGCCTGAGTTTCCAAGATGATACAAGGTGTTTCGTTTGACGCTGCTGGGACGTTGCTGGTAAATCGCTACCAGCCCGGGCGGTTTGCAAGGTCATGTGCAGATGCCTGTGGAATCGTCACGACGGTCGACGATGAAGTACCGTACCTCCGACTCTATCGGAGCCGCGTAGCGGAGTTCTGGCGTGTAAACCAAACTCGAAACCTATCCAAAGTTGATGAGTTTTGGTTCCAGCTAACCTCGGATTGGCTGGAAGAGATTGGGGAAGATCCTGGGCTGGCCCGTGCTGTCATGGCCGAGGGGGCAAGGCAAATGTATGAGACCGATGCGTGGTTTATGCTGTACCCGGACGTTTGGCCAGCTCTTGACCATTTGGTTAGTCAATCAATCCCATCCTATGTACTGAGCAATTGGGATATGAGCTTGCATCGCGTCTTGGCAGCGAATGGTTTGGGAAGTTCTTTCACGGCGGTTGTAGCCTCACTCGAAGAAGGAGTTGAGAAACCTGACACAGCCATCTTCGGAATCCTTTCCCAAAGGGCCAAGCAGCAGCCCGGGGTTATCTTGCATATCGGTGATTCGTGGAAGGACGACGTGGAAGGGGCTCTTCAAGCTGGATTTCACGCAGGGTTTGTGGATCGAACGGTGAATTGTGATCCGATCGTGGAGTACATGGGAGACCAATTGCTCGTTCGCGGATCGTCTCTGAACACGATCCTGGAGGCCGCCTTATCCGCGTAGACGATTTCGATTACGATCTTCCGCCACAGCTCATTGCTCAGGTGCCGCTTGAACAGAGAGATGGGAGTCGGATGCTCGTTGTTTCAAAGGCTAACGGCGAGTTGCGGGATAAGCATTTCACGGACATCCTTGACTACCTTGCTCCAGGGGACGTTCTTGTCCTAAACAATACTCGAGTGACAGCATCAAGGCTTTTCGGCCAAAAGCCGACAGGGGCAGCAGTAGAGTTACTGATTCTCCGATCCACCGGCACTGAGGGCAGATTCTTAGCGCTAGTGAAACCGGGTAGGCGACTTCGAGTAGGGGCCCAGATTGAACTTCAAGAAGGGCTTATAGCCACGATCGTCGGTGAAAATGATGGGGGAGTCCGCGAAGTTGCTTTTAGCCCACGCCCTGGACTGGAAGAGGCCCTTCAACGGGCAGGGCAGGTCCCCCTTCCGCCCTACATCACGACTCGTTTGAGCGACCCCAGTCGGTACCAAACCGTGTTCGCCGAAGTTCCCGGTAGTAGCGCCGCCCCTACTGCGTCCCTCCATTTCACACCGCTCATGATTGAGGAAATCAGATTGAAGGGTATCCAGATTGCGCCGGTGACATTGGATGTAGGGATTGATACCTTTCGACCAATTGAATCCGTAACCGCCGAAGCGCATCAGATGCATGGAGAGGTGTGTCGGATCGGGGAGTCTTCGGCTCGGATCATCAATGAGCGTAGGGGACGGTTGATCGCGGTTGGGACGACAGCCGTACGTACCATAGAGTCCTTTGCTCGGGCTGGCCAGGTTCAAGCTGGTGAGACCAACACCAAAATTTTCATCACACCGGGCTACGACTGGCAGGCGGTGGATGGGATGCTTACAAATTTCCACTTGCCAAGAACAACAATGCTCATGATGGTAGCTGCGATGATTGGTCGCGACCGCCTCATGGGGGCCTATGCGCATGCGGTCGAAAGCCGCTATCGCTTTTTGAGCTTTGGTGATGCAATGTTGATCATTTAGGCCATTTTGCTGGGCGAAATGAACCTAAGACAAAGTATCATGAGAGATAGGATGAGCCAGAAGGATTCGCCCACGACCACTCAGGACGAGTTTGATCCAATTGCTTACATTGAAAGCGCTTTTACAACTGATCGCAAGGAACCACTTAATGGCGACGCCGAACTGGATCTTGAGATTGAGTCCATTGGCGAGTTCTTAGGCAAGGAACAGACTCCCAAGCGAGTTCGAAAGCCGCGCAACCAGCGGAAGGCACTGAGTTCACCGCGCCCGCGCCGATCAAAGAAGGTCGCTCAACCGACTATTAACCCGGAACTTGCAAGCGCTTGGGAGGTCCTGCCCAAGAACATTGAGTTCCTTGGGCGATGCTTTGATGATAAGGTCACCGCGAACTATTACACCGGAGATTTCAAAGAGTCACGTCAAGAGCTCATTCGACGGCTGCTTGATCCTCAACTCACACTGGAAGAAGTAAGTCGACTTCTGGGCGTGTGCCCAGCCACAGTGCGACGTTACACGAACCGAAAGTGGCTAAACCACCATCGTACGGTAGGTGGTCAACGTCGATTTCGATTGACGGATGTTGTCAAGTTCGTTGAAGAGCACGGCCGCGGCAACAACTAGCCTAAATGCGCATCGCCATTTTTTCAGACTCCGCGCTGCCGGTGCTGAATGGCGTTTCCGTCAGTATTGACGCTCTGGTAAGAGAGTTGCGGCAGATGGGGCACTCGGTTCACATCTTTACCGCCGCCCACTTTGGCTACAAGGACCCCGATCCGAATACTTACCGATTTCCAGCCGTGGAAACGCCATGGACAAAGGGATACCCATTAGCCTTTCCCCCGTTTTATCCGCTACTTACCCATTTCCGGCGGAACCGCTTTGATGTAGTTCATACCCACACTCCATGGACCATCGGCTTTGTGGGCCTCAGATGGGCGCAGTCCGAAGGAATTCCTGTTGTAAGCACGTATCACACGCATTACGACAAGTACACCCATTACATTCCCTTCATTCCGAAACGCTACTTGCGCTACAAAATCGCTAAGCACACGAATTACTATTACAACGCCGTTCATCACGTCATCACCCCAAGTGAGGCGAGCGCAAGATGGTTGGGCCGCCACAGCGTGCACCGGCCGGTGTCGGTCATTCCAACTGGGAATGCTCCCCGCCAGATGCTTGATCGAGCTGAATTGCGGTTTCGGATGAAGGTTCCTGCGGACGCTCGTGTCTTGCTCTATGTCGGGCGCCTGGCCGAGGAGAAGAACATGGGCATTTTGTTCGAAGCAGCCGCTCAGGTTTTGGATCAGGATCATCGAGCAGTGTTCTGGCTGGTCGGAGATGGCCCGTATCGTGAAGAGTGCGCCGAAATTGCTCGTTCTCTTGGCATTGGAGATCGGGTGCGATTCGTGGGGTTTGTTGATCGACATGAGGTTGACGCTTATTACGAAATGGCGGATGTCTTCATATTCTCATCCATGACGGAGACCCAGGGTCTCGTGATCCAAGAGGCAATGAGCTACGGATTACCAAGTGTTGTCGTCCAAGGAGGTGGCGCCAGTAGTGCCATAGACAATGGCGTGAATGGAATCATTATCGGGAATGACGCCGTTCAGATGGCGGATGCCGTCTTAAACCTTTTGGAGGATGAAGCGTGTTACGTCGCAATCTCGCAAGAGGCCACAAGGTCATCTCGCGTGTACTCAGCGCGTGACATGACTGAATCCGTATTGAAGGTGTACGATCAAGCCATCCACGGACCCGAATTACCCTCAAGGGATACCCAGCCGACCTAAGCGCGGGGGCCAAGCCCTGATTTGGCTTTTGGTCTTGCTGGCATCGTTGCGCGCCTTCGCCGCACTTGTGCAAGTGCCGCCTTTCATGGCGCCCACCTTGGGGTTGGTGTTCACTGCCGTATTCATTGCCATCCCCATCATTGGATTATTCTATGCGGCGGACTCCGAGTGGCGAGCCCTGCGATCATTGGTGTGCCTGATCCTTGGAATTTTGTTGCAGGCAGTCTGTACCGTTGCAATGCCCTCATTGAGCGGAGTCCCTCTGATTGCCGGCTCAATTCTTGCCCAGACTGGCTTATTGCTATGGTGTTTCGGCCTAGGGGCCTTGGTCGCTGGCCTAGTGAAGGACAAGAACCTGCTTCTGCCGATCGCTATTTTCCTCGCCGGTTTTGATGTCTTCCTCGTAACCTTTCCGGGCGGGCCGGTCCAACAGGTACTTCGGCATCAGCCAGCAGTTCTTGAGAAGGTAGCGTATTCAGTACCGAAGCCGATTGAGGCCGGACAGGCAGTTGGGGTGCCTGTAGCTTCGTATGTTGGGCCAGCGGATTTCATTTTCCTCAGCATGTTCTTTGTGGCCCTGTTCAAGTTCGGTATGCGACCACATAGGACCCTGCCCTGGATGGTCTCTGCGCTCATCGCTTATATGGGGGCCGTCTTATTCGGTCCTAGCTCGTTATCTGCACTACCGGCCCTCTTGCCCATCGGGCTTGTAATTCTTCTGGTCAACGCTCGCGAATTCCAACTAAAGCGAGACGAGTGGGTCGGCACGATCATTGTCGGCCTGATTGCCTTCGGTTTGGCCTGGGCGGGGATCAATGCTCCTCGGCCAAAGCCGCCAGCTGCGACTTCGCCGTCGGGGGCTTCCCCAGTAGAGCTAGAACCGGCAAAGAAGCTTGCGCCAACTCCATCAGATTCACGCCAGTAGAGATGCCATTACGCTCGGCGAAGTAGACCAAGTCCTCGGTGGCCATGTTTCCACCCGCTCCCTTCGCATAGGGGCATCCGCCTAGCCCGCCGGCACTAGCATCGAAGGCCATATAACCGGCTTCCATGGCGATAGCTGCGTTTGCGATTGCGGTTCCTCGCGTATCATGAAAGTGCCATACGATTTTGTCTTTTGGCCAATTGGTTAATTCACCAATAAGGGCCTGGATCTCTTCGGGGACAGCAACGCCAATGGTTTCACCCAACGAGACCTCGTTCACGCCGAGAGCGAACAGGGCTTCTGTGACTTCGGACACGCGCTGGGGTGGAATCATGCCTGCGTAGGGGCACTGAACAACGGTACTCACGTAGCCCCGAATGAATCCGTCGGGACGTACCGCTCGGAATTGCTCGACGACGGGTCTAAATGCATCCAGCGATTCGGCCACCGTCATATTGATGTTTCGTTTCGTGAACTCGTCACTAGCGGCGGTGAACAAAGCAATGCGATCAATTGGTGTTGCGAGCAATCTTGCAAGGCCGCGCTCATTGGGGACCAAAGCCGAATACTGTGGCCCTTGGGGTAGGAGGGTAGCTAGCTCATCAGCGTCGGCGAGCTGGGGTACCCACTTTGGGGAAACAAAACTGGTCGCCTCAATTTCCCCTAGCCCGGCCCTTACCAGGTGGTTAATGAAATGGAGCTTGTCTGCGGTGGGGAGGGGTGTCCTCTCGTTCTGCAATCCATCCCGTGGCCCGACCTCTATGATACGAAGGGCGGGTTTCATGCGGGATCAGGATTGACCTGGACGAGAGGCTGACCTTCAGTGACTTGCTCTCCCCTGATTACCTTGAGATTCGCTACCGTTCCTTCGAAGGGAGCGACGATGGGTTGTTGGGTTTTCATGGCTTCTAAGATGATAAGTTTCTGACCGGCAATGACCCGCCCACCGTCTTTGACAAGCACATCAATGACAACACCTGGCATTGGCGCGCTGAATTGACCGGATGCGACAGTTTGACCTACACGGCTCTGAGTTGCGCGCTCGATCGTATAGGTCCGTCCTCGGAAGCTTACGAAGGTCTTTCCGGCGTCCCGAACCGCAACGGCCGTATGAACGCCATCGGCGGACCGCACCACCAAACGATCAGTCAAATCCTCAATTGCGATTTCCTGCCCTTGAGGAAGTTCAGCTGGTCGGCCGTTGATGAGCCATTTCACGTACGACCCTCTCGGAACTTACGAGCTTCCTCAACAAAGGCTGCGAATATCCGCTTGGAATTGGGGTCATCTGGTGTCCTTTCGGGGTGCCACTGGACACCCATAAGCCACCGTGGCCCTTCGCCTTCAATCGCTTCTATGGTCCCATCGGCGTGCTCAGCGACAACACGGAGTCCGCCAGCCACCTTGTCAATTGCCTGATGATGAAAACTCTTGCCTCCGAGTTCACCAGCGACGATTCTGCCCAATCGGGAGTCGGGCTCAACTTTGTACTGCTGCAACGTTCCACCTTCATGTTCTTGGTGTTGTAGCTGGTCAGGGATATGCTGGTTCAGGGTTCCTCCTTCGGCTACATTGAGAAACTGGGCCCCGTAACAAATGCCCAGTACGGGCGCATTCTTCGGAAGGGCCAAGTAGAGGTCCTCCTCAGTTTCGTAACGTGCCGGATCCTGGAGCACGGCCATCCTATGGAGGGGTTGCCCAAAGCGTTTGGGATCAATGTCACGTCCCCCTGGAATTAGCATCCCATCTAAAACGTCAGCGAGCGCTGTGACATCGGCAACAGTCGGTACGATTACTGGAATACCACCTGCTTCTGACACCATCTCGCAATAGTTTGTCTTTAGCCGATACTCGGGGCCCCGATCATCTGCGGAGTAAATATCGCACGTAATACCAATAACTGGCTTCATGAAGTCACCAAATGGTCAATTGTCTCAGTGTTTGCTCGGACTTGGTTTAAGAACTCGCTCGCTCCCACCCCATTGATGAGGCGGTGATCGAAGGTCATAGCCAGATTGACGAAGCGACGCAACTTAAGATCTGGACCAGATTGGTCCAGCCCATTGTACGGCTCTCCTAAGAAGATTGTAGCCACGCTTGGTGTGACGACGACCGGGACCGCATCCCGCAGGCCAAAAGATTGCATGTTGGTCAAGCTTATGGTCACGGCTTCATGCGCCTGATCCTTTCCGTCGCGGGCCAACTGAATTTGCTCTCGAGACTTCGAGGCAAACTCCGGCCAAGTCAGTTGATCAGCCTCGTCCACAACTGCGAGAACCAACTGGTCACCCGGTAAGGCAACGGCAATCCCTAAGTGAACATGATCGTACGTTCTCACCGAAGAGTCGCCCGCCAAAGTGGACCGGAACCCAGGGTGATCCTTTAGAGCCTGCACGACGGCATAGGCAAACATCGTAAAGGCGCTCGGCTGGAAGTCGCCGCCTGAGGCCTTCACATTTGCACGGGCCCTCTCGATCGCTTCCCAGACGGTCGCCACAGTAATCGTACCGGGTACTACCAACTGACTTCCTCGCACCAGTCTTGAACTCAAGAGACGTTGTGCCGAAGTCAACTCGCGCTCGACGTGCTTCCAGCCAGAACTGGACACCTTCGCCGTGGGAGCAGATGCCGTGTTGCGTGCGAGAAACGCATCAATATCCGCAGGCATGAGCTTGGATCCGGATGCTGGAATATTCGCCAAATCCGCCTCGCTGAGCCCTTTCTCTTTAGCATAGGCGCGAGTGCGAGGAGGCACGTCAAGCCGCCTCGGACCCGCACCCTGAGGACTAGCCGCTGGCGCCGATCCCGATGCCTCGACGGGTACAGGAGCCTCGTGGTGAGCGGGTGCCGCCGGGATCTCGCCCACGACCTTCATTCGAGCGATTTCGGCCCCGATAGGCACCACCGTATCCACCTGCACTAACCATTCGGTTAGTACGCCTTGGTAAGGCGACTCAACATCCATGACTGCCTTGTCGGTCTCCATCTGGTAGATCGCTTCATCCCGCTTGACGGGGTCGCCAGGGTTCTTAAGGGTCGCCACCAATCGGGCCTCCTGCAGTCCTTCGCCTATCTGAGGAATGGTTAGAGCGATCAAAGATTCGCTCGTTGGACTCGATTGTCCTAATTTTTCCGACGATTCCACCTTGTCAGTTTCCGCTCCGCTCGACACTTCCATTTCGCCGATTTCGGCACCGATAGGCATGACCTGATCCACAGCCCCTAGCCACTTAACAATCGTCCCTTCGAAAGGAGACTCCACATCCATGACGGCCTTGTCGGTCTCCATTTGATAGATTGGCTCATCACGCTTGACGAAATCACCAGGTTGCTTTAGGAATGCCACAACTCGGGCCTCTTGAAGGCCCTCACCAATCTGAGGAATACGTACCGGAACTACCGCCATGGGTCACCAAGCCCTATTTTGGCAGAGAAATCCTTGGTTGGTGTGAAGGGTTGGTGGAGGATAGCGGGATCGAACCGCTGACCTCTTGCATGCCATGCAAGCGCTCTCCCAGCTGAGCTAATCCCCCGGGTTCAGGTATTTAACCCGAAACTGGTTAATTGGTGCAACCGGACATCGCCTTAGATATCCAACATAGGGCAGCGGCAATGGCTTCGCGCGCGCCCGGCGTGTGCCTCGATGCCGCTAGGAGACTCGGTTGGGGCGACTGGCCCGTTTCTTGGTCAACAATAATCTGCGCGCGCCGCAGAGAGCGAAGATCAGGAACCATTGGCAACAGTTCGCTTGTTGCGGGGGCTGGTCCAATACGGCCCCTTAAGGCCGGTTTACTTGGACGACGAATGTTACTCCGGGTGCTCGGACGACTATTCGGAGGCTCATTTGCGGTCACAGGTTCATGAGCGGGCGGGGTAGGAACAGCCCGAACAAACGTGACCTCACCTACTGGCACGTCAATCATGACTTGAGCGCAGGCCATGCCCGGCAACGCGAATAGGACTAACCCGTGAAGTTTCATCGCTTGTACTAACTAGAATAATCGGACATTTCCGAATGTTCCTCAAGGGGCCATAATCTGGCAGATGTCCGCGGTAGGCCGTTTCTCGCTGGTGTTGCACTCGCACATGCCGTACGTTCTTTCGCACGGGAAGTCGCCCCACGGTACGGATTGGCTCCACGAGTCTGCGGCGGAATGCTACCTACCAATCCTTGATGCATTGGGTCGCTTGAACGACTTGGGTATTCGCCCAAGGTGGACCATCAATATGACCCCAATCTTAGCCGAGCAACTGGACGATCCATCGTTTAAGGTGAGTTTTGAAGACTACTGCCAGGAGAAGATTGATGCCGCAGTCGCTGATCGGAAGACATTTGAGGAAGAAGGCTCAATGTGGATGCAAGGGGTTGCGGGCATGTGGCAACGCTACTACACTCGGGCATTGGTGGCGTTCAAGCACCAATGGGGGAGGAATATCAACGACGGCTTTCGTTATTTCCAGGATGAAGGCTCAATTGAGCTGATTACCTGCGGAGCGTCCCACGGCTACTTCCCCTTGACCGGAACGGACGAATCCATCCAAGCTCAAGTCAAGTTAGCTGTGAAGAGCCATTCGCAGCGCTTTGGCAAGGCCCCCAGAGGCATTTGGCTTCCTGAGTGCGCCTACCGACCAGGTTATGACTGGAAAGCGCCGGTTGGTGACGACACTATCTGGCCCCGCAAATCGGTGGAGGACTTCCTATATGAGAATGGAATTGAGTACTTCTTTGTTGACTCCCACATGATCCGTGGGGGTGAGCCGCTCGGTACTTATGCGATGCAATTCCCTCAACTCAAAGAGATGTTTGAGCGATCTAAGCTTCTCTTCGAACAACTAATTGAAGATCGCAGTGAGTACGAACACTACGCCTTGCCGAACGGGGTGATCTGCTTTGCCCGTGACCCGAACACAACGGCAAAGGTTTGGTCCGGTGATGTTGGTTATCCGGGGGATCCTGCCTACCTTGAGTTCCACAAGCACCTTGTGCCGGGTCGCCTGCGCTATTGGCGAATCAGTGAGAACAAGGCCGATCTAGGGGCAAAGCAACCCTATGACCCTTGGAATGCGTTTGAGAAGATTCAGGGCCATGCCGAGGATTTTGTCCAAATGGTTAAGGGTGTGATGCACGAGTACCGTGACAACCATGGTCGAGTTGGAACCCTAGTTGCAATGTACGATACGGAACTCTTTGGGCACTGGTGGTGGGAAGGGCCAGAGTTCCTTTTTGAAATGGCCCGGGCCATGCATGAGGAGCCCGACCTCGCCAGTGTTTCGGGCGGAGATGTCATTGATGAGGAGCCTGCTCGCCATCTTATCCACCTCCCTGAAGGTTCGTGGGGTGAGGGCGGGTACCACTACATTTGGATCAACAACGATAACCTTTGGACCTGGGAACGGCTGTATCCCTGCCAACGGAAAATGCGCCAGATGGCGGCTGAATATGATGGTGGCCCGGCCCATGATATCGTGATACAGGCGGCCCGCGAGCTACTTCTTTCAGAAGCTTCCGATTGGCAGTTCCTGATCTCCACTTGGGCGGCTCGTGATTACGCCGAAGTTCGATTCGAGGATCATGTGGAGCGATTCGAAAAACTGGCTGCGATTGCCGATCGTGTGCACTATGGTGAAACCATGAGCTCCGATGAGTTGTCATTCTATGAGGATTGTCGCCAGAAGGATGCGCCGTTTCCCACGACCATTGATCTGAAGTATTGGGCCGCCCTTGATTTCCCACTGCCGACCGCCGCGACTATTGAATAGGTATGAATCGCAGTACAAGCTTTATGCTCGCCCTCATGTTGGTCGGTTGCCAGGCAACGCAAACGGTCGTTGAACCAAAAGGAGGAAACAAGAGCGAGAGTTCAGTTCGGCCCTCGCCAATCGTGCCCTCTGTGTCTGGCAACTCAGACGAGAAGTCCTCTGATCCGCAGAGGGTGAGCGAGAAGAAGATCACGGCCGAGATTGCGAAACAGGAGCGAGACCAAGTGGAAGCCACAAAAGTGAACGTGGCTCAGCCAGGGTCCAATGGCTGGAAGCTGGCGAGAATTGATCCCTTGGCGTTTGGGGCCAAGTTGGACGGAGCCTCTAAGAAGTGGTCCGACATCGCTGGTTCCTTTGAGATGACCTTGCAAAACACCGAGATGCGCGGTCAGCAATTAGGCAAGTTTCTAATTAGCGATAAGTCACTCTATCGTATCGAGTATGTTGATGTAGGGGACCCAACGGGTCCAAATGTTGTGCGAGCAGATGGCACAAATAAACTGATTCTCAATGGGAAGCAACCCGTAAGGAAGGGACTTGTTGGCCAGCCGGGCCAACCTCTTGCAACAGGGATGTTCTACCGCCTCTTCACGAGGCAGGCATTTGAACCGTTTACGGAAGGTCGCCCCACATGGGAACCTGTGCTCAGCAATCTAAAGCAGCAGGGCTATGCGGTTACATTGGAGGCCAAGGACATTGAGTCGGGCGGTGTGATGCGTCCGTTTTACCGCCTGATCGCCAAAAAACCTGGTCAAGGTCTCAATGCTTTCGAGGCAAGGTTTGACGGAATAAGACTCGTACCGCTCACGATGAAGATGAACGCCACGAGCGCTGATGGCAAGCCCATTACTGCCGAATGGCGGGCGATTTGGAACTTTAACCAACAGGTTAAGGCCAAGCTGATCGGAAAAGCACCGTAATCATTACGGGTAATTGGGCGTCTATGCAATAGAGGTACAAGGATGATAACACTCGCACTCGCGGCAACTCTCGTCGCAGCTCCTACCGTCACTCGAGTTCAATCTTTCGATTCGATCCGCACAGTCGCCGTTGTCGGAGCGCCAACTGGCTCACTCTTCGCAGCTTCGCAGGAAAACGGACAAGTGCGCCTAATGAATGCGGCAGCCAAGAAGACTGTTTTCCAATTGGTCGGCCACCCGCAACCAGCCTACGGATTGGCCTTCTCGCCGGATGGGAAGCTCTTGGTTACGGGCGATGAGACCTCTCGAATATTTGTGTGGGACGTTAAAACTGGCAAGAAGCTCCGCGAGTTTCCGCGGGGCCAGCAGTATCATCAGCGCGGAATTCAAGCCCTGTCGTTCACAACGGACGGAAAGACGCTTCTGAGCACGGGGAAGGATGATGTTGTCTTTCTGTGGGACTTCAACAAGATGACCGTGAAATCTAGGTTCGCGGGTAACGGAGCTGTTTTTGCAAATGCAACGCCGATCAAGAACGGGATTGTTGTCGCAACTTTGGTAGGCGGACTTCAGTTCAGAAACGCGCATTCAAACTCGGTAACGGCTAAGAAGGATCCCCACACATCCTTGGGCCTTAATGAGTTAGCCTTCAATGCATCTCGTACAAAGATGCTTTCCGCTGGCCGGGATAATGGTTTGGCCGTTTGGGATACCACGGCGCAGAAGCGCTTGGCACTCCTGAAAGGGCATGACGACTGGGTCCAACATGTCGCAATTTCACCAAATGGTAAATTGGGAGCATCTAGCGCGAACGATCGAACGGTCGTAGTCTGGGATCTAGTGGGATACAAGAAGATTTCGACTCTCAGGGATCAATGTGCGGTTGGGGCTCCATTGACTTTTACCGGAGATGGCAAATTCCTAATTTCCGTTAATATCAATGATGGGCTACAAATAAACTCGGTGAGTCCGGCTCAACCTGTGGGCAAGTAGCTACTCCATTACCTTTAGGACGCTCAGGAACGCTTCTTGAGGAAGTTCGACGCTTCCAATTTGCTTCATGCGTTTCTTTCCGGCCTTTTGCTTCTCAAGGAGTTTGCGCTTCCGCGTGACATCGCCTCCATAGCATTTCGCGATGACGTTCTTACGGAAAGGCTTGATTGTGTCGGCAGAGATAATCTTGCTCCCGATTGCAGCTTGGATCCGAACTTCGTATTGTTGTCGCGGAACGACCTTGCGGAGTTGCTCAACGACTCCCTTCCCTCGTGGGTATGCGAAAGACCGGTGAACGATGAAGGATAAGGCGTCTACGATGTCGCCGTTCAGGAGAATATCCAGTTTAACGAGATCGCTTGCTTGATAGTCCGCTAATTCGTAGTCAAATGAAGCGTAACCTCGGGTCGAGGACTTGAGCTTATCGAAGAAGTCAAGAAGGATCTCTGCCAAGGGTAGCTGGTAGTACAGCATCACCCGATTCGGCGAAGGATATTCGCTCTTGCAATAGATGCCTCGACGTTCTTGGCATAGTGTCATCACGGCTCCGACGTATTCCTGAGGAGTCATGATCGTCGCGCTGACGGTGGGCTCCTCGATCATGGTCGTTTCGTTTGGTGATGGGAACTCGCTTGGGTTGCTAATGTGCTCTGCGGATCCTCCAGTTCGGTGGACTAAGAAGTCCACACTAGGTGCCGTTAGGATGAGATCCAATCCAAACTCACGCTCCAAGCGCTCCCTTGCGATCTCCATGTGTAACAGACCTAAAAAGCCGCATCTGAACCCAAATCCGAGTGCGGCCGAAGTTTCGGGGGTGAAGGTAAGGGAGGCGTCGTTTAGCTTCAGCTTCTCAATTGCGTCCCGCAGGTCCTCGTAGGCGTCACCGTCTGTCGGATAGAGGCCGCAGTAGACCATCGGCTTTACATCGCGATAGCCAGGTAGGGCTTCTTGGGCAGGGCGCTCTGCTAGCGTCACCGTGTCGCCCACCTTGGCATCACCTATGGTTTTCATCGCGGCCGTAATGAAACCGACCTCACCGGTCTGCAACTCGTCGGTGCGAACGAGTTGAGGCTTGAAAGCACCGACCTCGTCTACGACAAAAGTCGCGCCGCTTGACATCATCTTGATCCTGTCACCGGGGCGAACTGCCCCGTCAACAACCCGGATGTAGGCTACTGCTCCTTGGTAGCTGTCGAAATGAGAATCATAGATCAGAGCGCGCAGGGGTGCAGCGTGCTCTCCGCTTGGTGGAGGCATTCGCATGCAGACCGCCTCAAGAATGTCTTCAATCCCGACACCGCTTTTCGCCGAGGCGAGTACGGCATCATCGGCGGGGATCACAATCGCATGTTCAATCTCTTCTTTTGCGCGCTCAACGTCCGCGTGAGGTAGGTCAATCTTGTTGATTACCGGCACGATTTCTAGGTTCTGGTTCATGGCCATGCCTGCGTTGGCTATGGTCTGGGCCTCAACGCCTTGGCTGGCATCCACGATCAGCAAGGCCCCTTCGCAGGCAGCAAGCGCCCGGCTGACTTCGTAAGTGAAATCTACATGGCCAGGCGTGTCAATGAGGTTTAGCTGATAGTCCTGGCCGTTCTTTGCCCGATAATCAAGTCTAACGGCCGCCATCTTGATCGTGATGCCTCGCTCACGCTCAATGTCCATTGAGTCAAGCATCTGCTCTTGGGCTGTCCCCCTTATGGCTCCACATTTCTCAATGATCCGATCCGCAAGGGTGGATTTGCCGTGGTCAATATGGGCGATGATACAAAAATTGCGGATATGGGACTGGTCCATCAAGAAAGTACGAGAGTACCTTCTGGGCCGAAATG
>JADZDX010000033.1 GCA_020850835.1 Fimbriimonadaceae bacterium
TCTCACCCCAAGATACCCGGCAGGAATAGGTAACCTTGCGCGAACTAGCGATGGACAAAGAACTGATCATCCGGCTCATTGTTGTGTTTCTGTCGTTAGCGATTCATGAGTACGCGCATGCGAAGCTGGCCGATGCAGCCGGCGACCCCACTCCCGGCATCCACGGTCGCGTTACCCTCAACCCTTTCGCCCATTTTGATCCGCTAGGTTCAGTTTTCATCATTATGAGTTCCATTGCTGGGTTTGGAATTGGCTGGGGAAAGCCGGTGCCCATGGACCCCCGAAAGATGCACAACCCAAGGTGGGATCACTTTTGGGCGGTGATTGGCGGGCCCCTCAGTAACTTGATTCAAGCAGTGATTTGGGCCATCTTGCTCAAGATCTTCATGATCACCCAAAGCGGAGGCAGCATTGACGGCTCGTCTTCGATCCTGCTTACCTTCACGGTGTATGGCATTCTGGTCAATATCAGCTTGTTTGTTTTCAACTTGATCCCCCTTGGCCCATTAGACGGAATGTGGATCGTGGGAACTTTTCTTTCCGAACAGCACCGCTATCGCTGGACTCGCTGGAATCTCACTATTGGTCAGTTCATTTTCATCGCCCTTGTGCTGATCCCTGGACTTCTTCTGAAGATCATGGGACCGCCACTGACCTTCTTGGCCCGTTTCCTCGGCTTGCCTTTATGAGCTAAACTCGTTCCTTCCATGAGCGCAAAGCCACGCATCTTAAGCGGCATGCGCTCCACCAGCGATCGGTTACACCTCGGAAACTACGAGGGAGCTCTCCGCAATTGGGTGGAGATGCAAGACAACGTAGACATGTTCTGCATGGTCGCAGATTGGCACGTGCTGACGACCGCGGCGGACGCCGAAATTCACCCCGATATTGCCGCCAACTCGCTGGGCGTCGCAAAAGATTTCATCGCCGCGGGACTTGATCCCAAAAGGTGCACGATTTTTCGGCAGAGCGACGTCAAAGAACACGCGGAGCTAGCCCTCCTACTGGGCATGGTGGTCGGCGTCGGAAAGTTAGAAGCCGCTCCCACCTTTAAGGAGAAGGCGGCAGAAGTAACCGGCGATCACATCGTCAGCTACGGACTTCTTGGATATCCCGTCTTACAGGCGGCCGATATTCTCCTTTACAAACCAGAAGGCGTCCCAGTCGGGCGCGATCAAGCCCCTCATCTTGAGCTCAGCCGCGAGATAGCCCGGTCATTCAACCACCTTTTTGGCGAGGTGTTTCCAATGTTTAAAGATATCATTCCGGAGGATGAGAGCCGGAGCAAGCTACCGGGACTCGATATGCGGAAAATGAGTAAGAGCTACGATAATTGCATCTACCTCTCAGACTCCCCGGAAGAAACTTCCAAACGGATCAAAAGCGCATTCACAACGCCGACCAAAATCGCCAAGAGTGACCCCGGTATCCCTGAAGGTTGCGCCGTCTGCCAATATCTCAAACTCTACTCGCCCGCCTGGGAGCGTCAATGGGCCGAGGACCGAGCCGGCGAACGAGGATGCATGCAGTCCAAGCAGGAACTGACGGAGATTCTAAACGAATACCTACGACCCATGCGAGAGCGCCGAAGTTCCCTCACCGACGCGGACGTGGAAGCAGTTTTACAAGACGGCGCTCGGCGCGCCCGGGAGGTGGCTTCCGAGACCATGAACGAAGTCCGTCGTGCTATGCGATTAGCATGATGTCCAGCTGGAACTAACCTCCAGATTTCTTTGTTTATTTGACTATGCAATCAAATATTATCGGACTTCACCACGTGACCGCGATGAGTGGTCACCCACAACGTAACGTGGACTTCTACCACGGGGTTCTAGGACTTCGTTTGGTCAAAGTATCCGTGAACCAAGATGACCCGGACACCTACCACCTCTTCTATGGAGATGGCAAAGGCTCGCCGGGGTCGGCCATGACGTTCTTTCCTTGGATGAATATGCGCGCTGGCTATGTCGGGGCGAGACAGGTGGGTGTTACCGCGTTCAGCGTTCCCAAGACAGGTATCCCGTATTGGCAGCTCCGGTTGGAGGAGGCAGGATTCCACCCCAGTTTGGAAGAGAGATTCGGGGAGCCCACGCTAATGTTTGCCGACCCGGACGGCATTCTCCTTGAGATTGTGGGTACGCCTGATGACCCCCGTCCGGCATGGGCTGATAGCCCGGTTCCTCAAGAGTTCGGTATTCATGGCTTCCACCACGTTGAGCTTTGGACCAAGGATCCTGCCCCAACGGGTGATTTTCTGACTCAAGTCTTTCGCACCTCTGTTGCAAGCCATGAAGGCGACCGCACTCGCCATTTCTTTGGCACCGGAGCGCCCGGTCAAATCGTGGACATTGTGCATCTTCCCGAGCGCCCGAATGGGCTCATGGGTGTCGGCACCGTTCACCACGTTGCCTTCCGGACTCCCACGCCAGAGAATGAGCTAATCGTCCGAGAGGCGGTTGAGGCGAACGGTCTTCGGCCAACGGAAGTGATCGACCGCTTTTGGTTCAAGAGCGTGTATTTCCGTGAGCCGGGTGGAGTGCTGTTTGAACTAGCTACGGACGCCCCCGGGTTTGATGTGGACGAGCACGCAGAAAAGCTAGGTGAGAAGCTAATCCTACCTCCATGGCTGGAGGCGAGGCGTTCTCTCCTTGAGAAAAGCCTTGTGCACTTTGAATTGCCAAACGGAGTATCGTTCCCGATATGAGTTGGCAGTTTCTCGCCCAGGCAGGTGTCGGCCGGATGTTTGTCGCCTTCCACGGAACTGGTGGTGACGAACGCCAAATGCTCCGGATCGTCCAGGCGATCGATCCGGACGCCAGCTACTTTTCGCCTCGTGGCAAATCGCTGGAGGGCGGCGTCCACGCACGTTACTTCCGGCGATTTGGGGAAGGAGTCCTTGACATTCCAGACCTCCTCGAAAAGGAGGAGGAATTAGCTCAGTGGCTACCGGGTGCCATCGCTGCCCAAGGATTGGACCTAAACGGGGCAACGGCCATTGGCTATTCCAATGGCGCAACGATTTCTTCCGCCCTGCTCCTCTTGCACCCTGCCCTGTTTAGCCAGGTGATCCTTCTCCGGCCCATGGTTCCGTTCGTGCCTGAACAAGCACCTGACCTTGCCGGCAAGCGAGTTCTAATTTGCGCCTCGCCCGAAGACACCGTTACGCCCTTCGCAGGGGCCCAGGAACTAGAGACTATGCTTCAAAGCTACGGGGCCGAAGTGACTTTCGCTACCGTCCCCGGCGGGCATACGATCGGGCCCGTCGATATTTCAGCTGCCCAAGCCTTTCTCTCCTAAGCCGTTATCCCGTTACGATCGGAGTTTTGCGTTCATAGACGGCGGCAGCGATACTCGCAACATCGACCTTGCTCCACTCGGGCAAGGTGACGCTTTCACCAATAGCGATCTGGTAGGCACGGGCCGCCTTGCCGTTGGCCCAATTTGTGAAATGTGCTGCCAACTGACCGTTGATCCCGCCCGTCTGCTTAGCCCGCAGGCGGCAGGACTGCTCGGCATAATTCAAAGCCAAGAGGTCGCTTAGAGCACCTAGATGGATCTGCGCAACTTGCTTTCCGAACCCTTCCGTACCGTAGGTCTCAACAAACGCGGCGAAGGCCTTTCCGCAGAGGTCCGAAATGAAGGAATCACTTCGCGCCGCGAGTGAGGTCTTCCCTTCTGTCGCCCGGCGGACATGTCGATCTGCCATGAAGATACGGTTGATTTCGTTCGTCCCCTCATAGATTCGGCTGATGCGGGCGTCCCGATAGATCCGAGCGACCGGAAACTCCTCGGTAAATCCATAGCCGCCGTAAACTTGAAGGGCTTCGTCAACAATCCGAGCTTCAAGTTCAGTGGCCAGCACCTTGCAAGCTGAGCACTCAACGGCAAACTCTTCGGCGGCGAGACGGTTGCCTTCTGGCGATCCACCCAGGGTAAGGAATGCGCTATCAATGTCAGCTCCCGCTCGGTAGATCATGCTCTCGGCCGCATAGAACCACGCGGCCATGTCGGCGAATTTCTTTTCGATGAGCCCAAACGTTGAGATAGGCACGCCGAACTGCCTTCTGTCTTGGGCATATTCTGCGGCGACCCGAATGGCTTCGCGAGCGGGGCCGATACTCATCGCAGACAGTTTGAACCGACCAAGATTGAGCGCGTTAAGTGCGACTTTGTGGCCTTGCCCGATCTCGTGAAGGATGTTCTCGGCTGGAACCTCTGCGTTCTCAAGGAGCACACGCGCGGTGGAGGAGCCCTTCAGTCCCATCTTGTGCTCTTCACGGGCGATACTCACGCCGGGAAAGTCGCGCTCCACAATGAAGGCCGTAATCTTCTCGCCCCCAACTTTTGCCATAACGAGGAACTGATCGGCCCACTTGGCATTACTGATCCACATCTTGGTGCCATTCAGGATGTACCTATCGCCCTTTTCATCGGCCCTTGTCGTCAGGCTCAGGGCGTCGGACCCGCTATTGGGTTCGCTCAATGCGTAAGCGCCTATATGTTCGCCGCTAGCCAGTTTGGGGAGGTATTTCTCTTTCTGTGCCTCATTACCAAAGAGGTTGAGGCCGACCTGACTAATCCCGCTACTCACCCCGATCGTCACGCTGAAACTTGCGTTAAAGCTCAGCATCTCCAACATTCGGGCACTCAGGTTCTTGGGCAGGCCGAGGCCGCCATACTTCTCGCTGGTGTCGGGCCCGCAAAAGCCGAGTTCGCCCGCCTTGGTCATTAAGCCTCTCATCAGGCCGTCCTCTTGGGTATCGAGGCGCTCTTGGATGGTCAGCACTTCCTTCCGGCTAAACTCCTCCGCGGTACGGATCATGAGGGCATCATCACCGGTGAAATCCTCGGCGGTAAAAATTCGAACGGGGCTTTCGCTGAAGAACGCCCCTCCTCGGGTGACAAGAGCTTCGGTGCTCATCGCGTGGATGATACCGGAGGAGCCCCGTAGCGCAAAGTCGGTATCATCGGACTGCAAGTGGGGCTGTAGCTCAGTGGTCAGAGCTGTCGGCTCATAACCGATCGGTCGCGGGTTCAAGTCCCGCCGGCCCCACCAAAAACCAAAAAAATCCCCCTGCACATGGCAGAGGGATTTCTTTCTTGGGACTTTGGGTTACTTGGCTTCGCCTTCAGCCGCCACACTCGCCATGCCGGTAGCAAGCGAACCCTTCTTGCTTACCATGAAGGCGAAATAGAGGGCAATGAGGGCAACGACCGCTCCAATGTAGCGCACCGTGTCATTCCCGGGGAAGATCACGTAAGGCGCGAGAAGCAGGGCGATGAGGTTCATCACCTTGATCAGCGGGTTGAGAGCCGGTCCGGCCGTATCCTTGAACGGATCGCCAACGGTGTCACAAACGACGCCAGCCTTGTGGGCCTCGGTTCCCTTGCCACCGTGCATACCATCCTCAATGATCTTCTTGGCATTATCCCAAATGCCGCCCGAATTCGCGAGCAACACAGCCATGAGCTGGCCGGAGAGGATGGTTCCCGCAAGGAATCCACCTAACGCCTGAGCGCCGGCTAAGTTGTAGTCATGTCCTCCAACATTGACGACTTCACCGCCAATGGCGAGACCGAACACCACCAAGAGGGGTAGAGCAATCGCGAGGATGCCCGGGCCGATGAGTTCACGCTGGGCCGCACGGGTTACGATTGCCACACAGGCGCCGTAGTCCGGCTTGCTTTCGCGCTTCATGATTCCGGGATCATTGGCGAACTGCCGTCGAACTTCGCCAATCAACTCGAACGAAGCGCGACCTACGGCATTGATCAAGAATGCGCAGAACAAGAATGGTGCGGCTCCACCGATCAGCAGACCAATGAAGATGTGCGGCAGCTCAAGGGGCATTCCCGAGTTGGCCAGCATCGCGGCCTCGATGTAGCTGTGGAACAACGCCACGGCGGCCACGACAGCCGTCGCGATTGCGAAGCCCTTAGTCAGCGCCTTGGTGGTATTGCCAGCCGCATCCAACCGTTGAACAGCCAATGCCGCCTCGGGGTGGCTGTGCCCTGCACCAGACATCTCAAAGACGCCCTGCGCATTGTCGCTGATCGGGCCAAAGGTGTCCATCGCGAGGATGTATCCGGTGGTCGTCAGCAAGCCTAGGCCCACAAGCGCGATGCCGTAGAAGCTCAGTACATATCCGCCGTATTCCGCTGGCGGGAAGATCCAAATGGGAACCATCAGCGAGATCACGATCGCAAAGACAGAGAAAACGCTGGATTCGGCGCCCAAGGCAAAGCCCTGGATAATCATCGGAGCCGGACCGGCGGAAGCAACCTGCGCTACTTCTTGCGTTGGCTTACGGTGCGTACTGACGTAGTAGTCAGTGAGCTGCTCAAAGGCAAACGCCATGAGAATCCCGAAGAAAATACAGGCGAAGAACTTCCACCATTCGGCAACCTTGGTCTCGACGACCCCAAAGTCGGCGGACTGTGGTCGAACGGCTGATGCTGGGTTAGCCTGCGAAGCCTCAACAACTGCCTTGGACTCCTTGTAGAACTGGAGCCCTGAGAAGCCGCTAATGCGTTGCGGATTGGTCATGGCAATGCTGCCTTGCTCAACTACGCCGGCAACCTTAGCCTTCGATTTCGTCATGACGCCAAGCGCCAACTTCCCATCCTTGTTGATCAAGAACTCGGTCGGGAAGACGGCGAGGCGCTCCACCTTGAGGTTAGCCCCCTGTTGCTTTACGGCTTGATCAATCTGGTCATCGGCCGCCTTCTTGGCAATCGGACCGTAGTAGATCGTTTGGCTCATCGCCTTGGGCTTTTCGGGGCCCGTCGCCGCTGGCGTTTGGGTGATCTTCAGCTTGTAAACAATAAACTCATCTTCCGGCTTGGGGTTCTTGTACTTAGCGACAAAGCTATCCATCGTCGGAGGAGCACCAAACCCAGATTGGGCGGCTACCGTGTAGTCCTTGATACGCGGATCGTTCCAATCCAGCTTTGCGTAGCCATCCATCTTTGGTAGCTCGGGCTGCGGAGTGGAGGGATCAATGGAGACCGCACCAGAAACTACGCTCTCGCGGAACTGGTCAATCGCCATGTCTTGATCCTTCGCCATCTGAATGATGCGAGGATCTTCCGACACGAGTTCCTTCGTGACATCCTGAACATTGGCAATCGCCTTGTCGCCAGCCTTGACTTCCTTGCCCACCATGCCTGCGACAACGGCGGTCTTGAACTCTTCAGGTGTAAAGAATTGCTCCTTCTGCTCGGGAGTCTCCGTACCCTTGACCGCACTTGCGGCAAGGGTCTTGAAACCAAACTTGCCCATGAGGCCAGCGGTTCGACTGTCCTTCATAACATCGTCAGCCGTCACAAGCTTGGTATCGCCCTTGTAAGACTTCTTGGCGATGTCAACCATAATCGTGTTGATTTCGGTCTTGACATCAGCCAGCTTAGTAGCGAGTTCGCTCTGGACTGATCGAATCGGGCCCTGCTCAGCGCGCTGATACTTCTGAATCGAAGTCAGGCTGGTCGCATCAATTTCGGGGCTCATGGACGGCATTCCGCCCATCATCAAGAAGGCAAGAACGGCCGTCATTACGGCAGCGGCAAGCGCCGACGCCTTGAAGCCCTTTTGAATCGGCTTGAGTGGATCGGCATTGACATCGTCCGTTCCCTTAACCATGGCAATTCCGAAGATGGAGGCAATAACACCAACGCCTCGAGCCATCAGAGCGAAAAGGATGAGCTTCATCCAAATCGAAGTTGGGAAGATTGCCGCGGTCGCAGCGCCGAGTACGATGGCAGCCACGAGTGTGACTTCGTACGATTCAAATACGTCGGCGGCCATACCGGCACAGTCGCCAACATTGTCCCCTACATTGTCGGCGATGACGGCAGGATTACGCTCGTCGTCTTCGGGGATACCGGCTTCAACCTTACCCACCAAGTCAGCACCAACGTCGGCCGCCTTCGTGTAGATCCCGCCACCAACGCGCATAAACAGCGCGGCAAGCGAACCACCGAAGCCGAAGCCTATCAGGAGCTTCATTGCGTCGGCCGGGAAGAAAAGGAAAATGAGGGTTGCGCCGATGAGGCCCATACCGACGGTCAGCATGCCGGCGACGGCACCAGCATGGAATGCAACTTCGGTCGCCTTCTTATAGGAAGTCAGCGCAGAAGCGGCGGTTCGCATGTTGGCCTTGACCGCCATATCCATGCCCAAGTAGCCAGCGAAGTAACTCGCGGCAACTCCCAGGATGAAGCAGACGACCAAAAGACCAGCAATAGTGGCCTGGAACTTCGGCAGGTAGAGCGCGAACAGCCCAGCACCGAGAAGGGCAACGAACATGACGATCGTCTTGCCTTGAGTCTGCAAGTAAGCTAAGGCTCCATCACGGATGGCTTTGCCCACTTCTTGCATCTTCTCATCGCCGGGATCAACAGCCGTTACCTTGGCTCGGTAGTAGAAACCCGTGGCAATGGCAATCACGCCAAAAAGAAGCGACGCATACAGGAAGTACATGTCGCTTGGAGAAAACTGTAGGTGTACATTCTCGCCGCCTGAGGCCATGGCCATGGACGGCACAAGCAATGCGGCAAAGGCGAGAAGTACGCTGAACAGCCGCCCGAATCCTTGAGCTGGCTTCTTGTTGTTCTGTTGTTTCGAAATCATTCCGGTGTTAGGGACCCCCAAAAATGCTCACGCGCCAGTCGGCGCGATAACATCCGGAATAAGATACCAGAAGTGCAACCTTTCAATCCCGGGACCCGTATGTGTGCGATATTCCTAGCGCCATGAAGCGCAACCCCATCTTCATGTGCTGGCACGACCTGTTGTTCGCACACTGGCCGATTGGAGAGGAGCAATTGCGCCCCCACATTCCGCCTCAATTGGACGTGGACACCTATGATGGAGACGCTTGGATCGGGATTGTCCCGTTCTGGATGTCGGGCGTTCGCCATCACCGTCTTCCGATCGGAATGACCTTCCCCGAGCTCAACGTCCGGACCTACGTTCGTCACCAAGACCATCGGGGAGTCTGGTTCTTCAGCCTTGATGCGGCAAGTTGGGTCACTGTTCGGGCGGCGAGAGCTTGGTTCGGCCTGCCCTACTTCGATGCCAAGATCAGTTGCATGCCAGATGGCGAGGCCATACATTACGACAGTCGCCGAACCCATCGTGGCGCCCCGGTAGCGGCGTTAAAGGCGAGTTACCGTCCGGTCGGCGAAGCGGCGAGGGCGAGCGCCGGAAGCCTTGAAGAGTTCCTTGTTGAGCGCTACTGCCTGTTCTCACAGCGGCGAGGAACGGTACTGAAGGGCGACATTTGCCACGAACCATGGGCCTTGCAGCATGCGGTAGCCGAATTTGAGATGAACACGATGCTTGATGGTTTGCGGATTGAGCTTCCAAAGCGCCCCCCGATCCTTCATTTTTCAAAGTTTCTGAAGGTTGAAACCGCAGGTCCCGCGCCTATACCCTTATACTTAGGCCATGGCCGACGCGAATGATATTGCCGCAACAAAGCTTCTCCGCCGTGAGTTTGCCCGCCGACCGATAGACATTTCGGGAGCTGACCTTCGAGTGTCCCATGGCGTAGCGTATGTACGAGGAGTTCTGAAGCCAATGAAAAATGCGTCCGCACCGATGCAAGAGATGCTGGACCATATTTCCAAGGCTCTAAGAAGTCGCGGAGAGTTTCGCGACGTCGTCATTGATTGCGCGATTCGAGGTGAGTGAGCTGGTTGCCAGCTTCCCCGACCAAGTAGAAGCTTCCTGTGACAAGGACATCTGAGCCGGAACGTTGGGCACTCAAGAGTCCCGATTTCACCGATTGGTGAACCGTCACCGGTAGCCCAAGTTCGGTGATCTGTTCAGCGAGGACGTGGGGGGGCACCGCACGATGGAAGTCGATCGGGACGAGGTGCAATTCCGAGATGAGCGCCTTGAGCGGCTCGAAGAATGCGACCGGATCGTGGCCAGCCAACATCCCTGCAACGACCGGGATCTTATCAGCCGAATTGCTCAAGGTCAGGGCGAGCATGGCCGCCGCATCCTGGTTGTGAGCACCATCCAGAATGAATGTTGTGGTCCCTACCTTGCGCCTTTCCATCCGGCCAGGCAAGCGGACCGATTCAACCCCTTTGGATACGCACTCTGGACTAACGATAGCTCCGGCTGCATCGCATGCCGCGATGGCAACCGCCATATTCCCCACTTGGTGAGGCCCGGCTAACTTGGGCCACCCCGCGAGAAATTCTGCCTGAGGAGTACGCACTCGGTAGCCTTCCTCCTGAACAGTCCAAGTCACCTCCTGACCCAAGCGCCAAAGTGGGGCGTTCAGCTGGCTTGCAACGTTTTCAATAATGGCCCTCGCCTCAGCAGGGATCGCTCCGATGACCACCGGCTTTCCTGGCTTAATGATTCCGGACTTCTCGAACGCGATCTCTTCCAGGGTGTTCCCAAGGATTGCCGTGTGATCCAATCCAATACTGGTGATGACCGAAACCTCGCCGTTGATCACATTGGTGGCGTCAAATCGCCCTCCCAAACCAACTTCAAGAGCGACCCAGTCGCACCCGGCTTCCTCCCATGCCGCAAGCCCGATCGCCGTCTTCATCTCGAACTCGGTGATTTCCTCCCCCGATTCCTCTCCAATCGCCAGCAATCGAGTTGCAAGACGAGCAAATGAATCTGGAGCTAGGTACCTGCGACCAATTTGGATCCTTTCCATCGGGTCGTGCACAAATGGGCTGAAGAAGGCACCTGCCCGGTGACCCTGCTCAATCAAGATGCTTTGAACGGTCGCCGTGACGCTACCCTTGCCATTAGTTCCGGTAATGTGAATGAACTTGACTGAGGGCTCGATCTGGGCGAGTTCGAGGAACCGAAACATGCGGTCCAGCCCCAAACGCCAGCCTCGCGGGGCAAGCGCCGATACCGCAACAAGGGCCTCTTCGTAGTTCACGTGCCGATTATGCAACCCACTTAGGGGGGCCTGCGTCCATTTAGGTGAATGCTGGTTATTGCAATCGTTCTCTTCGTCCTATTTATCCTCGGAATTGTCGTCTTCATTGCCGCCAACGCAGGCCGAGGTCAAGAGGATTGGAACTCCTTTATGCAGGATGAACCCAGCAAGGGCGAGACCGATCCGGCAGATTCCTGAACCCGCGCCGCACGAGGTACAATCGCCAGCGGTTCGGGGTGTAGCTCAGCTTGGTAGAGCGCGTGCTTTGGGAGCATGAGGCCGCAGGTTCAAATCCTGTCGCCCCGACCACCGGCTCGGAACGTCCTCGTTGTTCGGAACGTAATAGTAATAAAGCTATGAAAGCACCCACCCTTGCCCTCGCTGCCCTCATCTTCACGCCTTTGATGGCTCAGGCCCCCAGTGCAACGTCGGAGTACGTCGGCAAGCCCATGCCCGCCTTCACAATGAAGGGTTTGGATGGCAAAACGCTTACTAATGCCAGTCTCAAGGGCAAAGTGGTGCTCTTGGACTTCTGGGCGACCTGGTGCGGGCCGTGCAAGGCCATTTCTCCCATGATCGAGAAGCTTCACAAGGCCTATAAGGGTAAGGCCGTTGCCATCTATGGGGCCAATGTGTGGGAACGGGGGGACAAGAATGGTGCTAAAGCTCGAGCCTACGCGAAAGAGCACAAGTACACCTACCCCATGACCTTTGGCAACGAAACGCTGGCTACCAAGTTGAGGATCGAAGGTATTCCAACTTTGCTTGTCATGGATAAAAAGGGCGTCGTTCGAAATGTTTACGTTGGGTTTGACCCAAAGAACGAAGCCAAGCTCCGAGCGGTCATTGACGGCCTGTTGAAATAACGGATTTTCTTCGGCTTCTCCCGATCGTGCTGTAGAATCAATGCGTGTTGACCACGCGGACTGTTTGCGCTGCGACCCTTCTAGCCTTTGTTGGAGCTTGTTGGGCTGATTCCCTCTTTGTCTATAAGCAGGAACGACGTCTCGTCCCGATAAACGACCGTTACATCGTTGCCGGTGGGCAATTCTCGCTTGAAGGTGAGGCCCACCTTCCGGGCTACCGCCTTGTGCGAAGCCAAAATGCGCTCCAAGCCATTTCACTAGCCCGCCCTGCACGCGGTCAGTTCGTTACCAACGCTTATGTAAATGCGTCTGGCGGCATGATGTACCCGACACGGGACATCTATATCGCTTTCACGAGCGATGTTAGCCCGACCTCCGCGTTGGCAATCGTGAGGCGTGAAGTCGGGGGCGAGATCCTCGAAGTCAATGCATCGGGGCTCCCCAATACCCTCCTCCTCCGAACTCCTTGCCGTACCGGTGCCGAAGTCCTCAGGTTAGCAGCCCGAATGGCGAAGCGAAAGGACACCCGTTACGCCTTCCCAAACATGGTGATGTCGGTTGAGCCTGCCTTCATCCCAAATGACCCGCTCTTTGGCGACGAATGGCACCTTAGGAATACGGGACAATCTGGCGGAACCTCTGATGTTGATTTCGATGCCGACGATGCCTGGGACGTCACGACTTCCAATCCAAGTATCAAGACGCTGATCATGGATAACGGCGTGGACGGGAACCATCCAGATCTGGTCCTCAGCGCGGGGGCAACGTTTACGGGTGAACCTGGGAATGGAACCCCCTTCACAAGCTCGGATAACCACGGCACGCCGGTTGCCAGTTGCGTTGCCGCGACCATGAACAACTCCCTCGGCGTGGTGGGGGTGGCACCGGGATCGCTCGTGATCTCCGCAAAGCCATACTCGTTCATCTCGCCCGACTGGTACACCGAAACAAGTTGGCTCCTCGCCAGCCTTGACTTCGCATACAGTCAGGGTGCCCGGATTACCAATAACTCGTGGACGTACGATGATGTAATCCCGCCCTTTGACGACAAGCTCACCGCCATGTTCAATGCCGGGATGGTCCACTTTGCTGCGGCTGGCAATGCCAACACGGCCACAGTCTCCTATCCGGCTAGTGCACCGAATGTGGTTTCAGTGATGTCAATCAACCGAACTGGTGCCCGCTCAAGCTTTAGCTCCTACGGTCCTGGCATTGACTTTGCTTCCCCGGGCTCCGCGATCGTCATGACTGATCGTGTTGGCAGTCCCGGCTATGCCACCGGCGACTACGTCACGGCGAACGGCACGTCATTCGCCTCGCCCAACCTTGCCGGACTAACCGCTCTTGTCCTTGGCGCCAATCCGCTTCTCAGTTCAGACGCTGCCATAACCTGTCTGACTGGCTCCGCCATTGACCTGGGGACAACGGGCTACGATACTACCTTTGGGAATGGTCTACCCAATGCACCCCAAGCGGTCCAGCTGGCCCTCGGCTTCCGATGGAACGGCACGATTACCTTTGGAGACCTAAATGGCCCCGCCCCCACAAGCGCCTCCTTCTTCTTTGATCTCCCAGACGTGTTAAGAGACCGGACGACTTCGGTCACCCTTAGTGCCAGTGCGTTCGATCAGATTGCACCAGATGGTCAATTTGAAGTCTATGCGTCCTGTCGCCCGTGGCTACGCAAGAAACTAACCCTCAACAATGGTGGGACCGTGGTCAGTCAATCCTTCTCCATGACCAATGGCGACGCCGATGGTTCTGGTGAGGTGGACGCCGCCGACATTGACTTTGTCATTCAATGGTTTGGCACTGCGCCGACTCAGGGTGAGGAGATGTTCGCTGACCTAGACCGCTCTGGTGAGGTGGATGCAGCCGATATTGATGTCGCCATCAGTAACTTCGGCGCAGTTGGCGACTAGCCCAGGTTACTTGTGGTAACGATCGGGCAATCCAAAAAGGTAGTCTTAGCTACTTATGCCGACTGCTATAGATGCACTGAAATCCAGGCTCTTTGACGTTAATGCCCTCAATGCCGCCATGGCCATGCTGGACTGGGATCAGCAGACCTACATGCCCAAGGGGGGAGCGAATGCTCGGGCCGAGCACAGTAGCCTTCTGGCACGGATGGCGCACGAAGCATTTGTTAGCGAAGAAACCCAGCGGGCTCTCGAGGAAGCCGCCAAGGAAGTCGAACCCGGGACCGATGAGGCCGCGATAGTCAGGAACACCCAGCGCAACATGAAGCTGCGCACGAAGTTCCCCGCTGATCTCGTGGCGCGCAAGAGCAAGCTGAGCGCCGAGGGCCATGAGGCATGGGTAACCGCCAGGGCAAACAATGATTTCAAGACATTTGCTCCGATCCTAGATGAGCTTTTCGAGATTACTAAGGAGGAAGCGAATCTCCTCGGCTACGAGAACCATATCTACGACGCGCTCATTGACATGTACGAGGAAGGGGCAACCCACGCTCAATGTCAAGCCATTTTCGACGAAATCCGCGGGCCTATTGTCCAATTGGTTAAGGACATCAAGGAGTCACCAAATCAACCTGACGACAGCTTCCTTTATGGGGAATGGCCCAACGACAAACAGCGGGAGTTCACCGAATGGCTTCTCAAGCAAATCGGATTTGATATGGATCGGGGACGGCAGGATACAGCCCCTCACCCGTTCTGTACGGGTTGGTCAGTCGGAGACATCCGCCTAACCACTCGGTTCAAGGATTACCTTCCGAGTGCCTTGTTTGGAACTCTTCACGAAGCCGGACACGGCATGTACGAGCAAGGAAGCCCAATGGCATGGGATCGCACGCCTCTCGCCGGTGGAGTGAGCCTCGGCGTTCACGAAAGCCAAAGCCGACTTTGGGAGAACATCGTGGGGCGCAGCGAGGCCTTTATCACCTGGATGCTTCCCACGCTTGGGTCTTACTTCCCAGCCCTGTCCAACACGGATCCAACGAGCATGTACCGCGCAACCAACAAGGTTGAGCCTTCGTTTATCCGAGTCGAAGCCGATGAGGTGACCTACAACCTCCATATCATGGTTCGCTTCGAAGTCGAATGCGCCGTTCTGGAGGGCAAGCTCGCTGTCAATGACATGCCCGCTTACTGGAACAGCAAGTACGAGGAGTACCTCGGTATCACGCCGCGCACCGATAGCGAGGGTTGCCTCCAAGACGTGCACTGGAGCATGGGTAGCATCGGCTACTTCCCCACCTACACGATGGGCAACCTACTCAGCTATCAGTTCTGGAATTGCCTCGAGAAGGACCTCGGCGATACCGATGCCATGATCGCACGGGGCGACTTCCAGCCGATTCTTGAATGGCTCATCCAGAAGATCTATCGCCACGGAGCAAAGTACCCGCCACAGGAGCTTGTCCCGATGGTGACCGGTAAGCCCATGGGCGCGTCGGATTACCTAGCGCGACTCTCTCAAAAGTATCGCGCAGTTTACGGGCTCTAACCCGCCGGAGTAGCTGTCTTGAACTTGTCAAGATACTTGCCGCAGCAAGCTCGAATCCGCCCACGGATTCGATTGATGTAGGCGGCGCGCTCAGTCACGCTGATCGCGCCCCTTGCATCCAACACATTGAAGATGTGCGAACATTTCAACGCCAGGTCCAAGGCTGGATACACCAAAGCGCCTTTCCGCTCCGAAGCCTGCTTAGTGGTAAGGATGTCAAGTTCCTCATCCCAGTAAACGGGTGTTTCGATGACCCGCTTGCTTTCGGCCTCATAGAGGTCGAAAATCTGCAACAGCATCTCCGTGTTCGCCACCTCAAAGTTGTACACGTTGTGCTGCATCTCGAGGTCGTACTCCGTTTCCTTGTAGGTCATCGCCTCATTCCACTGGAGGTCCGTCCAGAACGAGTTTTGGTTGTTGAGCATGAGGCAAAGTCGCTCCGGTCCGTACGTAATCTCGGCGCAAACCGGATCGCAGTCGTAGCCGCCCATCTGTTGGAAGAACGTGAATTGCGTCACCTCGGTGCCGTCTACCCAGACCTCCCAGCCCACGCCGGCGGCACCCGCGGCCTGACTCTCCCAATCGTCCTCGACGAGGCGAATGTCGTTCTTCTGGGTGTCAAACCCGATCGCATTCAGGCTCCCCATGTAGAGGTCCACGATATTGTCCGGGCTCGGCTTCATCACCACTTGGTATTGGTAGTAGCGTTGGTTGCGCATCGGGTTGCGCGTGTAGCGGCCATCGGCGGGGCGGCGGCTGGGCTGCACGTAGGCGACATTCCAAGATTCCGGCCCGAGGCAGCGCAAGGTCGTCGCCGGGTGCATGGTTCCCGCCCCGACCTCGACATCGTAGCCCTGCAAGATCGCGCAACCCTGCGCGGCCCAGTACTCGTTAAGTCGGCGGATGATTTCTTGGAAGGTGACCATTTCTTTGGAGTGCGGTATCTCCCGATACCGCTTTGGTTTTGCCGATCTCCTGATCGGCAAGCTTAGCTACGGATTATGACGCGTCCTTGGAGTGCGTTATCTCCAGATCGAACTACAGCCAGCTATTGGGTTCAACAGCGTATTCATCCACTTCAGCAATCGAATCATCCTTGAAAGACCTCACCGTCTCAACATAGCTTTTGGGCGCAAAGCGTTCGAACCAGAAAGCAGAACAAAACGGATACATCGCGGCATCGGAAACTACTCCATGCCGCACTGGATTGTAATGGACGTAGTGAAGCCGGACCATGAATGATTTTTCAAAGGTCAGTTGCTTATCGAAATAGTTGTGCCAAACCGTTCGCCCTGGAGTTTGGTCGGCGTTGTTCGCATGCCTCGCCGTGAACTTGTGCACAGCCTGAATTGTCCTCGAGATCGAACGATCTCCTTTCGAATTGGATACGACAACATGGTAGTGATTGGGGAACACAGCCCACGCCAATGCCTCAAATCCATCGCGCTCAAGAGTGTCGAGCAAGCTTGCTTGAAGGACCTCCAGTTTCTCCTTCCCCCGGAAGATGTGCTGGTGCTTGTAGGTCGCTGCAGTAACCATGACCACCCCATCTTGGATGAGGCGATGAGTCGGTGCGTGCGGCCAAGGACGCATCTCCAAATCATAACACGTGTCCAACGCCGATCAGGAGATCGGCTGATCTAAAGCGGTATCGGGAGATACCGCACTCCAAAGCATAACACGCATCCAACGCCGATCGGGAGATCGGCTGATCTAAAGCGGTATCGGGAGATACCGCACTCCAAATTACTTCTGCAAATCCGGAACCCAGGCCGTTGTCCGACCGCCCACTTGCTCCCGAATAATGTCGTGCCCATCAAACTGCGGAACGCCCTTCTTGCCGCCCCAGCGAACATGAAACAGCCAGTCCGCCGGGAACTGCGCCTTGTCTGCGCCCTTCTCGACCGCTAAATCAATCACGTCCTCGATCGCCTTCTTCAGGGCCCCGGCTTCCTTCTCCTTCAAAGAAGTCCCCAGCCGGTGAGGCGAGAGCCGCGCCATGAGCATCACCTCATCGGCGATCCAATTACCGACTCCGGCAAACAGCGCCTGATCAAGCAGAATCGCCTTCAGCGGCGCCTTGCGCTTCTTCAGTAACGCATGTAACTCAGAAGAAGAAGGCAACCCCTGCCAGGAATCAAAGCCCAATGCCCCGACTCGCTTGTCCGTCTCCGGCGAATCGCTCAGCCACAAGCGCGAAAGCCGGCGGCCGTCGGTCATCGCGATGCGTCTTCCCTCCTCGGTGGTCACCATCAGCTTCAAGAAGCGCGGCCGGCCCTCTTCGTCGTCGAGGGGCATGTTGCCCATCTCGCGAATGCGGATTGTCGGCTCGCCCATCTCCCGAATCCAGCCCGCCATCCCAAGGTGTCCGAAGAGCCAAGGCTTCTTATCGAGTTCGATCCACCAATACTTCCCTTTGCGCCCGACCCCGGTCACCTTCGCGCCCTTCAGGTGCTCCTCCATCGCCGTGTTCGGGAACCGCCCCAACACGATCTCATCGGGCGCGACCTCGACCTCTTGGATCGTGTGCCCCTTCAGCGCCCGCTCCATCACACGGCGGACGGTCTCGACTTCGGGCAATTCGGGCATGAGTGCATTATGAAAGCTTTGGACCAGCCCCCATTCGTTGTCGCGAAGGCTCGCGAGGACACTGCGAAGGAAGGGCTAACCCGACCTGCGGCATGCCGCCCCATTAACCCCGGCGCTACTCAGCCCGCCTATTTCTTGCGACGGTACGCCTTAAGCATGCCGAAGAGGCCAAGAAGGGCAAGCCCCGTCCCAGGCTCAGGGACAGCGCCAAACACAACATTGTCAACTGCAACATAGTCGTTCAGATCAACATCTAGACGAGCACTAGTAATATCGCTCGCCGTAGAGGTCACACCAAAGAAACGCCATAGCCCGGGCGAGTTGTTCTGGAGCGCAAAGGTTGTCGGCGTATTCCCCTGAGAAATCGTAACCGAGTTAGTGAATTGACTATCGTGATAGAAAAAGCCGAAAGCGCCCTTAGCCGAAGGCAAGGTCATGACGACGCCAATGCCGCCGGCCTCCGTATGCTCGTTGACATCTAGAACATTGGGGCCGGAAAGGGCAAAGCTGCGAGCAGTTGACCGAATGTTTGCATTGCCAATCCCCGTGAAAGTGACGCCCGAAAGAACGGTGACCGGACCAGTCGCCGAATCAAAGTCGATGCTGGTGAGTGCCCCAGTTGCTGATGCGAAAGTAGCATAGTTCGTGTAAATCGTCAGCGCATTCGAAGCTGCCGCAAACCCGATACCAAGCGAAAGTAATCCAACTCTAAAAATATTCATTACTTAAAGCCTAAAGGATTTGCTGGCGTTCGACCGCTGTTATTTTTACGGGGTTTCGTGGGCTGGGTAAGTTCCGCATAGCACCCCCTTGTGGGCGCAAGACCATTCACCCCGGCACCTTGCCCTAAGACGTCTTCTTACGCCGTCGCAACAAAGCCAGAACCCCGGCGCTGAGGGCAATCATCGTGCCCGGCTCGGGCGCCACGATGTTCGCAGCGCGCCATCGTCCGGTAGGCATCAGAACCCCGTTCAGGGTGTAAACGCTCGATACGCCTCCGTTCGGATTCACATACTCGCTGATATACGTGCCGGTGCCGGAGAGGTTAGTGCCAACGACAAAAAACCCGGTATGGCCGGCGACGACCGTTGCGGTGGAACTGGTGGAGGTCGCATATCCCGTAACGATGGGGGCCGTCGTCGTGGAGGACGCGCCCATGTTGGCATCCAGATTGACACGGAGGAGTCTGGTCGAAGCGTCGCTTGCGCGATAGGCAAGCATCCCGCTACCGTTGACAAAACTCATACCATTGACATTAGAGCCGGCAAGGTAATTCGCGGCCGCCACAAGCATGATGGTCGGGCCGACTTGCGTAAAGGACGTCGTATCGAAGTTTGCCGCCACGAGGTCTCCCGATGAATTCAGACCAAGGGCGATAATGCGCGCGTTGCCATACTGTTGGACCGCCATCGTGTTGACAATTGGTCCCGCGGTGAAATTTCCAAGATAACCAAGATTGGCATCGTAACGATAGACGAAACTGGATCCAATCGCCTCGAAAACGCGCGAACCGTCATGGTTGAGTGAGATTGCGCCATCGGGGAAAGTCACGGCGTTGAGCCGTTCCCCGGTGCTGTAATCGAACTTGACACCGCCCTGATTATTGGTCGAGTAGGCGAATTGGGAGCCGGACTTTGCCGCGACGGCCTTAGACGCCGAATGCACATTGAGCGACCCAAGCTGGACCTGGTTGATCGGATCGAACCGCAAAATGCGCCCCGTAGCTTGGTCGGGCAGAAGCATCAGGTCGAATGAAGCGTGAGCCACCCCACCCAGGACGATCGTGAAAGCAACAAGGCAAGAGCGCATAGCCAAATGATATCGCAGATTCGCCCATTTGGTTCACCCAACCTGTTCGACCGGCACGCCGAGATCCACCCCCTGCCCCCTCTCCCCTTCTGGGCGAGGGGGTTCTCTATTGACTCGCCAGCGCGGCGGCGCCGAGAATCCCGGCATCGTCCATGAGGCGGGCTTCCATGATCTCGCAATCGGCGAAGAGCGTCGGGATCGCGGTGTTGCGGGCGGAACGCTTGAGGGGATCCATGAGGAAAGAGCCGGCTTTGGCGATTTGGCCGCCGATGGCGAGCTTATCGGGCGCGAAGACATTGATGAACGAGCCCACGCCGATGCCGAGATAGGTGCCGACCTCCTCGAAGGTTTCGATCGCGAGTTCGTCGCCCGCTTCGGCGGCCGCGGCGATGATCTGCGGCGTGATGCGGCCGAGATTGCCCTCGACGAGCGACCACATCTTGGAATCGCGTGGGCTGGCGGTGCGCTGGAGCTTGTACTGCGCGCGCCGGACGATGCCATCGCGCTGGCAATAGGCTTCGAGCGAGCCATAGGTTCCGGCCGAGGCATCGAGCCCACCGGCCTGGATGATCACATGACCAAGCTCGGCGCCGCCGGCATTGCTCCCGATGAGCACGAGCGGCCCGTCGGCCTTCCCCATCACCGAGGACGGCGCCATGACCACGCCGCCGCCGATGCCGGTGCCGATCGTGATGAGCACGAGGCACTTGCAAGAGTTCTCGCCGACGCCATAGCGGTACTCACCGAGGGCGGCGAGGTTGGCGTCATTGCCCATCCGGACAGGCAGATCAATCTGGGCCTGGATGAGCTTCTTGAGCGGGATGTCCTTCCAGGAGATGAAAACGTCGTCCACCTCGCGACCGAAGTTGGGCGCCCAGCGGACGAGACCGGCTTCGTCGTCAATATGCCCCGGCACGGCGAGCCCAATCGCGGTGACCTCGCCCTGCGCGACGGCGATGGCCTCGCGGATCGTGTTGGCGACGGCGTCAATGATGGCGTCGGTGCCTTGCTGGGCGAAGGAGGAATTCTTCTTGTACTCGCCGGCGGGAGAGCCGTCGGGATAGATGGCCTGGGCGCGGACATTCGTGCCGCCAAGATCAACTCCGATTACGCAATTCGCCACAAGCAGAGTATGACGCTTCGGCTACCAATTTTCGGTAATCGCATATATACTGAACTTGGTACACATCATGAAAACTCTTACCCTGACATCGTTGGCGGTCAGTCTCGCTGGTATTGCCTCGGCGCAATCGGTCGTGCTCATGCCCGATAGCGCTTCCGCCAACAACCGAATCGTCACCTTCAGCCCTGTTGATGGAAGCTTGATCAACTCAAACCTCTTCGGCCTCGCTTCGGCGACAAACGCAACGCCAGTGTCGGCTATCGCGGTCGGCAGCGAGATTTGGGTCAGCGAGCAAGTGGGCGACAAAATCTCGCGCTATGACAGCACGGGTACTTTTCTAGGTGCGGTCGGCGTCGGTGTACTTGATAATTGCCGCGGAATAACGTTGATCAATGGAGTCGTCTATGCGGCGAATGATGGCAACACTTTTGGTGCGGGCGACACACTCGCCCGTTTTGACACCAATGGCAATCACCTCGGAAATTACTCAACAGCCGGTTTGAATACGAGCCCGTTTTACGTGCTAGAGCACAATGGGACGCTCCTGACTTCGTCGGCTTCCCCCAACGATGATGTCCACCGTTTCAACACGGATGGCACTTCCGCCGGGACATTTTATAATGGGGCGAATAGTTTTGCCGAGCAGATGGCTATTGCACCCAACGGCAATGTCATGATTGGCTGGTTCACTACGGGGAAGGTGGCCTACCATGATCCCTCGACCGGGGCCGAGTTGTCGTCGTTCCCGGCAAGCGGATGCCGCGGCGTTTACCAACTATCGAACGGAAACGTTCTCTGGTCCAACAGTTCGGGAGCCCATGTTTACGACGTGAACTCTGCAACCTCAACGACCGTGTACCCTACAACGGGAGGCCGCTTCTTTTCGCTCATGGGGTCGGCAGCAACGCAAAACCTCTCGGGCAACATCATTCTTAACGATACCGTCGCGACCTTTGCCGCCACGCGCTCCATTTCATATGAAGTCAAGCAGGGGGCAACAACGGTAGCTTCTGGCACGATCTCTGCGAACAGCCCGCTGACCGCGTTCAATATCTCTCTTTCTCCAAGCTTGACGGGAGATGCTGAAGTAATTCTCGAAGGATCTTCATTCCTCGTTCGCAAGGTCCTGCTGACCTTGACGGGAAGCAACCAGACACTCGGCAATACGACCATGGTCAACGGCGACCCCGACGACTCTGGTGAGGTTGATGCTGCGGATATCGACTTGGTGATTGCTGATTTCGGATCCTTTGCGGTTGGCGCGACCGACGCAGACGTCAGTGGCGAAGTTGATGCTGCGGATATTGACATTGTCATTGCGAACTTCGGCGCCGTAGACAACTAAACCTATTCCAAGGCACTACTGTGGCCGCTGTTTGTGTATCAGACAGCGGCTGCTTTGCGTATCAATAAGCAGCGATCAACTTTCGTTGATCCGATTCGCGTCCAAGGCTTACTTCATCTATGGAAACCTCCTCTGTTGCTCAATTTGCCCAAGCAATCATTTCACAATTAGATCAGGTAGTTAGCGGAAAACCTTTGGCGACCCGCGATGCTGTCCTTATCCTGCTTTGCGAGGGGCATTTGCTGATTGAAGATGTGCCAGGCGTTGGTAAAACGACCCTAGCCAAAGCTCTCGCCAAGTCCATCGGCGGTAGCTTCTCGCGTATCCAATTCACCCCCGACCTCCTGCCCGCCGACGTTACCGGGAGCCCGATCTACAATCAGAAGGAGTTGACGTTTGAGTTTCGCCCTGGACCGGTTTTTGCCAATGTATTGCTCGCCGACGAAATCAACCGAGCCACCCCAAAGACACAAAGCGCCCTCTTGGAGGCCATGGAAGAGCGGACGGTTACAGCAGACGGCGAGGAACGCTCCTTGCCCCATCCCTTTATGGTGATCGCAACCCAGAACAATGTTGAAATGAGCGGAACCTATCCCCTCCCGGAGGCCCAAATGGATCGGTTCTTCGGGCGGATTTCGTTGGGTTACCCCGATCGCGAGGCCGAAACCAAGATGCTTGAGCAACAGCGCGAGACTCGCCCGGTTGACCATCTGGAAGCCATCGTCCAGACTGCGGAACTTCTAGAAGCCCAGCGCGCCGTTCGCTCGGTTCACATAGACAGCAAACTTCAAGACTACATCGTTTCCTTGATTCGGGCAACCCGTGAGCATAGCCACGTTGGTCTGGGGGCATCCCCGCGGGCTTCACTGCACCTCCAACATGCGGCGCAGGCCCACGCCGCCTTGCAGGGGATGGACTTCGTAGTTCCCGATGACGTCAAGGCTGTTGCAACCATGATTCTCGCCCATCGCATCATTCCCCTTGGCGAAACGCGAAGTCGAGGCGATGCGGCGAACGATATCATCGCCAGCGTGCTCAATTCGGTACCCACTCCACTTCCCGTTCGCTAAACTGAAATCGTGAGGAACACCGCCAGCCTAACGCTGATCTTCGCCAGCTTCTTTCTGGCGGTGGTGGCGGTGTTTGTCAATTCACCGGCCCTCTTCTACATGGCGACCGCCATGATCGGCACGATCGTTGCCGCTAAACTTCAAGCACGATTCGCGGTTCGGTCTCTCAAGTTCACCCGTACGGCGCCGGCGATGTCGGTCATTGGCGAACCCGTCACTGTCTCTCTGGCCGTTGAAAGCGAGAGTCGTTTTACTCGCCCTCTACTGCTCATCGAGGATCAGTTGCCTAACCGAATGGTTAAAGACTGGGTCCGCTTTCCCGTGCCGGTGGCCCCAAGCTACCGGCAACCAGTTCAGATTCAATACCAAATCCGCCCGCTACGACGCGGCTTATTTAAGTGGTCCGATGTGAGCGTTCAGGGGACTGATGCGCTCGGCCTGAGCTCGGCAGAACTGCTTCACCCGGCGGGCCAGACTGAAATGAAAATCTTGCCCGCGCCTATCCCGTTCGAGCTCAATCTGACCCTGCTTCATGGCGCCGGCTACGAAGACACGACCACGCAGCGTAACTCTGCGAACAGTCTGGATGCGCGTGGAGTGCGGGAGTTTGCGTCGGGCGATCAGGTGCGCCACATCCATTGGCCCAGTACGGCAAGAACGAGCCGCCTCATGGTTCGAGACTTTGAGTCTCAAGCTGGCTCAAGAGCGACCGTCCTGATCCAGCGGGCACCCGGGACTGACCTAGGCGAGCAACATTCCTCGCTTGATCAGATGTGCGGACATGCCGCCTTTTTGATTGAGCAACTCCTACCCAGGTGTAGCCACATCCGGCTCAATGTTCCCACCGACTTTGTCTCGCCCAACAACCCCTTATTGCCTTTCTTGGATGCCCTTGCCGAACTGCGAGCCGACGGCCCGTCGCTAGCGGCCGAGCTAAATCATGCCCTGACAGATCCGGACGGCCCCGGACGCCTCTATCTGTTCTTGAGCGTGCAGGATCCAGACCTGCCCAGTGCCCTACGTCAAACCGAAGCACACTCTGTGCAAGTCTTTGTATATCGCGCTGAGGCATTTGCTCAGACCGCACGGGCAACTAGCGCTGCCGACCCTACCTATATCCAGAGGCTTCGGGAGAATGGAGCGGCGATCCAGATTCTCGACAGCGGAGGTGTTCGATGAAACGAGATCCTCTCTCTCTCGGAGCTACGGACTATCTTCTGAGCCTCATCTCGGCCATCTCGGTTCTGCTGTCAGCCGGCTACAGCGTGCGAAACATTGAAGCTGGTTTCGTGTTCACGGGCCTTACAATCCTCGGACACCTGGTCTCCGCCTTTGGCCCGAGGATTCAGAGGACTTGGCACCGAGTTTCGCCCGACAGCATTATCTTCGCGGTGGTCGCCGCCGGCTCCATTGCATTCGCCGGCCACCTCAACCAGTTCCTTCCTAACATGGGGTTCCCGCTCCAATTGATGTATACGGCCGGCCTATGTTGGGCGATTGCCTTAGGAAGTTTCTTCGCTTGGCGTGACTCCACCCTCCTCTTTCTGGGCGTCCCATCGATAGCCCTCTATGGCCTCGTCGGCGCATTTGATACCTTCCCCGGCGCGCCGTTCATGTTCTTTCTGTTCCTCGTGACAACCGGAATGATCTTTGCCCGGAGCCACTTGCGGCACATGCTGCGGCTGGCGTCCTCGGCTGGAGAACCGAACCTGGAACGCCTACGCCGCTACGAATGGAAAAGCCTAGCGGGGCCCGAATGGGCGATGGTTTCGGCGGTCGGTATTGTGGTCTTTAGCGCCCTTGGCGCTCCCTTCATCCGAAATACTGTTCAAGGCGTCTCCGCCCCTCTGCGCATTCCTATTCGAGCCACCCCACCCACAACCGCCTCCAGTTCAGGGATCGGTTCGGGTGCCCCCAACCCTAATCGTGATAGCCTGCGGGTTGGATCCGGACCCTATGGTCGCCCCAGCCATAGCATCGTTGTTTACGCTCGGATGGATCGCCCTCATTACCTTCGCGGCGAAGCCTTTTACCGTTTTGTGGGTAACAGGTGGTGGGCGGTCACCATGAATTCGGCTCCGATTCCCGCGAGTGATGGCGTAAGTGATCTGCGAGGCCGGAATCCCGAGACGCTCCTTCCGAACCTGCGCCCCTTTCCTTACGAACTGAGTTCAGCAACCAATCACCTTCCCGGCCCCTATTTCCCAGGCATTCCGGCCCAGATTCAGTTTGGTAACTCGCGCCGTGTAAATCTTCGTGAAGACGGAATTATGACGACGGGCATTGACAGTTTGGGAGCCCTCATTCGAGGCGTCTCATTCGAACCAGACCTGTCAAACCCAGGCCGCGCCATCGAGCCTCCATATTGGCGCGATTCGTTCGACGAAGTCAGCCTTTCATTTCGGGCCAAAGAGTTGGTAGAGAGAACTCTGCGAGGGGCATCGACCGACTATGAGAGAGCCGAACGCCTTCGCTCCCTTGTCGCCAAGACGATCACCTACAACTTGCAAGCGGCGATGGTGCCCGAAGGTGCCAACGTTGTTGACAACGCCCTTTTCGAATCCCGTCAAGGCTATTGCGACGTCTTCGCCACGACTCTGGCGATCCTCGCCCGGCACGCAGGACTGCCCTCTCGCGTGGCCTCCGGTTATTTGGTCAGCGACGAATCCAGAGGCCGTGGCTTCTACCGAATTCGAGAGTCGGACTACCATATCTGGACGGAAATCTATTTTGAGAAAGCAGGTTGGGTCACCTTCGACGCCACCGAGGGTGCCAATGAAGTTGAAGGGTACGGACGCGGAGAGGAATGGCGCCCACCGCCTACGTGGTGGCAGTCCAGTTGGAACAACACGGCGGCCAACGTCCTTATCGGCGCGAGTGTGATCTGCATGGCCGGGGTCTTCCTGTGGGATCTCGTCCGTCGGCGCGCACCGAGACTTGGCAAGGTGCTGATTGTACGGGATGAGCGGCAGGCGGCCGCCGCTTCGGCTCTGGAAGCCCTCGAGCGGGCGACACGCACCCCACGCCGATTTGAAGAAACGTCCACCGAATATGCGTCAAGATTACACCGGATGTTCCCCCAAGCCCAGATTGACCAGGAAGGACTCGCTAGTGCCATTGATCGCCTCCTTTTTGCTCCCGCAGGAGTCCTTGACGCTGCAGCAACCAAGACTCTGGCGAAGGCAACCGCGAGCCTTAGGAAGGTCAAGAGTTGAGACTCCACATTGAGGAAGCACTGAAGCACTCGGTCGTTCTCATTGAAGGGTCCGAAGATATGCTTCGCAGAAAGGCCCTGCATGAACTCTTGCATGCCAGCGGAATTGGGGCCGATGACTTTGACTGCGAGTCTCTTAACGCTGATGAACAATCCATGATCGAATGGATCGGCGCCGCCTCAACGATTCCGTTCTTATCCGAGCGACGCACGGTAATCGTCCGCAATCTCCTTCGATATCTCCCGGATGACCTGACAAAGCTGAAAATGCTCAAGGACATTCCTGCCACGGGGCGCCTCATCTTGGTTACCGACGAGGATCCTCTCAACGCGGAACGCACGAAGAAGGCAAAGACGAGTTGGGCAAAGGCCGTAAAGGATGCCAACGGGCACACGATTACCTGCGAGATTGAACAAGCAAAGCTCGCTGAAGAATTCATTGCCCATGCGAAAGGCCTGGGAAAGGGCATGAGCCGTCCTGCCGCGGCCCAATTAGCTGATATGGTGAGCGGAAGCTACTCGCGTGGAATCGGCGAAGTAGAAAAACTGAGTCTCTATATTGGCGATGCCGCAGAGATTCGAGAGGCCGATGTCAAGGCCAGCGTTGCCGCCACTCACGAATGGAACATTTGGGCCCTTCTTGATGCCGTAAGGGAGAAAAGAGTCGGCGAAGCCGTTCGCCAACTGCGTATCGTCAACGCCTCCAATAAAAAGATGGCGGATGTCGCAATCTCATCCGTACTACCGCAGTTCACGCGATACTTCCGACTCCTATGGCAAGCGAGGGTCGCGTTGAACGCTGGGGCCAACCCCGCTTCTGTACCCAAAGAAGTCGCAGCTCAATTCCCGAGCAAGCCAAACTGGACTGAAGAGAAACCCGGCACTACGAACCGCATCATTCCGCAGGCAAGAAAGGTCAACCTTGACCAAATTGAACGTTGCTTTGCTGAGATTCGACTCGCGGACTCAAGACTAAAGGGTATTGAGCCGGCGGCCAGCGATGAGGATACGATGGAGCGCCTTGTCATGAGGCTCGCCGAGATCCTCACCTAAGGCGCACAGAGCACCGCGCAATCCCGCTAAACTCTAAGCATGGAGACTGTAGTTTATGCCGAGCGAAAAGGCATCCCGCTTGAAGCGGACCTGTTCAGGTCCGCTTCCGCAGATCCTCTGATCGTGTTCTGCCATGGGGGCGGCTGGATAACAGGATTCCGCGATGATTATCACGACGAGGCGCGTTGGTGGCGCGAACAAGGAATCTCGTGTGCCTGCGTATCCTACCGGCTCGCGCCTCTCAATCCCTTTCCCGCCGCGGTTGCCGACCTCCAAGATTTTGTTCGGTATGCCCGCGCCAAAGGTCATGAGCGTATCGTGGCTTTTGGCAACAGCGCTGGCGGGCATATTGCCGCGATGCTGGCCCTGTCTGATGACTACTTTGGGCCCGATGATGATGCGACAGGCTTTAAGGCCGATGCCGCGATTGCGATTTGTCCAATCACAGACATGACGAATCCGCGAGAATCTCAATTCCCGGTGGGGTGGCCGTTCGTTGAGCAGTTTGTCGGCTCACTGGACGCGGAGGATGCCCTTCTGAAAGCGGCTTCCCCCCTCTTCCATGCCTCTTGCGGGGATGGCCCCGTCCTCCTGATCCATGGCGAAGAGGATGAGATCGTGCCCGTGGATCAATCCCGAAGACTGTTTGAGGCACTCAAGGGTTTCGGTACTCCCTCCGAACTCCACGTACTGCCGGGCGAAACACACGCCTTTAGTTGGCCAGCCTGGCAACGAATTCGCGAGCTAGCTCGAGCCTGGATTCATCAGTCGGTGGCTAGCTAAGTCCCTGGAATAAGGGTCACAATAACGCCCGCCGCAATGAGAGATGCCCCAACCCCGAGCTGCCAAGTAAGCCGCTCATGCAGGAAGAAAAGCCCCAAGACGATGGCGACCACAAAACTGAGCTTGTCAATGGGTGCCACAGCCGCGACCGGCCCCAGAGAAAGGGCTCGGAAGTAGCATAACCACGATAGGCCAGTTGCAATTCCGGATAGCACAAGGAACATCCACGCTCGCGACTCGATGGCCCCTACCTTCGTTTGTTTCGTGGCAATGGCAATCGCGATCGCAAAGGCACAAACAACGACAACCCGTACCGCAACGGCTAGATTGGGTGGAACGCTTTCGACACCCTTCTTGGCCAAAACAGCCGTGATTCCAGCGAATGCCGCAGACAAGACGGCCCAGAACTGAAACTCCTTCACAAAGATAGATTAGCAGAGCTACCGCCCTTGAGGCTAACTTTATCGCTCAACATCGCCATCGTCCCCCTTCGATGCAAGCGTTCAACAATTGATGGCACGGCTTGCTTTTGGCGCCTTAGTTGAGCAGAATAGGACAGACTGCGTACCGCTGAATCAAATGCACCTAGGTGGCACTCTAACCGCGCCATCCGATCACTAACCATTGAGGCGGCTGCCTGCCCGCCAGCCTCGTAGCCGAGGTCTTTTGCAACAGCCAGCGTGCTTTGGGCTTGGCCGAAGTCCCCCGTTGCTTCATAGATTCTTGCTAGCGCAATCTGAGACCAAATCGTCATCCGCGTTGCCCCGAGAACATTGAAGATCCTCGTACTTCTCTCCCAGCGGCGATAGCCTTCTTCCACCTGACCGCGAGTAACTAAGGGCTCTACTGTCAGGAGAAGCTGCGACGCAATTTGCACGGGGCTACCATGTTCCTCGACTTCTACGGCCAAGGCATCATGCATCGCTACACTCCTGTCCCCTTCTCCAATATGCTCAAGGATAATAGCGACATGCTGACGGTTAGTGATGCTTGGTTGAATTGAATCAGCCTGCATCACAAGCTCCTTAGCCCGACGAAAACGCCCTCGGCTCAAATTATTGTAGGCCAGGGCAATGGCCCACTGTGCCGCGGCCCTGGGTTCCACTTCTAATTTGCTCTGCATGACCGCACAGCTTTCAACCTCTAGATGGCAACAGGTTCCTGCAAGGACCTTCAAGTAGGCGAGGCGCGCGGTTACAAGTTCAAACCCCGATGCTCCTCTGGAGCAGAGGGCCAAAGCCCGTTCGTGTATCCCAATTACCTGGTCTAACGGCAATGTGAGCCAAATCTGATCAATCGCCGCGAGCATTGCCAGCGCTTCCTGTGGATCGCAACTCAAGAGCCACTCCACGGTCCTAATGAGCGGGTTCTGTACTGGGTTCAACTCCAGACCCTCCGAAGGTAAGCATCCCATTTCACGGACCATCCGCGAACTATAACGGCTCTGTTCAATCCAGGCCGTTTGGTGCCTGCCCGATGCGGAAAGGACTTCCACCAACAGTGTGGCTGCCGCTTGATCAAGCGGATCTAGTCTCGCGGCCTTTTCGGCCAACAAACGTGCCATAGGCCAATCCTCTTTTGCTATGCTGCCGCGCGCCTGACAAAGTAGAAGGTCAACCTGCTTGGCACGAAGGGACAGGCGAATATCGATCGCCCAGTCGTGATCGAAGTTGGGCATGAAAACCCCCTCTGGATCATCAATGAGGAAGTCGCATTCAACGCTGGCCGATAAGGTTACGGCTTGTCCATCAACCTCAATGATTCCGGGTGCGATTTTCCTAATAGCAGCCAGAGCATTCCTCAAACTACTTCGCGCAGCCGGCAGGGAAGACGAGGGCCACAGAGTTCGAGCTAGAGTCACGCGATCCACTGTGCGGTGCGGGGCATTTGCCAAGACAGCTAGTGCCAAATAAGAGATCCGCGTCGGGAGGGGTATGGGCACTCCCTTAGCGTTAAGTAGAACGATCTGACCGCAGAGCAACAGGCGCCAAGATTGGCATGTTGGCAACTCCCGCATACCACCATTATATGTCACATCCCTTTGACCTTTTGCACTTTTTTTGCGGTACCCGATGGAGACTGGGGATGTACCTACTGTTTGAGGTCAAATTATGAAAATCAAATCTACAATTGTCTCCATTTCTCTCGGAGTTGGTGTGTTAGCTCATGGGCAAACCCTTTGGGATATGTCCCTCGTGGGCGTTAGTAACTCGACCGCGGTTGGACAGGGTATCTACGCCCTGGATAGTGATTCTTCGAACACTGGAGCCCCCACATCAGCCGCCTACATCACCACCTTCTCGGGGATGGATCGTAATGGCCAGTCGCAAACCCTCAACTACAGCGCGACAAATAACAATAGCGCCCAGTACGGTCACCTGCAGAGTTACTCTCACCTTGAACTCCAGAACACGTACTATAACGCGGCAAATCCAGCGTACGAACTTCCTGATGGCAGCATCAACCCAGCGGGGTCGCCTGATAATTGGGTGAGCCTTGGCTTCGCAACATTCACCGATGTCTTGCATTTCGGCGGTGCAATGCAGGCAGGCTACCGTGCCCGCTATCACTTTGAATACGATGGGAACAATACCGGTGATGGTGCCCTCGCCGACCTCTCCGTGAATGTTGATTCATTAAATGATTCCTTCTTCGCGCTGGCGAGCGGGCCGAACCACGGAATCTGGACAACCCAAAGTCGCGAGATCATCGGACTCAGCCAGTCCATTAGTGCCCAGTTCTCTACGCAGGCAAACTTGAATGCGTATGACGTGCCGGATGGGCAGAATTACACCATCACCAGCGATTTCATCGTGAATTTGGCTGGGATTGAGGTCTTGGACGCCAACGATAATCCTGTGTCAGGTTGGACCATTACATCGGATTCAGGAACTATTTACCCGGTACCTGAACCTTGTTCAGCGATTGGCCTTGGGCTCGGTGCAGTAGCTTCCCTACGTCGCAAACGAAGAATGGGATCGTAAGAAATGGGGGCGTGGTTTGAACCGCCCCCATTCAGCTGCTTGCTCCTAATTGACTGGTGGTAGCTTTTCGGCCAGTTCGTCATAGCTTGGGGCGTACCCGAACAAAATCTTATCATTGAGCACAATAGTCGGTGCCGCCCGAAGACCAAGGGCTTGCGCGCGAGGGCCGTCTATCTTGTCTTCCTTGATGCTGTACCCTCTCTCCTCGGCGAGCTTAAGGGAGTCAATCAAGGCTTGGGCACAAAGGCCACACCCGCCTGTAAACACTTCAAGGACGGGTGCATCCCCGCGAATGACTGGATCAATGGTTTCACTGCTCATCACCCATTCTACGAGCCGAGTGTGAAACTATCTCCCCTCAGACATCGACCGCCAGGCATACATGGGCGCTATCCCCTACCTTTATTCCCTCTGCGCGCTGGACGGAAACCCGGATGGGAACGAGGTAGGTGCCATCCTTCGGGAATAGAGCGGTCGCCACCTCGGTTCGGCCGAGCGTTACCTTGCACGGAATGCAACCCCAACCGTAGGACAGTCTCGAAGACATTTCTCGAATCTCCGCCGCGACATCGGGCGGGGCGGGGATGAACACATAGGGCGCTGGCCCCCGCCATTCAATTGCCTCTCCCAAAAACTGCCACTCCATCTTGTCTGTAGTCCCCTTGCGACTCAGCACGATACCCAGAACCTACGGCCGCCTCGGTTACATCTGCTTATCGCCGTAAAGCGTTTGAATGTACGAAATCTGTCCCTGATGATAGTTGAAGTTCCAACGTGGATAATCCATCATTTCGGGCATCTTGAATTCTCGCCCCCCATCATAAGGAAGCCAGCGGCATTCTTCTAATCGCGCGTCAGGCATGTTCCGGTAGAGCTCGTAGAGTTCCGCCAACCGACGGTTACACTCCGCTTCACAATCATCCACCGACTTCCATTGAGCTTGCTCTTCTTTGATCTTCTCCATCGTGGCCTCGTTCCACTCTGGCTGCGGCTCATTGTTGATAATTGACTTTGCCCAGGTTGGGCACATCGCCAATTCACGGCATTGATTGAGAACGGATCTCCCTTCGTCCAGAGGCGACCAATCAACTTTGTCCGCCGGTACCTTCCGGGCGGCCTGGAACGCTTCTTTCTTGGCTTGCTCCGTCACTTCAATCATGTAGTCCTGTAGTCTCATCGTTTTACTCCCTGCGCCAATAAAAGTAGACGCTTGACTACTATACACAATTTTCTCTACGAAGTCAATCGTTCGTCAGCCCGAAGCTACTGATCACCGCGTCTATATCGCCGGCATCCACTTCCCCGCTTCCATCCGCATCGGAGAGAAAGTTCCCTACGAACCCAAAATCGGTGATGACTCGATCAATATCGGCGGCATCAACTTCGCCGGAACCATCAATATCGCCACCCGGCAACGTGAAAGTGCCTAGATCTTGCTGACCCGCAATAATGTTAACTTGCTGGTCTCGCCGTAGGTACGATGGTCCGGTCCAAGTCAGGATGGCGGGCCCCACATTGGCAGGGGACAGAGGAATGTTAAAGGGGGCTTCAGCCCCAGTGGCCAGAATCGTCCCCGATGCCAGTTTCGATGCTCCACGTCGAAGTTCATAGGAAATGCTCCTGGGAAAGCCGAACACCTCCGTGCCGCCACCGAGAACGAGGGTGCCGTTCAGGCTCGCCTGTGGCATGGGTGCTGAGGAGTACAAGGAGACGGTGATACCCGACATGAGGGCCTCAACCGCCCCTGGCTCAAGGTTTGCTACCTCGTCTGACATCTCAAATCGATACAGGCTAGAGGCTGGAATCGTGGAGCCGATCAATGATCCGATGAGCGGACGCATGCCCACAGCCTGAAGTGTGGCCACATTCTGAATCCCAGGAAATGGCTGAAGATAAGCGACCTTTCCCGGATGAGCAGAGTTGGTGATGGCGATCAAGGCGTCGGCCGCCCAGGAATCAGGAGCAACCCTCTCATAGGAAGCGCTAATGGTGGCGAAGCTAGCAATGCACGAATTGAGCTGGGCAACTTCAGAATAGGCCGTGTTGTCGGGGTCTGGATATGGGTCAGCGAGGTTGGCCACGCCCGGAATGGTAAACGCTTGAACGGGGAAGGACGGCGATCCAGCCATGATTTCAAATGTGATGCCGGTGCCAATCGCATCCGCTCCAGGTGCATCGTCATACGCTTCGAAAGTTTCGACTTGCCAAGTTGATCCGCTCGGTAGGGCCACTCCAGTTCCAGCTTTTGATATCCATGGTCTGAACTCTCCGGCCGGGACCGAAATGAGGGTGAAACTACTGTTCTGATGCGACAGTTGAAAATCAAAGCTTAAGCCCGGCAGGGCACTATTGACCAAGTGAATGCGAGCCTCACTAGCCCAACTTCCAGCGATCTGCGCCGATAACTGTCCGCTCAACAGTCGAACTCCGGAACCCATATACTTGGGTTGGTCAAGGGGCGACAGCCCAGCAATCAGCGAATTGTCGGCAGAACCTCGCTCACCGCCGAAGTTGACCGGGCCAGCTAGGCTGATGGTGGACACGGCCGTTCCCGCTGATGATCCCGGCATATCAAACCGAATCCCCTGCCCGAATGCATCGATTTCAGTCGAACTATTGTCGTCATTGTCGTAGCACTCAATCATCCAAGTCGAACCTTCAGGAACAACCATCCCCGTCTCCAGAGTCGTCATGTTGCTCCACGGAGCCGAACCGCTATTCCCAAACGAGCGAACGACTAACGTAGATACCGATACCTCGGTCTTCGTTGAGTTTAGTCCCGCGGTCACGAAAGCCACGAGCCCTGGCCAAGCATCATTGGTCAACTTGAACCCTAAGTCGGCAAGGCTCGTTTGCGGCAAGTCCGGATTCTCCCAAAAGTCGCCCGCGACCAGATTAATCGTGTTGGACAAGGCATAGCCGGTCGGCACCGTAACCTGAACAGTGGTGTTAAACGTTGCCGCTGGACTAATACCGTCGTTTCGCAAGTTCCCCGGGCGCGCGCCAAAGCTTGCCATCGGAATGACGACAGATTGACCATGGCAAACTGACGAAAGGGCCAGCACCAAAAAAAGCAGGCTCCCGGGGGATCGGATTACCATGCGCCATTAGCGTAACCGAAAGGTGCTCCGTGCTCCAAGCGTGCGCGTAGGGTTTACATGCACAATTTCGGGGCGGTTTCTTGTCGATTACTCCGATGTAGACGTACCATCTTCGCCAAAAGGAACCTACCAAAACTTGTACTAGCAAAGTTTTGCACCACATGCACAAATCGTCGGATATCATTGACCAAGTTGGTCGAAATAGGCCCTTTTCGAAGGCATTGGAACTAGCTACCTAATTTCATTGTCTGAGTTCCCGGCGTCCTCACGGCATTAACGCGGGGACGCCGTCAAACGAGAGTTGGATGAATATTGTTGATACTTTGAAGGATATGGCTGGCCCTGCGATTGCGCAGCAAGCGGCGACCGTGCTTGGCGAGTCCGAAGATGGCGTAAGTAGCGCTCTTGGGACGGCGATCCCCACCGCATTAGGGGCCCTGCTAGGCAAAGTCAATGACCCGGGAGCCCTTGGAGGAATACTAGAAGCGTTCCGGAGCGGCACCGGGGGTAACCTCGGCGACCAATTGGGAGGCATCCTTGGTGGCGCTGACGACAGTGATGAGGTTAAGGCCTCCAAGAGTGTTCTGGACAATCTCTTTGGCGAGAACCTCAATGGCGTCATCGAAATGCTGAGCAAGGCCACGGGGCTTAAGGTCAACTCGGCGGGAGGCATCCTCGCCCTTGTGGGAAGCCTTCTCGGCAAGTTCTTTGGGGGTAAAGCCACCAGCGAGGGCTTGGATACCTCCGGACTCGCTGACTTACTCAATAGCCAGAAGGCGAATATTCTGAGTGCCCTCCCTGCTGAGGCAGGTTCGATGCTCGGCCTCGACCTACCCAAGATCGCCATGCCCAAGGTAGATGTGCCAAAGGTTGCCGCCCCGGCAGTCCCGGTGAGCGAAACCAGCATCCAACCAACCCAAGGATCGAACTGGCTCGTTCCGGCATTCGGCGCGATTGTCGTCGCTGGCGTCATTTGGTGGTTCACGCGTCCCACACCCGTTAGTCCTACCGAAGTGAAGCCTGCCTCTTCGAGTTCAACTCAATCGGAGGATTCTGCCAAACCTGGCAAGGCCGATTCGAACGGCCCGACAAAGGCAGGAGAGCCCGCTCAAGCCATTGTTACCAAGGTTCTCCCAGATGGCAAGAAGTTGACCTACAAGGGAGGCGGTATTGAATCCCAGCTAGTAGGTTTCATTGAGGATGCAGGCCGGCCTGTGGATACGGACACATGGTTCAACTTTCATGGATTGAACTTCGGCTCCTCATCGGCCACCCTGAAACCCGGCACTTACGATGAGATCAACAACCTTGCTTCGATCCTGAAAGCCTTCCCAAAGGTTAGACTGAAAGTAGGCGGATATACTGACGATACGGGTGACGCAAATGTCAATCTTCAACTTTCGCAATTACGGGCTGATGCGGTGATGACCGCGCTCGTAGAAGCAGGAGTGCAACCCGAGCGGCTGGAATCAGAAGGCTACGGATCCGATTATCCGGTCGCCGACAACAACTCCGAAGAAGGTCGAGCACAGAATCGAAGAATTGCCGTCCGCGTGACCGCCAAATAGTCACGCCTCAACCGATTGGCGAGCGGTTCATACTCTCCGCAATAAGAACATGGCAAATATCAAAGACATCGAAGGTATCGGCGCCTCATTCGCCGAAAAGCTAGCAACTGTTGGGATTACCACGTCCGATCACTTACTCGAGCAAGGCGCAAGTAAGGCGGGTCGCGTGAAAATCGCGACTGATTCAGACGTATCAGAAACGCTCGTCCTCAAGTGGGTCAACCGGGCTGATCTTGCCCGTATCCATGGCATCGGCTCCGAGTACGCCGATCTCCTTGAGGCTTCAGGCGTAGATTCCGTGCCGGAACTCGCTCAGCGGAATGCCGACAACCTTCATGCCAAGATGGAAGAGGTGAATGGTGCGAAGAATCTCGTTCGTGCTCTTCCATCCCTCACGTCGGTTGAAAAATGGGTTGCCGAAGCCAAGACTCTAGATCGCTTGGTCACCCACTGATTCGGAGGCCCAAGCGTTTCGCCCGAGCAGTCAATGCTCGGGCGATTTTCTTTTTGGTAGCATAGGCACGATGGACTTGGTTAAGACGGCGAATCAAAACTTGGAACAGGTGTGCACCATGTTCAGGCAAGACTTAGATGCTCTTCCCGAGGAGGCGTTCACACAGGGCTTTGGCGGAACGACCAGAACGGTCGCGGATATCGTGACGGAGGTCAATGACGTTAATGACTACTTTGGCGCAAAACTACGCGGCGAAGAACCCCCGACATGGAACCTTGATGACGGCTGGGTGAGGGCCCCGGAAGGCTTCAATAAGAAGACCGACGTAATCGCCGCCTTTGTGCAATCCACCGACCGCTTAAAGAGTACGGTGGCTGGCTTCTCTGCCGAGGTGCTGGACTCACCAATTCCAGGTGACTCAAATGGTCGGACCTACTACAGCCGAATTAGCTTTCTCGTTTCGCACCTCATGTACCATAGCGGTCAGTTGAATTACATTCAGACCTTGCTTGGGGATAGTGAATGGCATTGGAAGTAGCCTAACCCGCGACCCCAACAATCAGCCGTAGCGCAGCGGGCAAGTTAGCCAGAAGGATCGTCCATGCCGAACCCGTCCGAGACTCCAGTAAGGTGAACATCCGGGGCGGGAAGTAGATGAGCAGGGCCATAAAAAAGACGAGCCCAGTGCGGGCGATCAACTCGCCAAAGCTATGGACTCGCGGCAGGCCAATGGCGACGAGTAGGTTCCAAAAGAGCTGAAAAATGAACATGTTGAGCCACAGGGCAATGTCGCCGAGCTTGCCTGAAAGGGGATTCCGTAGAAAGCTTGACTTCGGAGGGCCGTCCGGGCGAGAGAAGAACCGAACCACGAGCCAAGTGTGAACAATCGCCAGACCAATCCCGCCGCAAATTGAACCTAGGAAGATGCCTCCTGGCGGCTCGCCCTGCTCGCCATACATTTGTTGGAAGATAAGTGCCAATACGGTCGCCAAGATAACCAAGACAACGCAAAGGTACACGACCGGATTGAAGAGACATCCGTCTGTCGGGTCATTGGCCTTGCCCGAGATCGCTTGGTGTGCATGCCACCGCTTCAGAGTGGCCCCAATGGGGGCCAAGAAGAGCAATGCTGCAAACATGCTGAACAGAACGAAGTTAGCGGTTGGGTCGCCCGCGGCTACTCCCCGCACAACCTCTCTGAACTGTGTCGAAAGCCAAGGCATCAGACCCAGATTCAGCAGGAACACGAAGATATCCAGCTTCATGCCTTGGCCCCCGGCAACGAGGAAGTTCTTCGCGTTTTGCACCCCGTCTATTGTAGGCAATCCAATCGGCGAAATGGTCCTAGTTTGAGTTTCAACCCTCTGGTAACCTAGCGTAAATTCGTCTACAGAGTAAGAGATGCGCTTCCAATACCGTGCGGTCTTCATCTCCGATCTCCATCTGGGGTCGATAACTTGCAACGCCGAAGCTATCCAGACCTTCCTCGTCAATACGGATTGCGAAACCCTCTATCTGGTGGGCGACATCATGGATATGTGGGTCAGCCGAAAGAAAGGCAAGTGGCGTCAAGAGCACACCGATATCGTCAGTAGCATTCTAAGCAAAGCACGCCAGGGTACCGATGTGTTCCTAACTCCGGGGAATCACGATAGTGAGTTCCGGCGGCTCAACGGAATTGGGTTTGGCAATATCCATGTTGATCATGAGTTTTGCCATACGACCCTAGAGGGCAAGCGCCTCTGGGTCATTCATGGTGACTATCTCGACCGAAGTGTCACCACCCTGAAATGGTTGGCCTATCTCGGAGCGTGGGTGCACGAGGGTCTCGGCGGTTTCAACGTCTTTTGGAACCGCTGGGCCAAGCGGCTCGGACGGCCTCCGAGCGACTTCAGCGGCCTCGCCAAGAAACGGGTGAAGGACTTCGTCCAGTACTTCACAAACTTTGATGACCGCATCACCGTGGATGCCAAGAATGCTGGATACGACGGAGTCGTCTGCGGGCATATCCACAAGCCAGCATTCGTCGAGCACGAGACGGGGGCGCTTTACATTAATACGGGAGACTGGATGAAGCACTGCACCGCCCTCGTTGAGCACTTGGATGGTCGGCTTGAGCTGGTGCATTGGGCGGACTTGCGCGCGACATTTGAGGGTGCAATGACGTCTAAACCAGAGCCAAGCCTTCCCTTCCCGTCCTGATGCGCGGCCTCTTCCCTACATTTATCCGATGGTACTTGCGCCTCTTTCCTTGGGAGGCTAGCGGGCGCATTTATGAATACATCGGTATCCGATGGATTGATCGGCAACTCGCGGGTGTATTTCATGAACCACCCATCGAACGTTATGGAGCAGGCGACACCCTTCCACGGGCATATGTCCTCAAGCGACTCCTACGGGGACAGTACAGCGAGGTCGTGAATGCGATGTGCGGCCTAATCTACTTTGGCCTCGTGATCACTTGCTGGAGCGGCAACTTCCCTGGCTTGGGTTTCTTTGCCCTCCTCATCACGGCGCACCACTTCCTGATCGTACCGATCGAGCGGTACAAACGCGCCCTGCTAACCGAATGGTTGAACCACCCCCAAGCCCTCACGGACGGCGCTGCCGACTTGGAATCGCCTTATCTTCGCACACGCCAAGAACTCACCCATTGGTACTTCCGCCCTTTGCCTTTCGAGAGCGAGCGCTTCTATGCGCGCATCGGTGTGCAAAGCTATCGAATCTTTGTCTACTGGCTGACGGGACTTATCGAGTCGGGGGCCAGTGAGGAGGCCAAAGCCCAAGCACCAAACTATCTGAAGAATCCCAGTATTGAACAACTGGATGAATTTGAAAAGGGTACTCGAACAAGCGAGACGGTTCACCTTCTAGGCATCGTGGAGCATCTCCCCTTTGCCGTCGCGTTCTTGGCCAAGCCGTATTGGCCTGGCGTTGCCGTGATGATCGGGATCGGATACCTCAATGTGTACGCGATCTTTCTTCAGCGCCAACATCGCGCCCGACTCTTCAAACTCTTATTGCGCCGAGCCGATAAAATGGAGACCAAGCGAGCATGAGGATTCTGATTCTATCGGCGAGCACCGGCAATGGTCATATTTCGGCGGCCAAGGCCATTGAGGCCGTGTGCCGCGAACGAGGGATACATGGTCGCTACGTTGATGCGCTCAAGTACGCCCCCAAGGCCTTTCAGATGTGGTACGGCGGGGGTTACGAAATGGTCGTCCGTCGCGCCCCAAGCTCTTGGGGTCATCTGTACAAAGTCAGTGATGAACCCAATATTTCATACAAAGTCCAGACCCAAATGGACTTCGGGTTCCTCTTCAAGTTGAGGAAGCTCCTCGTAGAAGAGCGCCCAGATTGGGTCGTTTGCACCCATTCCCTTCCTCAGCCGCGCCTTGCCGAGCTTAGGAAGGAGTTTGGGTTTCGCATGGCCATAGTTGTCACCGACCTCTACCCCCATCTCATGTGGCTCAGGGGCGAGCCTGACCACTTTTTCGTTCCCAGTGCATGGTCCAAGCAGATTCTCGAAGAACGCCATGCCGGCGCCGGCAGCATGACCACAATCACCGGGATTCCTATTCATCCGATATTCGCGAAGTCATTTTCGCGCGAAGAGATTGAACGCAGTACCGGATGCAAGCCCCGAGCCCGAATCATTACGATCACAAGCGGCGGAATCGGCGGGGGACCCTTTGCCTCAGCCCTTAAAGCGCTCTTGGCGTTGGACCGAGATGTTCACCTAGAGGTCATTTGTGGGCGAAATGAAGCGCGGAGGCGCGACATCGAACGCCGTGCGCTCAAGATGCCTTTTAATAGTAAGGTCGTCGTCAAAGTCCGGGGCCACATTAGCCAAGAAGAAATGGCGCTGCGAATGCATGCAAGCGAGTTTCTGATCAGCAAACCCGGCGGCCTGACCACCAGCGAGTGCCTCGCTGTGGGTTGCCCGATGCTTGTCTTTCATCCTTTCCTCATTCCGGGGCAAGAAGAGGGCAATGCCGAGTTCTTGGTGAAGGAAGGTGCAGGTGCCGAGGCTTCAACAGTTGATGAACTTCTGCAGGTTGCCCGCGACTTGCTCGACCACCCCGAAAGTCTGGCCGCCATGCGGGCCAAGGCCCGTTCGTTCGGGCTACCGAATGCCGCCCAAGACATTGTCAGCACTCTTCTGGAACTGGGCACGAGTCAAGAGAGGGCGAATACTGCCGCGCCAAGACCCTAGAATGCCGCTCAAACAGGTCCCCCAATAGTCGCAAAGTTGTCGTCTGGATAAAGACGGCCTCAGCCGCACTCAGAAGGAAGCCGATGGGGATGAAACGCAACCCGTTGGGGAAAGCCAAATGAAGAAGCGCGGTAACTACCCAAGCCAGAGGCAAGAGAAAAATGTTCATGAAGAGGGCGATCCGGATGGATTTCCATTGCATGGGCCACAAGTCATGGAACAGCGCCGCCCATCGGTGGCTCCAGCCCCCGTAACGCTTCTCGTAGAACGCTCGGTTCGTTGATCCCCAAATGATCTGAAAGGCGATCAATCCCAGAATATTGGCGAGCAAGACACCGCACACGACACCCAGCATCGGATCGTTCGACCAAATTTGGATTGCGTAACCTGCGGGTGATCCGATTCCAGCGATCGGGGTACCCGCCAAGAAGGTCGCAAACAACTTGCCTCGAATGGCCCCCCGGAGTTCCGCCTCCGACTTGGCATTATCCAATTGCCACATTTTCAGCCCCGCCTTGGCGGACTTGATGTCCTCAAGCAGCTTGCGCCAGTGATACTTGGGGTTGGCATACCGTGCGATCCGAGCGAACCGGATATGGTTACGCTTCCGCCGGTGTCGCTCAGTGCGGAGGTGGTGGGGCATAGCTAAACAAACTTTCCAGCGATGGCAACCCGTTCTGGAAGGACGTCGCCGATCCAATAGGCAATCTCGCGGTAATCCTTATACGGCCAGATCACGAAGTCGGCGTCAAATCCAACTTCAATTGATCCCTTTTGCTCCTGTAGCCCGAGAACAGCACTCGGAATCATCGTGCAGGCGACGAGCGCCTGAGCCGGAGACATCCCCATATATCGGCACGCTAGGCCCATGACGAAAGGCAGGCTCGATGTCGGAGAACTACCTGGGTTGTAATCCGTCGCCAAACAAAAGGCCATGCCCGCCTTCATCATCGCTTTCGCGTCCGGATACTTCTCCTTGCCGAGGCCATAAACGGACGCAGGAAGGAGGACGGGAGTCACTCCCGCCCTCATCAGGGCTCGAATTCCTGATTCATCCGTGAACTCCAGATGGTCAGCCGTCGTAGCCTGCATTTCGGCGGCGAACTGAGCCCCCTGATGAGGGCCAAGTTGGTCCACGTGCAAGTGAATGCCCAGTCCTAAACTCCTTGCCGCTTCCAAGTAAGGGCGGATAGCATCTGGCGTGAAGTAGCCGGGCTCGATGAAGGCGTCAACCGCACTGGCCCCTTTGGCTTTTGCCTCCGGCAGGACTTGGATAAGGGCGGAAATATAGCCATTAACGTCGCCTTCAAACTCGGGTGGAAGGGCATGGGCACCCAGAAAAGTCTTCCGGACCGTAGCCACGCCAGCGTCAGCGAGGTCCAGGTGCTGCAATTCCAATTTGGGTGATAAACCGTAGCCGGTCTTCGTCTCAAAGGTCGTCGTACCATTTCGAACGAGTCTGAGCTGATGAGCCCGGACCTGTTCCTCCAAATCGGTAGCTTGCCGGGTTGCCTCCATCGTGGATCGAATCCCACCGCCATTTTCGGCGATCTCTTGATAGGTCGCCCCGCGGGATCGAAATTCAAACTCCTCGACCCGGTTGGCAGCGAAAACAGTATGGGTGTGCGCGTCAACGAGCCCCGGGGTCACGACCTTCCCTTCTCCGTCCACTGTTGGCAGATCGGCGGGAACGGCATCGGTGGGCCCGACCCAGTCTATCTTGCCATCCTTCACTATGAAGGCCCCATCGTTCACGATAGGCCCCTTGATGGGGACCAATTGGCCGCAATGAACAACGGCGTAATGGTTCATGAGCGAGACATCACTCCCGAAATGAAATGCAGCATTGCGCTCGCACAGGACATTGCAGTCACCATGTTGATATCTCGGTGTGGATCGAATTCTACGATATCCATGGCCCGAACCTTGTCCATTGAACCTACGGCAAAGGCGAAGTCCTGCACCTGCCAGGGCGCCAACCCTCCCGGACGTGCGCCAGGCGCCCCGGGGCAATACGCACGATCCAACGCATCAATGTCAAGGTCTACGTAGATGGAATCCACGTCCCAATCCGGAACGACGCCATCGAGGGCTGCCTGCACTCCGGCCTCGTGCACCTCTCGAGCCGTGATAACGTGAATTCCTGCATCGGAGGCAACCATCGCGTAGTCGCTGGAGTTCGCAAAGCTCTGAATACCGATTTGCAGAATATTCGGGCCAGGCAATCCATCCCTCAAGAGCGCACGAATTGGATTTCCATTGTTCAATCCATTTTCAAGGTGCCTAAGATCAAAATGTGCGTCTAGCGTTATCAACCCAACCCGGCCTAGGGGGATGCCCAACGCATGAACACCGTGGTAAGTCACGCCATTATCACCCCCAAGCAGAACCGTGGGGCTCAGGTAGGGGGCAATCTGCAGGCTGTCACCTTGATCTAGGACGCCGACCTGATCCAAGGCCGTGAAGTGTTGCACGTCACCGAGGCCGAAATAGTTTAGGGCCCCTCGAATTGCCGCGGGAGCTTCGTCGCAACGTCCGGGCGTAATGCTGTTGTTCAGCGGCACCCCTTGAATGGCAACGATGGGATCGACCGAGCCCTTGGCGAGCCACTCGCCCGCTCGCGGCCAATACGGATCGTGGTGCATCAGCCCTCTTGCATGGGCACCCGGACCCCTTTCCCCTTTGCCGTTGCCAGGGCTTCTGGATAGCCCGCATCAACATGCCGAATGACACCCATTCCTGGGTCGCATGTCAGCACTCGTTCGAGGCGGCGGTCCATCATTTCCGTGCCATCGGCCACGATGACCATGCCGGCATGCTGCGAATAGCCGATGCCGACGCCGCCCCCATTGTGAATACTTACCCAGCTGGCACCTGCGGCAGTGTTTAGCATTGCATTGAGGAGGGCCCAGTCGGCGACCGCATCGGTGCCGTCCTTCATGCCTTCTGTCTCCCGGTTTGGCGAGGCGACCGACCCGCAATCAAGGTGGTCTCGGCCAATTACGATCGGAGCCTTCAATTCTCCCTTCTTTACCAACTGGTTAATCGCAACTCCGAATTCCGCGCGCTCACCATAACCCAACCAACAAATTCTGGCGGGCAATCCCTGGAAGTGAATCCGGGACTTAGCGAGGCTGAACCAGCGCTGTAAGGCTTCGTTCTTCGGGAACATCTCCATGGCAAGGCGATCGGTACGGTCAATGTCTTCAGGATCGCCGCTCAATGCAACCCAACGGAAAGGCCCCTTCCCTTCGCAGAACAATGGGCGGATATATTCAGGTACGAAACCAGGAATATTGAAAGCGTCGGCAACCCCGGCCTCCACCGCATTTGCCCGGATATTGTTGCCGTAATCAAAGGTGATCGCTCCAGCCCTTTGAAGGTCAAGCATGGCGTGCACGTGAACCCCCATGCTAGCCACGCTACGCCGAACATACTCCTCGGGATCACTCTCGCGTAGAGTTGCCGCGGCGGGAAGATCAAGGCCAGCCGGTACGTACCCAACCAAGGGATCATGGGCGCTGGTCTGATCAGTTAGGACGTCTGGCACGATTCCGCGCCGAACCATCTCTGGTAAAACGTCGGCGCAATTCCCAACCAATCCCACGCTCTCCGCGGGGCGGTCCTTCAGTATCTGCAAGGCTTCGTCGAGCGACCAAGCTATATGGTCACAGTAGCCGGTTTCAAGTCGCTTCTCAATTCGCCTTGGATCAACGTCTATGCCGATGAAACTGGCCCCATTGAGAACCGCGGCGAGGGGCTGGGCGCCCCCCATGCCTCCCATGCCGCCAGACACGACGAGCTTCCCTTGGAGCGAACCGCCAAAGTGCTGATCAGCGCAAGCAGCAAACGTCTCGAAGGTTCCCTGAACGATGCCCTGTGAGCCAATGTAGATCCACGATCCAGCCGTCATTTGGCCGTACATCATCAGCCCCTTCTGCTCAAGGTCCCGGAACACCTCCCAGTTCGACCATCGTCCGACGAGATTTGAATTGGCGAGCAGTACCCGAGGCGCCTCGTCGTGGGTGCGAAAAACGCCAACCGGTTTACCGCTCTGGATCAACAGGGTCTCGTCATTCTTGAGGCCTTGGAGCGTTCGGACCGTTGCATCAAAGGCTTCCCATGATCGGATAGCCTTGCCAGTACCGCCATACACGACCAAATCACCCGGCCTCTCTGCAACCTCAGGATCAAGGTTGTTCATGAGCATGCGCATGGCGGCTTCTTGGTGCCAGCCTTGGCAACTTAAAGTGGTTCCGCGCGGGGCGCGAATCGCGGTCATCGGCATAGCTTCCATTATACGATTGAAGGGAGGCCGTCGCTCTCCAGTAAGGCGTTGGCTACCTTACTGATCGGTTCACCGAGTGGCTCATCGCGCTGAGTCGCCGGCACCATGCTCCTGACCCACTCATAGGCTGCCAGTACCTTCGCCCCTGGGCGAAGGGGTTTGCGATACTCTAACCCCTGGGCCGCGGCAACCAACTCGGTTGCCACTATGTGAGCGCACAGGGCCACGATCTGTTTGAATTTCAAGGCGCTCGTCATCCCCATGGACACATGATCCTCCTTGGCGGCTGAGGTCGTGCAATTATCTATGCAAGCGGGGTGCGACAGGACCCTTGCCTCATTCAAAGCGGCGACCGCCGCAACATGAGCGATCATAAAGCCGCTCTCCAGACCCGGCCGATGAGCGAGGAAGGGCGGCAACCCGTCGCTAAGGTCAGGATTCTGCATTCGATCAATGCGCCTTTCTTCGATGCTAGCCAACATGGTCATGGCAATGCTGGCGTGGTCAAGAGCCATAGCCAAAGGCGCACCGTGGAAATTGCCCCCGCTCAAAATGTCACCTCCTTCGGCGAACACAAGCGGGTTGTCCGTGGCCGCCCCGGATTCGATCTCAAAGATATTGATCGCCCCATTCAAGCACTCCAAGGTTGGACCATGCACTTGTGGCATACAACGAAGGCAATACGCGTCCTGTACACGTGGGTCGTTCTCCCGGTGCGACTCGCGAATCTCGCTCCCCGCCAGCAAGTCCCGCAACATTTTTGCGATTTGCACCTGTCCAGCCTGGCCTCTGGCTTCATGGATTCGAGCGTCGAAGGCGACCGGGGTGCCGGTGAGCGCCTCCAACGACATGGCTCCCGCGATCGTAGCCCATTGCACCAAGCGCGATGCCCGAACTAACGCGAGGCTTCCGACCGCTCCAATTGCCTGCGTTCCATTTAGAAGGGCCAAGCCTTCTTTGGCTTCCAGCCTTAGTGGGGCAAGACCAACCGCTTCCAGCGCGTGGCCACCACTAACCCAATCCCCTCCCACCTTGGCTTTTCCTTCACCCATCAGGACGAGCGCCAGATGAGCGAGCGGAGCGAGATCACCGCTGGCCCCTACCGAGCCGCGCGCCGGCACCCACGGCACGATGCCGGAGTTAATCATCGCGCACAAGAGCTCAACCACCTCCCGGCGCGCCCCGCTGTGACCCTTCGCGATCACATTGGCTCGCAGGAGCATCAACACTCGAGCTTCATCATCGGCGAGGGGCTCGCCGAACCCACAAGCGTGGCTACGGACCAAGTTCTCCTGCAACAATTGAACTTGATCCGTAGGAATTTGGACGTCGGAGAGCTTCCCGAATCCGGTATTGATTCCGTACACCACCCTCCCTGTAGTTAGAACGTCATCCACCACTCTTCGTGCCGCTTCAATCGGAGCAGCAGGTAAGACAGCTACCGTCTCCTGCATCCGCGCAACGGAGACGATCTGCGCTAGGGAAAGCGGCTGGCCGGAGAGTTCAAGCATGACGCGGAGGGTACCGCGATCTGGCTTCCTCAGGCAAAGAAGAGTGGCCCCAAGATTTCTCTTGGAGCCACTGTATGGGCTAGGGCCCAGGTGGATTATTGGTCGTCCGAGTTGCCGAAGTTCGCGATGACAGCATCAATGTCTGCTGCATCAACTTCACCCGATACATCAACGTCCGCCAATGGATTGCCGACGCCGCCCGGCCAATTCTGACCGAAGTTGGCAATGACATTGTCAATGTCAGCAGCATCGACTTCGCCCGAATCATCAACGTCACCGTTAAACATCAACGTATCTGGAACCGTCTGAGCGCTACCCGTCAACGTCAAGCTAACGATCTTTGTCAGGAACGAAGCACCGCTGAACGTGATCGTCGCTGGACCAACCGCGTTGCTTGTGTTGATGCTATAGGGCATCGAACTCGCATTCGCATTGATCGTGCCCGATGCAATCGTCGCCAAGCCCTGCTTGACTTCGTAGTTGATCGAACGAGTCAGGCTGTTGGCAAAGATCGTGTCGCCCAGCAACAAGTTGCCGGAAAGACCCGAACCGCCGCCACTACCGATTGACGTCGTAATGTGAAGGCCCATTGAGCTAGTTGTAGCCGTACCCGTCGAGGTGAAGCCAAAGCCTCCGTTGAACTGGCTGTTATACTTGCCTATTGCAAGGTAGTAAGTACCCGGCGACAAGGTAAAGGGATCCGGCGTACCGCCGTCGTAGCCCGGACCAGCCGGATCGCCGCCCGTTCCGATCAGAATATATGACTGGAGACCCGTGTTGGAGTCGTCGTCATCATCGGTAACGACATCCCCGGTATCCGTGTACATGCCGATCTCTGTATCGTCGGTCGTCTCACCCGTCCAGATACTCAACCAATCGCCCAGGTTTCCGTCCACATTACCGACGGTGAACTTGTACCACTTCGCCTTGCCGGCTGCGATGGAGTTAATCGTGGCCAACAGAGGATTGCTGTTCGTCACGGTTCCCAAATCAATCGCCAAGGTCGGCGTGTCGCCAGGACCGGGACCCGGAGGTGCGGTCGTGGTCAAAAAGTCAAAGCTGATTCCATAACCGACAGAGTCCGCGCCGGGATCGTCGTCATACGACTCCGAACACTCAACCGTAAAAGTTGAACCTACTGGAAGGATTGCCGCGACGCCTGGATTCGTAGTCCAATCCAAGGTTGTGCCAGGCACCAAGGTAATGGACGAATAGGTCCCGCCAGTGGCCGGGCTGAGGACATAGATGCCAGGAACAGCGCTGTTCTCAACATTGAGCCTAATCTCGCCGGCGTAAGTTAAATTTGCATTCGACTCAAGGAGGCCACCATTCAAGGTGACATTATCCCTGTAGTACTTTGCTGTGACCACCGGATTGATCCCAGTGAGGACCGTATTATCAAGGCTACCCACCGCGCCGCCAAAATTCACCGGACCATCAAACGAGATATCTCCCGGCGGGGCCGTTGGCGGGGGAGGAGGCGGGGTATCCGAGAGGAAATTGAGGTCAATGTCAAAACCCTGCGAGTCGGCCGCCCCTGCCGTATCATCGTAAGACTCGTAGCATTCAACCGTCCATGTCGAGCCCGCGGGCAGGATCGCCGCGACATGCCCGTTGGTCTTCCATGTTCGAATCTCGCCGACCGTAAAGTTAAAGGTCGTGTAGCCACCGGTGGTGTTGGTGAAATTAGTCACGTAAGCACCCGGTACTGCGCTGTTCTCAATTCGGAAACAAGCTTCACTTGGATACGTGATGCCACCCATAGAAACGAGATAACCACTGTTAATGGTCACATCGGGACCGAAGTACTTCGCCGCCGCGAGGGGGTTGAGCCCCGTAAGCGTGGTGTTTTCGGGAACCCCCACTGCGCCACCAAAGTCCACCGGGCCCGCGACCGTGATGTCGCCAGCCAAGGCAAAGGACGACAACGCCGTGAGCCCCATGGCAAAAAGACAAGATTTAATTTTCATGATGAATCACCGCCCTTCACGAAATCGCGCCGGGCAACGTGATATCTTAATGCATTCTTGATCATTAGCCAAGACTAACCAACACTTTATTCACTCATACAAGTATTTTTACCAGTCCCTACGGACGCATCGCCCATTTGCGTAAACTATCAATAGTATGGGCTACGCAGAACCAGTCAAGGGAAAGAACACCTTGCTGTGGATCATTCTGGGGCTGGCAGGTTTCTGTATCCTGCTCTGTGCCTTAGGGGGCTTTTTCGGATTCCGCTTCTTCCAAGGAGTTGCCGGGAAGGCCGTCAACATGGTGGCCTGCGGCGTTGACCTGCAAGCCGCCCGAGCTGCCATCAAGAAGTATGCCGAAGCCCACGACGGCAAGCTCCCCCCCGCCGGGGCTTGGCAAGACTCCGTTAAGCAGTATTTCAAGGCAGAGCGCGACAAGCTTGAGGAGAGCGACATCGAAGAAGCCCGCGGCATGGGCATTGACGTCAAACTCAGCGACCCGGACGGAGTGTGGGGCTGTAGGTTAGATGGCGGCAAGATCCAAGCCTTTGTGTTCAACGAGGAACTCGGGGGCAAAAAGATCAGTGATATCAAGGATGTCAGCTCGAAAATCTTGCTTTGGGAGGACACCTCGTCTGGTCGTAACCTTAAGGGTAAGTACATTGCCAAAAAGCCGAACGCCGACATGGCCATCATGGGCGAAAAGCGTGAGTTCTTGAAGATATATTTGGAAGGTGAGTTCCACATGCAGGGAACGGGACGGAAGCGGCGAGTCAAGGTTGAAGTCGGCGAATGAGCGTTCTTGGCAAGGCGCTCGTCTTCATCGGAGTTGGCTTCGCTCTCTTGTGCTTGCTCGGGGTTTTCTTTTCCGTAAAGCAACTCCAAAACGGGGTGGAGGAAATGAGGCCGGTATCCGCGTGCATGGTCGAAGGCACCGCATTGCGCGATGCCCTCATTAAATTTGCCAATCGGAATGGCGGTCGCTTGCCTTCGGCAACGACATGGACTCAAGATGCAAGAGAGGAGTTTCTGCGCCGACGCAAAGAGCTCATCGCGCTGGATGTTTCACTTCGCGGCAAAGAAGGTGTGCCATGGTCCGATGTAGATGGGCCCTGGGGTTGTCATAACGGATCGCGCATACAGGCTTTTCAGTACAACGCTGACCTAGCGGGCACTGAGCTAACAGCCATCAAGAACCCACAGAAGACTGTGCTGATCTTTGAAACACCCGACGCCACAAATGGAGCTAAGAGATACGAGCGCCGGGGTGACCGTACGCAGCCCCAGGTCCTCGGTCAGCTTCGTGATTGGCTCGTCATGCCGGTTTCCGGAAAGATGCAAGACCTAGTGGGTACGGGGCAAGGGTCACCCGCGAGCCGCTAAATGGTGCCCTGGCGCGTATAATGAATTGATGCTAAACACAATTGCCTTCTTTGGCCTGCCGGGCGGATCAGAATGGTTCCTGGTCTTCTTGGTCATCCTGCTCCTGTTTGGCGGAGCGAAGATCCCCCAACTCATGCGGGGCGTCGGGCGCGGCATGGGCGAGCTACAAAAGGGTTTGGAAGAGGGCAAACGAGCCCTGAACACTTCGATGGCGGATGTAGAAGAAGAGGCCAAGAAAGAAGCGTCCGGCCCTACGCATTAAAGTCCGCGTACACGACGGTATGGTCACTTGGGCGCACGCCGGCCCTTGGACCACGATCAATTTCACACGCGACGCAAAGGTCTGCCAATGGCTGAGTCGCATAAATGTGATCTATGCGCCACCCAAGGTTGCGTTCAAAAATCTGAGGGCGGAACATCTCCCAGAACGTAAACTGCCCTTCATCCTGATTGAACTTTCGGAAACAGTCCGTTAGCCCAAGCCCTTCTACAATCGCTTTGAGGCGCTTGAACTCCTCCGGGTGATGGCCCACACTACCCATCAGCCGCTTGCTGTCGTGGACGTCTTCTGGCTTTGGCGCAATATTGATATCCCCTAGCCAGACCGTGTTCGCATGGCCCCGAATCTCCTTATCAAGCCGATCTCCAAATCGCTCTAGCCAGCGCAGTTTGTAGTCGAACTTCTCCGAGCCAACCTTGGTTCCGTTTGGGACGTAAGTGTTGACCACCCTGACCCCATCGTAGGTTGCGGCGACAATCCGCTTGTCATCCGGCCAGGCCGGATCGCCCATCCCAAAGGTCACATCCGTAGGGGGCATCCGGCTAATTGTAGCTACGCCGTAATGCGTTTTCTGGCCGTGATAGACGACGTGGTAACCAAGCTCCTCGATCGCAAGTCGGGGAAAATTGTCATCATCAACTTTGGTCTCTTGAATCGCAATCACATCGGCATGGTTCTCGGCCATCCATTCCAAAATCGTCTCTAGTCGAAGCCGGATGGAATTAGCGTTGAACGTCGCGATGCGCATGCGGGAAGTGTACACTCACAGCTGAATGGACCGGGTCAACTCAGAAGGGATCAGACGAGAGAGCCTCGCGTGGGTACTGACACGGCGCGATCTCGTTTTGCGGGCCCGCCGAACTGGATCCTGTCTACTTTGTTGCCAAGGGCCGGTCCACGAAGCCGGGCTATGCGAAGTCTGCACGGTCATGCTGACCGAAGCGGAGTTGAAGTTAGTAGAACGTTGGATGGCAGGAGTCGGCCCTTAACGTGGCCTGGCTCATCCCGGCATGCTTTCTCCTTGCCATTGCCGCCCTTCTCATCTTACGCCACCGTAGGCCGAAGCCCAGCCCCTTGACCGCCTCGGAATATTGGGTCTACCTGCCAGAGGCCACGATGCCCACGATGGAACGCATCATGGATGCCATGCTTGCGGGCAATCCTCACAACCGCCCAGGGCAGCCCTGCATCACAAAGCGCGAGGGCATCTTGTTCACAGATATTAGGCTGCATTTGGCGATGCTTCTGCGTGAGAAAAACGCCCACGCTTTCCGACCTGATTTACTATTTGACTGTTGCCGATTTGATGCTACTTCGCTCTCATTACTCGGTAAGGCCCAAGGGATCGCAAAACTCAGCTATATCTCGGAGACACCGCTATCCGACCGGCGGCACCTCCAATTCATGCCCCACCTGGCAAGTGCCGTCTCTCGCCTCGCGGGTGGTCTGGCCGTATTCGAAGTTCAAGACGAAACTCTATGGACCTCAACCGAGTTTGAGAGATTCTTGCGAGAAACTCCGTCCCAAGAAAACAAGAATCCGGTGAGAATAGCCTGGGTGCCTTCTGAGGGCGGGTCGTTCGCGAGGTCGCTGGGACTCAAGAAGATTGGATTCTATGAGCTTCGCTCTGACACAATCCCCTCCGACGAGATCACGGCCATTGAACCCGTCCTAGAAGAGGTCGCCCAGCGCATGTGGTCTGGCGATCTCGCTCCCGAGTACGAGGTTGAGCGATTCGGCCAGCGGTTTCTGGTCACTGTATCACCCCTCCGGGGTGAGGCCAAAGTCACGGTCGCGCGCATTACATCACGATAAGAATGCGGGATATTGCCCAATCCTTCGGCACTGGCCCAGGGCTTGACTGTCCAATCTTTGGGTGATGGCCACGACTGGCTTCTACCCTAAAAAGAGAGGCCACATTCCTTGCAATTGCCCCGAGTTCCAACGGGGCAGTTTTTTTGTCAAAGCCCGGGAAGGCCGAGAAGCGTTTCCCATTCCCTTTCTGTAACCGGCATCACACTGAGGCGCTGCCCTTTTCGGCAGACCCACATATCCTTGAGGACTGGATGCTCCCTCAATTCAGCCAGCGACACGATTCGATCGAATTTTCGAACAAACTCCATGTCTACGACTAACCATCGAGGTTTACCTTCTCGCGGAGCTTTGGGATCGTAATAGTGCGACTCTGGATCAAACTGAGTTGGGTCTGCGTAAGGTTCGCTCACGCATTTCATCACCCCAATGACCCCGGATGGTTTCGAGTTTGAATGGTGAAAGAGCGCCAAATCACCGATCTGAAAGTCATCACGAAAGAAGTTCCGAACCGTATAGTTCCGGCACCCTTCCCACATCCCTCGGCCCTGTTTTATCAGGTCATCAATCCCGTAGGTATCGGGTTCTGACTTCATCAGCCAGTACGCCATCAGGCTTCACCCAAGCGAACATGAATATCGCCATTGACGGTACTCACATCTACCGAGCCAGAACCGGAACCCATGCGCCCAGTGACCCGCCGATCTTCTCGCACCTCATCTTCTAAAGGTAGGTTGCAAACAACCTCTCCGCGCAATGCCGATACTTGTAGGCGAAAATCACTGTTGCCCGGCACCTCCAGGGAAATCAGACCGTTCACGGTTCGTAGATTGGCAGCGCCCGTGACGGGTTCGTCCAAGTTCACTTGAATATCCCCGCTCACCCCGTCAATCGAAAGGCTAGGACCTCCGCAGCGCTCCAATTTTACGTCACCACTTGCCGTTTGAACAGCAACTGCCGCATGGACGTTATGCAACTTCACATCACCACTCTTGTTCTCGAGACTCAACAGGGAAAGTTTGGCGTCAGTGATCGTGATATCCCCGCTGGCGGCCTCTACCTTTAGCGAGCCCTCTAGATTTGAAGCTCGGATATCCCCACTCGTGGATTTGATTTGATTGGCTCCCTTTGCACCGTTGATTTCGGTATCGCCGCTTGCTGATCGGATTTCAACCGCGACCGACTCGGGTAGGTGGACCTCAAAATCAACGGACAAGCCAGCTTGATCGGGCTGCCGAATCAACACAAAGTGATCGCTTTCTTCAACAACAAGACTAAACTCCTCCGCCTTCTCTCGAAGAACTTCACGATTGTCACCGCGGAAGTACGCCGTTGCGATAACGGTGCCCGCTTCCGCCTGACCGCAAACCACCTTGATGTCGCCGCTACTGGTCTCTACGCGCAAGGTCTTACTGGCGGGGACGGTGAGCGGTTGCTCCAATCTCCGCGATTCAGTCTCAAAGAAATTAAACTTCCCTGCCTTCAAGTCCAGTGCCGCCTTCTTTACAGCCTCGGCCCCTTGATGAACGCCCTTCCGCAACTGGTCACCGACCTCATTCCAATTGATTCCCTTCGTTACATCTTTGCCAATCTTCTCGATGGCGTCAAAGAAACCACCGAAGTTAGCGCCCCCGGGAGGCGGAGGAGGGGGGGGAACGCTCCCAGCCCCCACGGATTCTTCAACTCGCTCTTCATGCGGCGATTGCATGGCATCCAGCAACTCTGCCGCATCATCGGGGCTCAACTTACCCTCCTTTACAAGGCGCATGATTCGCGCAATATCTTCTCTCATCGTGTTTCTCGGATTCTCACTTTTGCTTCATCAACAGAAATCTCGCCGCTCTCTAATTGGTCGAGGATTCGCCGCTTGCCTTCCAAATCTTCCTTGGGTTCGGGCGCCGATGGTAAATCCAGGGCAACCAGAAGTTGATCCAACCGATTTCGAACCGTCGGGTAACTCAAGCCCATCTCCTTTTCAACGGAGCTAAGAATGCCCCGACAGCGCAGGAATGTCTCTAGGAAATGACTTTGCTCGTCGGTGAGCCTGGCAAAACGGGGAACGGCAAATCGGCCCCGAAGGCTGATGCCGCTCTCTTCCGAGGTCAGTTCCGTTACGATCATGGGCTGCCCCGTAATCGGATCAAAGGCGGGTAGCCGGTGCATCGGCTGAGACTTCATACCCTTGAATTACGGAGAGGCCCGGCGCGGGGTTGCTCCCATTTTCGACTCGGTGACCAGCTAGAATATTCCCATGGAACTCTATCTCCTCAGCAACAGCCGGATGAAGAACGAGCTACCCTTTGCTTGGGCTAAGGATCAGTTACTATCGGAGTGGGGTGGACGGATCAAGACCGTTGCTCTTGTCCCCTTCGCGGGTGTGGGCTTGGGGTGGGATGAGTATGTGGATTGGGTCGCCGAAGCCTTTGCTCCCCAAAATATCAAAATCACGGGCGTCCATCAGGACGACACTGTCGTGGACACCGCCGATGCCATCTTCGTAGGTGGTGGCAACACATTTCACCTTACCTATCACCTGCACAAGACCGGTCTCATGGATCGCATCCGAACCTTGGTCCGCAGTGGGAAGCCCTACATGGGCTGGAGTGCCGGGGCTAATGTGGCCGCCCCAACTTTGCGGACCACGAACGATATGCCAATCGTTGAGCCCGCTTCGTTCAATACCTTTGGGTTCGTCCCATTCCAGCTAAATCCGCACTACACGAACTACGTCAGCCCAGACCACGGGGGCGAGACTCGAGACCAACGTCTAAATGAGTTCATCCTCGCTAATCCTGATCAAAAAGTCGTGGGACTGCCCGAAGGATCCATGCTGATCGCCCGAGATACACGAGTTCAATCATGGGGCAAGGGGCCATTTCGCATTTTTGACTCGCAATCACCCGAAGGTCGGGATGAACCTACGTTCTCGCAAGGCTGAGCGTTTGACAAGCCGCGACCGTCTTTTCAATTTCTTCAGGCGTTGTCAGCAGGTCAGGCCCGAACCGCACAATCCCTTGGCGAGCGTCCACATTGATACCCCGCTCCTTCAGCGCCGCCACAATGTTAGCTGAGTCAGGGGAAGGAACCAAGCAGAATCCTCCCCACTCTGCCTCATCCTGCGGGTCAAACCCGCCTAGAGAAGCAAGCCCGTCACGCAAGGCCCGGAGCCGTTCCAGTGTGAGGCGCCGAATCTCAGAAACACCTACTTCAAGGGTGAACTCAAGTCCACTCCTCGCCTGGAATAGCGGCAGAGGTGAAGGAGTACTTTCCCACCAACCCTTGCCGCCCTCCGCTCGCTGGTCGTCCCTCAGGAAGTCAAAAGTTCTCGCCTTCGCAAACCATCCCGTGTCCAAAGTCTGCATACTCAGATTTCGCGGGTGGACCACCAACCAACAAGCGCCCGGACCACCCCGTAAGTACTTGTAGGAACCGCCCGCGACAAAATCCGCGTCCGGGTAGGACCACGGGAAAACCCCCGCAGCGTGGTACGAATCAAGGAACACCTTCGCGCCAACCTCGTGAGCCTTCTTGATAATCTCGTCTACTCCGGGCATGACCTGACCCGTGGTGAAAATGACCAAGCTGACGATCACCAGCCCTACCCCGGGGATGATCCGGTTAAGGAAGTCCTCAGCTACAAACTTGGAAATGCCCGACTCTGCCCCCGACGGCTCCACCCAGTCCACCGCCACAAGGCTCCGGCGTTCGTACTCCCGTAAGATAAAGTCCACGCTGTCAAACTCGCTCGCGCTGGTCACCACTCGTACCGGGGCCGGAAGAGCATTCAATACAGCTCGGAGCCCTTGCCCGACGCTACTCTTGTGCACCACAGCCCCGCTCATTCCGGTTAGAGCGAGAATATTGCGCTCAAATCGTTCAAACTCCGCCATCCACAATTGCCACGCGGAATCCATCCCATGGACCCAAGCATCCAGCCCTTCTTGGACATCGCGAGACATCTGATCAAGGGGCCTCCCCAGAGAGTGATTGGCGAGATAGACCTCGGGCCGAGAAAGAACCCGTGAGAACCGACTTCTAAAGTCGGTCAAGAGCCGATCTCCGTTCTCACATCCCATAACTCGGGGAAGAGACGAGTATCCAAGGCAGCCCGCAAGAACTTTACGCCACTCGACCCCCCGGTGCCGGTCTTGAATCCTATGATTCGCTCCACCGTCTTCATGTGCCGGAAGCGCCAAAGCAGGAATTGCTCCTCAACGTCCACGAGCTTTTCGCACATCTCATAGGGGCTCCAGTGCTCCGTAGGATTGTCGTAGATCATCTTGAATACCCGCGTAACCTCGCTATTGACTTCGTACGGCCTTGACCAATCACGATCCAACGATGAATTGGGAATGGCAAAGCCTTGCCGATGCAAGTGAGCCAAGAACTCATCATATAGAGAAGGTGAGTTGAGGGCGTTCGAAAGGATCGCTTGGATTTCCGGGCGATGGCTAAAGACCCCGATCGCCTGTGCATCCTTGTTGCCCAACAGGAACTCGATCAAGCGGTAATGGGCACTCTGAAACCCGCTTGAGCGACCCAAAACCGCTCGGAACTGAGCATATTCTGAAGGGGTCAATGTCTCCAGCACCGCCCACTGTTCAAACAGCATGCGCTGGATATGCTTCACTCGCGCGAGGATCTTGAAGCAGGGCTCAAGCTCGTCATGCTGGACGTGGTGGAGGGCCGCCCGCAGTTCGTGAACGCATAGCTTCATCCACAGCTCAGATGTCTGATGCTGAATGATGAACAGCATTTCATCGTGGTGTTCGCTCAGGGGTTTCTGGGCCGCAAAGATCAAGTCCAATTGCAGATACCCGCCATAGTCCATCCCCTCTTTGAAGTCGGTATGGATCGTCGTCTCGTACGGCCTCGTTGCCATGAGGCTATTGTACTGGCCCAACGACCCACCTGCATAAAGTTCGATAACAATAATGTTTCCCAGGATTCCCTAACAAAATCAGTCGTTTTACTTCGTCTTCGTTTACAATACGGTCATGAAGCGAGCCTTTACGCTCATTGAACTCTTGGTGGTTATCGCGATCATCGCCATCTTGGCAGCGATCCTTTTCCCGGTCTTTGCCCAAGCGCGCGAAGCGGCCAAGAAAACCCAATGCCTCAGCAACGCCAAGCAAATTGGATTGGCGACCATGATGTATGTGAACGACAATGAAGACTGCTACCCCGCATGGGCAGCAAGGCAACCGCCGGTCAACGGAGGCAACACGAACTTCACCGCTCCCGACGCGCAGATCATGCCGTATGTGAAGAACAACCACATCTTCACCTGCCCGATCGACAACACCCCGCGCATGAGCCCAAACTCTGTTCTGTTCCAAGACGGTAAGTACAGAACGATGGCGATCAAGAGGTCCTATCAGTACACAGGAAACATCAATACCGTTGAAAAAAATGGCTTTGATCGAAATACTGGCGTCAATGAGTGGGTCGGCGTTACCCCCGGCGACTGGATTTACCGCGGCCGAAACGGAAGCGAATTGGATGAGCCGGCAAGCACGATCCCTTGGCTTGAAGTTTGGCCGATCACCCAAAACGACCCCTACGTCGGGGGAATCTGGGGATCAGGCTTCATTGACTGCGACGTTTACAAACTTGCCGGAAGGAAATACCCTTCGACCAGTCCAGCCGATAGCCTTCCGCCGGGTTGCACGTCCACGAATCTCCTAAGCGCCAAAGTGACCATCGGGCACATGCGAACTCAGACCGTGACGATCTTCTCTGACGGTCACGCCAAAGCCCTTCTTTGGGGCGAGCTACGAAAGAACGACTTCTTCCTGTTCAAATCCAAGAAGCCGACCCAAGTGTTTAATCCCTGAGGGGCGGCTACTTCAGTAGCTTGGCAAACCGTTCACGGAACTTGGCGATTTTGGGTGACACGACGTAGCTACAATAGCCGGCGTTCATCTTCGCCCGCTCGGCCTCGGTCGCCTTCTCGAACTTCGCATAGTAGTTCTGGTGGTATTCCTCGGCGCGAGTGAATGGCCCCAACGGTTCTATGGTCGTCACCACCTTGCCCGGAAAGAGCTTTTCGCTGATAATCTCGTCCTTTATCCGTTGGGCAAGCTTTTTCTCCTCATCGCTCCGATAGAAGATGGCCGAGCGGTACTGAGTTCCCACATCCGGCCCTTGACGGTTAAGCTGGGTGGGATCATGGGACACAAAGAAGATCCGTATAAGATCCGCCTTTTGGATTACGCCTGGATCAAAGGTCACCTCCACCACTTCCGCATGCCCCGTCGTGCCCGAACTCACCTGCTCGTAGGTAGGGTTGGTCGTTTTACCGCCTGCATACCCGCTGACCACCTCGCTCACGCCCTTCAGCATTTCCATCTGGCCCTCGATGCACCAGAAGCATCCCGCAGCAACATAAAGCTTTTCGGTCCTGCCAGTTGGCTGGCCTGGTTGAGTCGGGAGATTTGTTGGCATCTTGTGATCTTGTTCGTGGGCGCAGGCGAACAGGCTAAGGCCCACCAAGCCAATCAAAACAGTCGGCATCCGCATACAATGAACTATACGAATCCTAGGCGAATCCGGCGCCATGTTCGGGCGTAGTCACCGCCTTGGTTATACTTCACAGTATGCCGCGCCGATTTGCTGCCACGGATATTGGGAGCAACACCGTTCATCTCCTCATCGGCGAAGTGACAAACCGTGGCTCAATCCGTCGCATCGTCAATATCAGCGAATGGCTTTCGCTGGGCGAGATCGTGGGCAAAACAGGAAAGATCCCCAGCGTTGACAGTGCGCATCTCATCGAGACCCTTCGGCGCTACAAGCGAATCTGCGATGACGCGGGTGTTGAGCGCTTCTATGCATTTGCAACCGAAGCGATGCGCGTCGCCGAGAATCACAGCAAGCTGATCGCCGAAATCAAGAAGGACCTAGGAATCAAGGTTGATCTGATCACGGCGCGACGCGAGACAGAGCTGAGTTTGCGAGGTGCGAGTCTGGATACCCCGTTACAAGGGGCAACGATCTTTGTTGAGGTGGGCGGCGGCAGTGTCCAAATCGCTCTATGCCGCGAGCAGGAAATTACCTATCAAGCATCGCTACCCATCGGCACGGGCCGGCTCCTAGCCAGCACGGGCCTCTTCCAACCCGCAACTGGCGCCCACCTCAACCAGCTCATTGCGGCAACCAGAGCGCAATGGGAAGCCTGCCCGCAACCTAGTGGCAAGGCTACCGTCGTAGCCAGCGGCGGCATTGCGCGAGGAATTATGCGAGCTCTCCATCCAGATGGAGAACGATTGATCCAACTCTTTGAATTGGAATACCTAATGAAGTCAGTAGCCGGGCTGGAAGTCAGTGAGATCGTTCGCCGTTACCGAGTGAAGGAAAAGCGCGCCGGGAGCCTATTGCCGGGCACGATTGTCTTTCATGAAATGATGCGCCACTACGGGCAGAGCCAGTTTCTCGTCAGCGAATACGGTGTTCGCGAAGGTGCCATCCTTGAAATGGCCCAGGGCGGAGTCACGAAATGAGCCTGCCTAAGCGCATGGCCACTGATCAAACCAGTGACCGGTACGTCAACCGAGAGTTCAGTTGGATTCAGTTCAACCGCCGAGTCTTGGCGGAAGCCGCAAACACGAAGAATCCCCTTCTGGAACGGCTCAAATTCCTCGCCATCTTTGAGTCGAACTTGGACGAGTTCTACATGGTCAGGGTCTCTGGCCTGATTGAACAATACGAGGGCGGCGTCATCACCCTCACCCCCGACGGCCTCACTCCCGGCGAGCAACTCACCATGATCGCCGAAGCCGTGCGTCCCCTCCGAAGGGAAGCCGCTGACCTGTGGAACCACACCTTACGCCCTGAGCTAGAAAGAGCCGGCATCGAGCTAAAGAGTTGGCGTGAACTTTCTGACCGTCAGCAAACGGACATGGCGGAATACTTCCGCACGGACATCTTCCCGGTCAGCACCCCTATCTTGGTGTATCCCGTCCAGGGCGTTCCATTCATTTCAAACCTTTCGCTCAATCTCGCCGTGCTCCTCAAGGACGGAACCGAAGGCATCAAGCTCGCCCGGGTGAAGGTGCCAACAGGAACTCCCCGCGCGATCCGCTTGAATCCCAAGGGACACCAATATCTCCTCCTGGAGGACTTGATCCAAGCCAACCTTCAGGCTTTCTTTCCGGGTGTCGAGATCGTGGGATCCTATCGCTTCCGGGTCATCCGAGATGCCGACTTTGAGATCAAGGAGTTAGAGGCGTCCGATCTGCGGAGCGCGATTGAGCAGTCGCTCTTTGAACGACGCATGGGGGCTCCCGTCATGATGGAGGTAGAAAGAGGCACACCTACCGAGATCCTTGAGATTCTTAAGAAACTTCTGAGCCTTGATCAAAGCGACGTATTTGAAGTGGATGGCTTGCTCGGGATGGATGTTCTACATCAATTCGCCCGGATTGACAAACCAGCCCTGCGTTACCCCGCCCACACTCCTTTCAACGCAGAAGTCCTCAGCCACAGCACTTCCCTTTTCGAGGCAATCAGGGAGCGAGACATTTTGGTTCACCTCCCGTTTGATAGCTTTCACAGCATCGAAACCTTTGTTTCATCTGCGGCCACCGATCCCGCTGTAGTCGGTATCAAGCAGACCCTGTATCGTGTAGGTGCTCAATCACCGATTATTGAATCCCTTTTGGCCGCCGCGGAAGCGGGCAAGCAGGTGGCTGTTCTTGTCGAACTCAAAGCCCGCTTTGATGAAATCAATAATCTCGCCTGGGCCCGCGAATTGGAGCGCAAGGGCGTGCACGTCAGTTACGGCTTTCCCGATATGAAGGTGCATTGTAAGCTCTGCTCCGTCGTCCGCCGAGAATCCGGCAAGCTACGGACCTACGCTCACATTAGTACCGGTAACTACAACCCGGCCACGGCTCGCTCCTACACAGACCTTGGCCTCCTTACCGCCGACACAGAAATCACTCAGGATGTCAACGAAGTCTTCAACTACCTGACGGGGTTCTCGCGCCAAACCGAGTACCGCAAGCTCCTAGTGGCGCCGCATTCCCTTCGTGACCAGATCATTGAGCGAATAGAGCGTGAGGTGACTTTCCAAGAACAAGGTCGAATCATTATCAAACTCAACGCCCTCGTTGACCCCGAATCAATTGATGCGTTGTACGCGGCTTCGCAAGCCGGAGTCGAGATTGACTTGATCGTAAGAGGTGCGTGCTGCTTACGCCCCGGGGTTCCCGGCATGAGCGAGCGTATCCGTGTCAAGAGCATTGTTGGCCGCTTCCTTGAACATTCGCGTATCTACTACTTTGGCAATGGCGGCAAGCCGGAGGCCTTTATCGGCTCAAGTGATCTGATGCGGCGGAATTTGGACCGTCGCATCGAAGTTCTCGTGCCCATCAAGAGCCCTGCCCTCGTTGCAATGCTCCACGACCGTCTCCTGGAGACCTACATGCGCGACAACACAAACTCGTGGCTAGAGCTATCAGATGGTGAGTATGAGCGAGTGCCCGACGCAGGATTCTCCGCCCAAGAAGCGCTGATGAAGATCCCCTTTACCGAACTACAATTTTAGGCTAGGTCACGCTTGGATAGCCGCTCGACCTGCGGCGGCGAGACAGGTGGCCAACCGATCAATTTGGGACTTCGTTCTTACTTCGGTTACCGCGATCAAGAGACAATTCTTTAACTCGTGAGCCACCTCACCCAGCGGTAACCCGGCCATGATTCCTTCTTGAAGCAAAGCATCCCGGACTTCATCCGCATCACGCCCCAAGTCCACCACAAATTCGCCAAACACCCGCCCTGAAAACTTCAGCTTGAATCCCGACTCCGTTATTCGCTGGATGGCGTATTGCGTGTTGCGCACGGTCGTCTCCGCTACTGACTGCAAGCCGGTTTTCCCCATCGCGGACAGGTAAACCGTTGCCGCCAAGGCCATGAGCGCTTGATTTGTGCAGATATTCGAGGTCGCCTTTTCGCGTCGAATGTCCTGCTCTCTGGTACGGAGGGTCATCGTGAAGCCGGGCCGACCTTGGTGGTCCACCGTTCGCCCTACGATACGGCCCGGAATCCTCCTGACATACTCTGCCTTCGTGGCGAAAAGCCCAAGCATCGGCCCCCCGAAGCCCATGGCAATCCCAAGAGGCTGCCCTTCACCCACAACGATGTCCGCTCCAAACTCTCCGGGCGGGGTGAGCAATGCGCACGCGAATGGGTCGGACACCACGACCAGTTCCACGCCCCCCGTGGCGGCACTTCGAGCCGCAGCTAAATCTTCAATCACGCCGTAAAAATTGGGATATTGGACGATGAGACACGCCGCATCGGAGGCATCCGGCCACTGAGTTGCGCCATCCGCCGTGGGTGCCTCCACGACCTCGAAACTACTGGCCCAACAATACGATCGCAAAACTTCACGATAGTGAGGATGCACCGCGCTACTCACGATGACCTTGGACCGCCCTGTCATGTGGCACGACATTAAAGCGGCCTCCGCCATGGCCGTGGCACCGTCATACATGCTCGCATTCGCTAGGTCCATGCCGTACAGCTCGGCGACCATGCTCTGAAACTCGTAGATCGTCTGGAGATAACCCTGACTCATCTCCGGTTGATAGGGCGTGTAGGCGGTCAGGAACTCCCCACGACTGATCACCGCGCCTACGCTGGCGGGAATATAGCGATCATAAAGCCCGGCACCCAAGAACCAATCGAGCTTTGTGCTATCCAGATTTTTCCCGGCAAGGCCCGCCATGTAGCGACCTAAGGAATACTCGTCCATGCCGTCCGGCACGTTCAAAGGTTCCTTCAGCTTCAAACCGTCGGGAATTTCTACGAAGAGCTCATCAATGCTACTCACCCCGATCGTGGCGAGCATTTGCTTAATGTCTTCGTCGGTGTGAGGGATGTAAGGCAACTTAGTGGCTGGTCTCCTGCTCGTACGAAGCAGCGTCCATTAGGTCCCCAGACAGCGATCCCGAAACTTTCAACTTGAGCAACCATCCATCGCCGTACGGGTCGGAGTTCACGGTCTCCGGTGCGATCTTAGTCATTGGATTCGTCTCCACCACTTCGCCCGATACCGGGGCATATACATCGCTGACGGTCTTTACGCTCTCAATGGAGCCGAGGATCTCACCCGATTGAAGGGCTCGTCCCACCTCGGGAAGGTCAATAAAGACAATGTCACCTAGTTCGCTCTGAGCGTGATCAGAAATGCCAATGGTAGCGATATCGCCATCCATCTTTACCCACTCATGGGATTTCGAATATAAGAGGTCAACCGGAACGTTCACTGCGCGAAAGAGTGTACCTTTGCTACAATCCCGCCCATGGATTTCTCATGGGTAAATGACGGGAATGCCTGGGCCGGCCTAGTTGCGCTGCTCCTCCTTGAAGTTGTCCTCGGCATAGACAACATCGTCTTCTTGTCCATCCTGACCGGGCGCCTGCCCGAAGCAGATCGCCCTCGGGCGCGCTTCACGGGGTTGGGGTTGGCCTTTGTCATGCGCCTTGCATTGTTGTTCAGCATCGCATGGATCATGGGGCTCAAGGAGACTGTTCTACCCATCGGAGACTTCATCAAGCTGAGTTGGAAGGATATCATCCTCATCGCAGGCGGCCTGTTCCTGATCTACAAGGCCGTTCACGAGATCCATAACAAGCTTGAGGGCGTAGAACATGAAGCGCAGCCGGCCGCCAAATCTCACTTCGCCGGAGTAATCGCGCAGATTGTCGTTATTGACCTAGTCTTCAGCCTGGACAGCGTGATCACAGCGGTCGGGATGGTCAAGCATCTTTCCATCATGATCATCTCGGTGATCGCGGCCATCGCCTTCATGCTGGCCTTTGCCGGCAAGGTCAGTGATTTTATCGAAAAGCATCCCACCGTCAAGATGCTAGCCCTCGCGTTCTTGGTCCTGATCGGCGTTAATCTTCTCGCCGAGGGATTCCATCAGCACATCGAGAAGGGCTTCACCTACTTCGCGATGGCGTTCAGCATCGGAGTCGAGATGCTGAACTTGAAGATGAATGCCGGCAAGGCGATCAAGCTACATAGCGGCGAGCCCTAAATTGTTGAGGCAGGCGGAACATCCGCCTGCCTCAACAAATGGGTCTTGATGGCCTATTTTCCGTTTGGCAAGCTAGGGTCGCCGCCTGCGGCGTTTGGCGATGGCGGATTCAGGGGTAATCCCGTCTCGTGATTGATCCCTTCTTCAAGGGAACCTGCTTTCTTCTCTGGCCCCTCGCCACCCACGTTCTTCGCCATCATCATACCAACGGCCGCAAGGGCAATAACGATGACGCCAACGAGGGCTATCAGCTTCTTCTTATCATCCATGTTAGTTCTTGAAGTCCTCCATATAGTGGATCAAGTTGGGGGCCTTCGCGGTGAACGCTGCTGAGGGATTGGTTACCCAGCGCTCATCCATCGTCTGAGTCTGGCGCATGGATTTTACGTGCCCATCCACAAAACCCCAATTGGATTGACCCGAGTAGCCGCCAATTGCGCCGCGACCGTCGCCTGCTGAGCTGCAATCGTACGTGATATACGACGGGTATACGGGCCATGATCGGATATTGGCGCTGTAGTAGCGGTAGTGGCTACGATAATTGAAGGCCGAGCTCGTCATCCAGAGCCCATACAGGTGGATCGTGTTGGCCGGCATTGCGACCCGGCTCAGTGTCAGAGAGTCGCTGACAAAGGTTCCGGACGGGTTTGCCAAGCCATGAAGGCCGAAACAGAACAGCTGAGGTGGCTCAGCCGATGCATCGTTCCCCTTAAAAGTCCAGCTGTAACTGATCGTAGCTCCGGGATTTGCGGTCTGACCGCAGATCTTTCTAAGGAACGGATCATTGGGGGCCTTGAACAGGTCCTGATTCTTGACATAAGGTTGCAAAGCATCCTCTGAGCCCTGAACCTGGTTTGTCTGAGACGTTACCTGCGCTCCATTTTGGATGCGGTGGAACATGTCGTCATTGTCTCCCAAGTACATCTGAGCAGCTAGCAAAAGCTGCTTCATGTTGCTCAGATCCTGCGCCTTCTTGGCCGCATTTCTGGCTTGGGCAAAGACTGGGAATAGGATGGCGGCCAGGATCGCGATGATGGCGATGACCACCAAGAGTTCAATCAAAGTAAAGGCTCGTCGGCGAGCAGAATAAAGATTCATCGGTGAATGGCTCCAAACTCTAGTTTACAACGGATTCGCGCTGAATTTGCACGTGTCCCCCATGTAAACTCATCAACATGGCCTTTCGAAAGAAAACCGTGCGTGATGTGAACGTGGCCGGGCTGAGAGTGCTCGTTCGATGCGACTTCAATGTTCCGTTGGAAAATGGACGAATTGTTGATGACCGACGCATCTCATCAAGCATTCCCACACTACAATTTCTATCGAAGGCCGGCGCAAAAGTGATCGTCTGCAGTCACTTGGGTCGCCCAAAGGGGGTTACCCCCGAGTTTAGCCTCGCGCCTGTTGCCGAACGCCTGCGTGAGTTGATGGGGCAACCCGTGAAGTTCGCACCCGACTGCATTGGACCAGAGGTTGCCTCCATGGTTGCCCAGATGCAAGCTGGCGAAATACTCCTCCTAGAAAATGTCCGATTCCATCCCGAAGAGGAAGCGAATGATCCCGATTTTGCAAAGTCCCTCGCCAGCATGGCTGATCTTTTTGTGAACGATGCATTTGGGACCGCCCACCGGGCCCACGCCAGCACCGAGGGGGTCGCTCACATCATCCCTGGGGTCGCCGGATTCTTGATCGAGAAGGAGATCGAATACCTAGGCGGGGCCTTAGAGAACCCCAAGCGTCCCTTCATCGCAATTCTAGGTGGCGCCAAAGTCAAGGACAAGATTCCTGTCATCGAATCCCTCCTTCCCAAGGTAGATCATCTCATTATTGGCGGTGGCATGGCCTTTACTTTTCTTAAAGCCAAAGGCTTCGAAATTGGCAAGTCACTCTTGGATGAGTCCAACTTTTCCTTCTGCCAACAACTTCTCGCCGGCGCCGGGCAAAAGATTGCCCTTCCATCCGATGTCGTCGTGGCTAAAGAGTTAAGTGATTCGGCGGCATCGCGCATAGTAAGCGTCGGCGACTTGGCCAGCGACGACATCGGCGCCGACATTGGCCCCGAAACGTGTTCCGCATTCACCAAGTTGATCAATGAGGGGGGAACCATCGTCTGGAATGGGCCGATGGGTGTTTTCGAGATGGCTCCCTTCGAAGCAGGCACGAAGGCTGTTGCCGAGGCCATGGCCGCATCCCCCGGCATAACGATTGTCGGCGGCGGTGATAGCGCCGCGGCGGCTGAGCAATTTGGTGTCGCCGACGAAATGTCCCATGTCAGCACGGGAGGCGGGGCTTCTTTGGAGTTTCTGGAAGGCCAAATCTTGCCAGGAATCGCCGCCCTTCAAGACCGTTCCTAAAGCCCCAACTCTCGGCAAGTCTCAACCGGCAACAGCGACATAGGGCTGCGCGGCGGCCCCACATCCAGATCTCGAAACTGGAGAACGGCCTTGGCCACCCGGATTGCGCCATATTCGTTCATTGCGGCAATAGCTCGATCGGGATTATCGGCAGACAAAAGCGAACCGGGAGACGCCCGCAACCCGCCTACCCGAAACTCATCCAACCGTCCTGACGAGACTGATACGCTACCAATTTGCGAAAGCTCATCTCGCGAGCCTTGGGCCAACTGGGAGTTCGGGTCAACGATGACCACCTGCATGGGCCCAAACTTTGCGACCGTGCGGAAATGCTGAACGAGTTCGGGTTGGGTAAAGCTCCCGTACACGGGAGGCATCAGAACGCAGCCACCAGCACCATGTTGAGCGGCGTGCTGGGCCATGTCGGTCGCCATCATCGTTGTGTTCGCAGTCACATTGGTCCAGACCGATGTAGCTCCGGCGACCTCACGCATCGCGATTTCTAAAACATGCTTGCGCTCCCCTAGGGTGAGCGAAGCAAACTCGCCCAAATCCCCGCCCACAAAGATCCCAGCTGGCTGACTCGGTAACAGGGACCGAATCAGCCGAGCCAGCCGAACTTCGCTCACCTGCGATTGATCGTCGGTGAACGGAGTTACGAGGGGGATGATGGAATTAGTCAAAGACCAAGTACGTTGTCGATGTGATTGCCTTGTCGCCAAGTTGAACTCGGACGGGGATCGCTTGGAGCCCACTGAGCCCTTGGGGGCTCACCAATTCAACCGCCATCTTCACCCTACCGCGCTCGCGATAGATCTTGAAGTCAGCATCATTTCCCCGGCGCAGTGCCCATCCTTCGGGCAAGTCAAAGAACATCTTGCCATTGAGTCGCCCAGTTGTATTTGAGCGAAGCGAAATATCACCACGAATGATCCGAGGTGTTCCGGTCTGCCCCTTCTCAACCCGTAGGTTTGGGAGGATGGTCAGAAGGTCCGAAATCTCGTAGCTGGATTCAATTGTCGCGACATCTCCATTCGGCTTCTCAATCTTGGCCGCGAGACGGGTGTAGCCAAGCGGGGCGTCCTTTGATACGATGGCCTCATAGTCAAGAAAAGCACGCTTCTTCTTGTCTAGGGTTGGGAAAGGTTGCTGGCGGCTACTCGTAAAGAGAGATGCAAATCCCAAGGTACGCAAATCAACTCTCCCCAAACCATCCTCGCCCTTGTTCACAAAGGTTAGGCGCAGCTTGATCCGTTGGCCTGGAACCACCGTTCGGACTACGTGTTCTGGGGCCCAAGACATGCCTTCGGGTAGCCCCTGCGCGCGATCCAGCGCAAGCTCGACCGGCACCGTCTGCCGGGGCACAAAGGCCATGACCTCGGCTCCGTTTTGGTCAAACGATTCCATCCGCACATTGAATTTCTTTCCCTTCTCGAAGGAGAGGTCGCCGAGCCCTCGCCATTGAAGCTCAAAGTTCCAGCCAGTGTCGGTGTCGCCGCGCTTGGCGACAGTGGATTGAGCAATGAGCGGCTCGTCCTGCCACCGCGCTCCTTCCTGCACATCTTGAATCAGGCGCCTGACCCGAACACCCTCTTGCGTGACCGTAACTTCCAAATTGTCACTTCCGACCGTCCAACCGTCACCCTTGAAGTCAAAGCTCAATCTCGCCTCCTTCCCGTGCTCGACAGTTCCGGCGGCGTACAGAACGCCCGGCTCCCATTGCAAGTAGCCGTTGAACGGTTCGGGCGAGACGAGCGGATCCCACTCCTCCGCATCCAAGACTCCATCCAACTTTGGCGTCATCGCGAGGCGCAAGCTATTCGTTGGCGTGGGTTGGGAGAAGGCAACAAGCCCAGATAGCAATAGGGAAATCATCTTGATTTAAGGACGGACGGGAGACTTTATTGTTTTCAAGCTCCCACGATTAGCGCTTCAAGTTCACAAAGCGGGCATAAGCGGGTTGGAACCCCAAGATGACCTTCCCCGTCGGCCCACTGCGATGCTTGGCAATTATGAGTTCAGCCTCTTCCACCGCTTCGGGATTGTAATCTTGTTCAGGTGCGCCCTCTTCCTTCGCTTTGTAGTAAGCATCGCGGTAGATAAACATCACCAAGTCAGCTTCCGCCTCAATGGAGCCTGATTCTCGGATGTCGCTCAGCATAGGGCGCTTGTCTGGCCGCTGTTCCACCTGCCGACTCAATTGGCTGAGAGCAATGACCGGGACATTGAGTTCCTTGGCCATCACCTTTAGCGCCCGAGCAATCTCACTCACTTCCTGAACCCGGTTCTCCGTTTTTCGGGACGACTTCATGAGCTGCAGGTAATCAACCACGACCAAGCTAAGCCCGTGCTCGGATTGGAGGCGGCGACATTTGCTCCGCATCTCAAACGGACTGACTTCGGCATTATCGTCAATGAAGATAGGCAAGCTATACAGGTGCTCGCATGCGTCAATGAGTTTCTCGTAATTATTATCGCTCAGGTTAGGCTTCTTCAGCAAACTCGTTGATAGCTGACTTCGGCTCGATACCAAACGACGAACCAATTGGCTCGTGCTCATTTCCAATGAAAATACAGCAACCGCCCCTTTATCAACTTGGGCCACATGGGATGCTATGCCCATCGCAAGGGCTGACTTACCCATGGCGGGACGAGCGGCGAGAATCGTCAGATCGCTTCCATACATGCCGCCGGTCATCTTGTCCAGATCGTAAAAGCCTGATGGGTGTCCCAGAATGGGCACGCCCGACTCATATAGCTCATCAACTTCCGTCCGAAACTCTTGCGTGGCTTGGCTGACGGAGACCAGGCTATTCCTCATCTCGCGACGGCTGATCTCATGGATCATCCGCTCCGATTCATCCACCTTCTGCTGGGCATCCGAATCCGTATCGTGCACAACCGAAACGATCTTATGGCCGGCTTCTTCCAGACGCCGCAAGACTGACTTCTCCCTTACGATTTGGGCGTAATCACTGGCATTGGCCGCGCTCGGTACAGCCTCCGCGACGTTAATTAAGTACTCCACGCCTCCTGCGCTTTGAAGGAGCCCTTTGTCCTGCAGAGCCGAGCGCACGGTCATCAAATCCACCGCACTTCCCTTCTCCATCAGGCTCACCATCGTTTCATAGATGGTGCGGTGAGCCGGGCGATAGAAATCCTCATCCTTAAGGATTTCTCGCACCTGCTCCCGCGCCCGCTCGCTAAGGAACATCGCCCCAAGGGCGCACATTTCAGCCTCAATACTATGAGGAGGAATGAATCCTTCAATGACGGCGGACATGGAGTCTATTGTTACGCCCATTCAAGGTCGCCGTGGTGTCTTGGCGCAACAATTTGCGAATATCGCAAATTGTCCACATAGTTGTGGACAGCGGGCGATCAGACGCGACAGTCAATCCGGACAAACAGAGCCTTCAGGAGCCGAGGCAACCGGGTATTTCGTCGCGCATTGGCGGCAACGCAAAGGACTTCCAACAACTGCGGTGCGCGATCGGCGAGGTCTTCAATTCCCAATCGAATGGTCTCGGCATCATGCTCGAAAGTTCCGCGCCACCCGCAAACGTAGCATTCATCGCTCGCCCGCAGGTTCAGGTTATGACACAGCGGACACGATTTCATACTTCGTGAGAGGTTTCGGATCCATGCCGCAGAAATGTTCGTCATCGCCGTAAACTAATCATCGGCGGGTTCTCGGATTCCTTAACCCTGCAAAAATCTATGGATCGGCTATATCCGGGCGAAAAAGTGTGGAGATTTGAGTTCGGGCCCA
>JADZDX010000034.1 GCA_020850835.1 Fimbriimonadaceae bacterium
AGCGATCGTATTTGTTGGGGCCGAACGTCTCGCCGTGAAAGGCGTAGAATGGTCTGATGCCCTTTGCGACCATCCCCGAAGCAATCGCTGAGCTCCAAAAGGGGCAATTGATCATTGTCATTGATGATCCAGATCGTGAAAACGAGGGTGACTTAGTATGCGCGGCCGAGGAGTGTACGCCGGAGCTGATGAATTTCATGTTGCTCCATGGTCGTGGCGTTCCCTTTATTCCAACAACGCCTCAGCGGCTGCAAGAGCTTGGAATACCCATGATGACCAAGCAAAATACGGCGCGGTATGGAACGGCGATGGCGGAAACCGTTGATGCGCTTCATGGCGCTACCACAGGGGTTTCGGCCTCTGACCGGACTCTTGCTGTGAAAGTCTTTGTGGATCGTCAAGCCAAACCAACGGACCTAGCAAGACCAGGACACATCATCCCCCTCCGCGCCGAAGAAGGCGGGGTACTGCAGCGTGCTGGACATACCGAAGCAATCGTGGATTTGATGACGCTGGCGGGTTTCCAACCAACGGGTGTGGGCTGCGAAATCCTCAACGAGGACGGCACAATGATGCGGCTTCCCGAACTTGAGAAATTCGCTGCGAGGCATGGGCTCATTATCGTAACGATTGCTGACCTCATCGCCTATCGCCGTCAAAATGAGCGGTTGATTGTGCGAGCCGCTGGCCCAATTGACTTCCCAACAAAATTTGGACATTTCAAGCTTTATGCTTATCAGCCAAGCGTGGAGCATGACCCCTATGTGGCAATCGTGAAGGGCGATGTTTCGGGAGGAGAACCGGTGCTAGTTCGCATGCACAGTTCCTGTCTCACGGGTGACTTACTCCACTCCCTGCGGTGCGATTGTGGCGACCAACTTGAAATCGCTCTTCGCATGATAGAGGAGGAAGGCCGGGGTGTGGTCGTCTACATCATGCAGGAGGGGCGAGGTATCGGCTTGATCCCAAAGCTCAAAGCATACGAACTTCAAGATCAAGGTATGGATACGGTAGAGGCAAACCTCGCCCTCGGATTCAAGGCCGACCAACGAAACTATTCACTGGGCGCACAGGTTTTGGCCGATCTTGGTGTCTCAAAGATCAGGCTCATGACCAATAATCCCGCCAAGCGCGCCGGGGTTGCGGGCTATGGCTTGGAGTTCGTAGAATACGTCCCCATCGTTGCGCCCCCTAATGAGAACCGAGATAAGTACCTCGCAACAAAGGCGACGAAGATGGGGCACATGCTCTGAGGCCTAGACCTCGGAGAATGCGCATCGAATCTTTTCAATGAGGCCGTTTGTCAAGGCGCGATCGGTGCCCTTGATTGCGTTCATTATTGCCTTCGCGTTGCTACGCCCATGGCAGATCGTGCATAGATGGTTGAGCCCAAGGAGGGGGGAGCCACCGTATTCGGCGTAGTCTAACTTTTTACTGAGCGGGCGCAACTTGGATCGCACGGGTAGAAATCCCACCTTGGTGAGAGCATTCGCAGTTGCCGCGTTCCGAAGTTCCGAGAAGATGTACTCGGCAATGCCTTCGGCGGTTTTCAAGATGATGTTGCCAACAAAAGCATCGCAAACAACGACATCAAGGGGCGCGGTCGGAAGGTCTTTGCCTTCAATATTGCCCGCGAACCAGGGGAACTTCTCTAGGAGCGTGTAGGCTTGCTTCGCGAAGGAACTGCCCTTTCCCGGCTCCTCTCCCATGTTGATCAGATGGACCTTCGGTTCGTGTCGGCTCAAGACCGTTTGCGCATAAGCTCTCCCCATCAAAGCAAACTCAACGATTTGCTCAGGGTCGATGTCGGGGGATGCTCCTGCATCAAGCAGGAGAAAGTGGCCGTGCTTGTTTGGCATGCTGGTGGCGATCGCGGGCCGATGAACTCCGGGCATTTGTCGCCATGAAAGCAGGCTGGCTGCTGTGGCCGCGCCTGTATTCCCGGCGCTAACAACCGCATCCGCTCGGCCCTCCTTCACCAGCTCAACGCACCGGCTGAGTGAGTTGTCCTTCTTCTTTCGAATTGCCTCAATGGGCTTATCTTCCATGCCGATTACCTCGCTGGCATGGACGACCTCAACATTCGGTGGGCGTTGAGGCATCAGGGCATTAAGTTGATCCTGTAGCCCCACAAGAATAAGTTGAGCTCGTACTTCGTCATGGGCGAGCATGACTCCCTTTACAATTTCGCGTGGAGCGAAGTCACCGCCCATGGCATCAATGGCTATGCGGTTCAGGACTGCTCCTCCTCAAGAAGTGAGGACAGCGATTCGAGGGGAGTGCTGCTGCTTGGAGTAGCGCGAGGAAGGTTGCGCGCTTCTGGGCAGTCACCGTCCCAACCATACGCGCATAAGGGGGCCTGGGGAAGATTTATAATCAGGCCTTGGTGGAGTAATGCCTCAACGATCAGATGGTTCTCATCGAAAATCGGAAAATCTTCTTCGGCTACCACTCGAGCAAAATCATCTTGTGCGTACATGCTTGCAATGCCATCGACGGGGAAATCCTCATTGATTTCGAAGGACAAGTCTTGCTCCAGCGGCCCTCCACATCTGGCGCACTGTAAGGTGCATCTGGTCTTGAATTCACCTTTCAATAGGAGCTGGTTTCCCGTGCTTTCAGCCTCCAAAAAGCCTTCAACGGGTGCTGTAAGCTCCACATCTGCTTCCCCCGGCATTTCGGTCGAGATGTCAACCGAGATAACACGGCCCGGGTGTTGAAGCGCATCGTTCAAGTCAAGCATGCCATCGCGCTTCATGGGTGATGGATTGTACCCATGAGCAAAATTGAGCAAACTTTGGCGTGAGGTAGGGCGTCCAACTTCTGCGCGCAAGTCGTCTATACTTGCACGTGCGCCCAATTTGGGTCATCAGATCTGAGAGACATATTCCAGCATGAAGAAGCTGTTCTTATTTGCCTGCGTAGCGACGCTCCTAACCGGTTGCGGTGGAGGAGACAATGGTGGTGGACCCGGCGGCGGTGGCCCGGGGGGTGGCCCCGGTGGCGGTGGCCCCGGCGGTCGCACCTACCCTACCTTTAGCTTGGGAGCCGGTGGGGTCGTCCAAACGACCTTTTTGAGTGGTATGGGGCGTTCACTGCCTCGTGGTGCGGCACAGTCGCAAACCGCAGTCATCCGGAATGTGCGGTTCCAGAATTCCCAGTTTGACTACATCCCGACGGGTGAGAACAATGTCTTGCAGGAGATGAATGTGCAGCTTGACGGCTATACGATCAATGCACAGGCATTTGGGGTGCAGTTCCCGATTGGTTCCAGTTCGTTAGGCTTTGCCGAGTACTTGCTCGAAGTCAAGCAGTTCATTGAGCGACAGAACGGGTCGGTTACGAACCAGACCCCAGAGGGAAGCGTTGCCTTCCAGGCGCCAAATCCTTTCGAAGCAAATCTTCGAGTGTTCCCTGGGCGGGTGAGCAATTTCACCGTTCGCCTAGACGACTCGATGTTGAATTACAATTTCGGTGACGACACAATTTTCTGGGATGACGCAGCATTCCGAACTGCGAACTTCAATCCGATCTATAACAAGATGATTAGCCAGTTTTCTGACTACATCTGTTTTGATATTTCGGGTGTGTCATCAAAGCCTCAGCTTCACGGCGATAGCACCAATGCCGATCGGGTCTACTTCAGCGGGGATGGTTATGGCTACAGCCGGGATATGGGTTCGGGTAGTGTTTTTGAACTGCTGGATCCAATCAATGTCCAGAACGGTAAGGTCACTCAAGGCCCGCCAATCGGACCTCCTGGTAGCGAGATCTCGGGCGCAAACCTGTTTATCTTGGATGATACGGGCCCGGCGCTGACCCGATACACGAGCATCATTGGTACGTGGAAGAACTTTGGCAGCGCGATTAGTTCAAGCGATACCACCGTGGCAGTCGCCTTCCCAACGAGCCGAGAGGCTGCGCCAACCGAGGCTAACGCACGACAACAGTTCGTGTTGTATAAGACATCGGGGGGCAATGTGACCGCCCTTTGGTACGGTAGCGTGTTCTATAACGTTGGCGGGAACCCGAGTAACAATATCTTCAAGCTTTATCCGGTTGATACTATTGATGATGCTGTTCCTGCCAATGAAGTCCAAGGGACTTTGAGCAACCTTGTCAAGGTGAACGGTACCGTCCGGCGGGGTGATTGGGATGTTACCGGCGTGCCGCCAGGCATCTGGCCCTTTGGCACGAGCGGCGGATTTGGCGTTTACCGAAGGTAATGCTGTGCGGCCTCGAGACAGAGTACGGACTCTGGATTGAAGGTCGCGGGCCAGCCGAACAACTAGAAGACGCAGCAGAAGTCGTTCGCAGTTATCCCAACCCATGTATTTTGGGTTGGGATAATCGGTATGAATCACCCCGGTCTGATCTGCGCGGATTCGTTGCTGAGACGCTATCCGTAGATCCTGTGGATGCCCAGTATGATGTGGGGCGTCAGACTCCTTCGCTTGATATTCGGTCGGATCGGGTTCTGCCTTCTGGGGCTCGGCTTTACAATGACCACGGGCATCCTGAGTACGCGACCGCGGAAGGTGATTATTCTTCGGTGACCTTGGATGATATTCACGGCGAGGAGGTTGTTTGGGCTGCCGCCCGAGCCTATATGAGACAGACCGGCCGGCAAGTAAAGGTCTACAAGAACAACACTGATTTTCATGGGGCAAGCTACGGGACCCATGAGAGCTACTTGGTACCGCGCGAAGTGCCCGTCGAAGCCCTCATGCGCTCTGTAGTTCCGATGCTGGTCGCGAGACAGCTGCTTACCGGGGCCGGAAAGGTCGGCTTTGAGCACGGTACACCCTGTGATTTCCAAATTAGCCAACGAGCCGAGTTCTTCTCGGTGCTGGCAAGTGTTGACACTCTATATCAACGCCCAATTTTTAACACTCGGGATGAGCCGCATGCTGACCCCACTCGCTGGATGCGGCTACATGTGATTTCGGGGGATGCCAATCGAATGCCTAGTTGCACACGGAGGAAGCTCTATTTAGTTCAACGGGCGATTGATTGCGCAATGACAGCCTCTGGTCCATGTTGGGACTTGGAAGACCCCATCAAGTCCATGGAGTCATTGAGTAAGGATGCGAGCTACGAGTTCGTAGTGGAAACAAAGCAGGGGCGCACGACGGCGTTCGAGATCATTGAGTCTTACTTGGACGAGAGTGACCTAGGCGATGAATGCCGAAAGCTACTCGAGGCGATGCGGAGTGACTTCGAACTGTTTTCCCGGCAAGTGGACTGGGCGGCGAAGAAGAAGTTGCTTGAGTTGTCCGATGCGCCTGATCCCCGTGCGATAGACCTCGCCTACAGTGACTTAGACCCCGAAGTAAGCCTGTATCAAGCCCTTTTAGATTTTGGAGAGGTCGACTCGGTTGAGCTTAGTTCGATCCCAAATCGATCACGGTCTTTTGCTCGCGCACTCGCAGTGCAGAAGTTTTCTGACGATCTCATTAGCATTGGTTGGCGTAAAATTGTCTTTCGACAAGGGGAGGTCGAGTTATTCCCCGACGGGGTCTATTCTGAGCAACTCTCCGAGATTTCTGACGTAGTTGAGTTTATGAGAGCCCTTGAAGGAGTCCCCCGTGCCTGAACGAATAACACGCCCCTCCATACCGGCCCCAGGCCGGAAACAGTCTGACGACGGACCATCTCTGCCAAAAGTAGAGCGCCCAGAGAAACCCAACCCTCTCGCTGAGCGTCTCAAGAAAATTGACCCGGATCAGGCTAAGAAGTATCGGCAGCGGAGTGGTCAGTGACTCAGGCACCCAAGACCTTCTCCGATCTTGTCGGCTATCAGCCAAAGCCTTTTGATCCCCTTTCCGAAGTGCACGGTACTACGGTCTTGGCGCTTGAGTACGATCAGGGCATCTTGACCCTTGCGGACCGTCGGGCCACGATGGGCAACATGATCATGTTTGACATGGCCGAGAAGGTATTTGCGCTCGATGATCGAACCGTGGTCGCGATCAGTGGATCATTTGCTCGATCCATCGAAATTTGCCGGCTCCTCAAACATAGCTTCAAGTATTACCGTCGCATGCAGCTTGGCGAAATGTCGCTTGAGGGAAAGCTTCAGGAGATTAGCCGTGCTCTCGCAAACAACCTTGGTATGGCAATGGAAGGGATCGGTGTCTTCCTTCCAATCGTGGCGGCATATGATCAGAAATCGGGTCGGTTTGGAGTTTATTTCTTCGACACCGCAGGAGCAAGGTTCCAGAGTGGTCCGTTCGCGGCTGCTGGAAGCGGAAGTACTCAGATCCGAGGCATCTTTGATTACATCACGAAGCACAAGGGCCCTTTTGATCGGAGGAGCCTAGAGGACGTCCTTTGTGATGGTTTAGAGATGCTGGAAATCGCCGCTAGTCTGGATTCGGCAACGGGCGGCATTGTCAAACATGAGCCTGTCGTAAGGGTATTGACAAGCGTTGGGACCCAACCAATAGACCAAAGGGTCCTAAAATCGGCTTTAGCCAAGATGGGCTAAATAACAAAAACTAGCAACTTTTGGCTTGTGGCCCTGAACTTGCTACGATACAATGAATGGGTATGAGTAAGCACTTACTGATCGGCCTAGTCGCCATGATGTTGCCGGCCCTTGGACACAGTGCCGTCGTTTGGGACGAGGCGGTGAACGGTGACCTTTCTGGAGATCGCTTCAATCCGACTCAGCTGACTCTGTCAAACGGTTCCAATCTCCTTTTGGCCACAACGGGCGATTCCGAGCTGGATTTCTATACGTTTACCCTCGCTCCAAACCAGCAGTTGTCGCAACTGAATCTCCGTGCCTACAACCGACAGGATGTCATGTTTATTGGCGTGACAACGGGAACAACTTTCGGAGTCGATCCAAACGACCCAAACATCCCGGACCTCCTTGGCTGGATGCATTTTGGCCCGGCAAACCTTGACCAAGATCTCTTGCCAATGATGGGGACGGGTGAGTTTGGGGCGCAAGGATTCACCCCGCCGCTTGGACCTGGGTCCTACAGCTTCTGGATGAACCAGTTTAACGAGCCAACAAGCTACACCTTAGAATTCGTTGTGACGCCAGTGCCGGAGCCGGCTACGATGGCTGTCCTCGGGTTGGGTGTTGCGGCGTTCATCCGTCGCCGCCGCAAGAACTAGGGTAGTACTCGGTAATTGCGCATCATGCCACTGTCCTCATGGGCGAGGTTGTGGCAATGATATAGGAACAGTCCCGCGTAAAAGAGAGGTTTGTGAACCAGCTTGATCGTTTCTCCGGGCATGACAAGCGTGGTGTCCTTAAAGCCTTCATCAAGAAACCCGTCCTGCATTGAAGCGACTTGCGTCGGGAACGCGCCCGACTGAATACGCTCTAAAACGCGGAAGCCGGAGCCATGCAAATGGAGAGGGTGGGGCATTTGGAGGGAAGCGTTGTTCTGGAAAACCCAGATCTGTTCTTCACCCAGTTTTGGTTTCTCATTTTCGGCTACTTCATCCATTCCAAACGTTGCTCCGTTCATTTGGAAGGTGCCACTTACCAAGGAGAAAGGAATCACTCTCGGGTTCGCGTAGTTTGTCGCTCCGGCCAAAGTATAGTTGGGGACGCCAGTGCTGAGGGTGGCGGGTAGGGTGATCGGGTCAGTGACGGCAGTAGTGGCATTGAAGGCCATGATGTCGAAGGCCGCACCTTGATTAAGTCCAAACCCCGAAACGGGTCCACCTGGGGTGAAGGCTAGCGATCGCAATTTAACCTGTCCACCTACGGTCAACGACCGGAAATCAGCCCATACTTCAACCCGCTCACCAGGAGAGAGCATTACGTAGCTGCGGGTAACCGGAGCGGCAAGCAAGCCCTGGTCTACACCAATAACCGTGACCGGCATCCCATTCGACCAAGCTAACTTGTAAATCCGCGTGTTACTACCGTTTAGGAGCCGCAGTCGGTACACTGCCGTGTCCACATTCATGGCGGCATTGCGCATGTCGTTTACGAGGATATGGGGCCCAAGGAATCCTCCCTGTGGATTGCTGACGTATTGGAATTGGTTCGATCCATTGATGTAGCGATCTTGGATCACCAGCGTTTGGTCCCTCTTTGCGCGAGGAAGTGTGAGGGCTTGCTCTTCGTTATCACTGACGATAATGGCCCCGGCAAGGCCAGCAGCTGCTTGTTCTGCCGTGAGCTGATCGGGGTGCGGGTGAAACCAGTAGGTTCCTGCCCGGTTTGGAACTACGAAGCGATATCGAAAAGTACCGCCTGGCTTAATGGCGTCGGCAGGATGACCGTCCATCGAGGCGGGGACATCCAGGCCGTGCCAGTGGACGCTCGTTGGCTCGCTCAAGCCATTCTTAAAGGTGACATCAAGGATTTGCCCTTTCTTCACATAGATGACAGGAAAGTGGCTCTTCTGGGCAGATGGAGGCAATGGGGAAACAACGTATCGCCAGATGGTCGTCTCCTGACCAGGGTAGAGCGGCATCGTATCTACTTTTGCCGTTAAATTTAGCTTGATAATATTGGCTGGCGCAAGGTCATCAGCACCCAAACTTGCTTGAACGCCAAACGCTAACCACCCGATCGTCGCAATAGCTCTTTTCACAGTCTGCCCATAGTGTACGACACTCTACGCCCGAGTATAAGTTCGGTGTGTCACCGTGGGCCCATTACCAGCAGTTAGACGGGGATCGGGGCCAGTGGGTGTAAACTTCTCCTTTACATCGCATGCCGAGGCTCTTTTTCCGGTTTGATCCACGTCTCGCGACGGCACTTCGCTCCCAACGAAAGAATATTTTCAAGGGGCTAGTGTGTGTTGCGGCCGGTGCGCTCCTCACGGCGGCAACGATTCCCCTAACTGAAGTCGCAATCCGCTCTATTAACGAAGCCGCTCCGATGCGGGTGGATCTTAACCAGTCATCGCCCTACGAAGCTGATCTTGCCCAGAGGTTGGGCTTGCCAAGGGAGCGAATCCGGGAGGGACTCCTTAAGCACCCGGTAGACCCTCGACTTAGCTTGCCGCCTGCATCGGCATTAGCCTTAGAATGGGATAAAGACGAAGCTGAAGTCCAGCGAGCAATTGAATCGTTGGGGCAGTCGCGAGTGAACCCACCTCAGGGCCGTGAAGAGGCTCTCCGCCGACTGGGTTGGACATGTCTGACCGTTATCGTCGTGTTCTTGATCAAGTACGTCTTCACGAGGGGGCAATCCTTCTACTTGAGCCGAGCCGCGGCCCGCCTGGCGGCAGACCTCCGTATCCAGCTCTATTCGAAGTTGCAGAAGCTACCTATTCGGTATTTCACGTCGCGAAAGTCGGGAGCCATCCAAAGTGTCCTAACGAATGATGTCAACGTATATCAGTCAGCGGTGCCCCTCATCCGCGATTCGATTGACGGGCCATTCAAAGCTGTAGCGGCATTGGTTACGATTTTCATCATCAAGTGGCAATTGGCTATCGTTGCCATCCTATTCATTCCGGTAATGGCGGCCTTTGTTCAGCGTAACGGTCGCCGCATGAAGCAAGATCAAGTAACCGTCCAAGATGACCTTGCCGCGCTGGCCGGGACGACCAACGAAGCGCTTGGGGGAGTTCGAGTCGTAAAAGCCTTCGCGGCCGAGCAGCGGATGAGCGATGTCTATGCCACTTTGGTCGAAAAGACATTCGCGAGCCAGATGCGGGCGGTTCGCCGGTTTTCCCAGTTGAAGCCCATGGTCGAGCTTATCGGGGCAGTCAGTTTGGCGACGATCCTTTACATCTGCGGATATATGGCTTTCTGGGGCATGCTCCAAATCAGCCAAATTGTTGCCTTGACCTTCGCCTTGGACGTGATCAACCAAGGGGCGAAAGCAATGAGCAATGTAAATAATACTTACAACCAGGTTCAGGCAGCGGCGAGCCGGATCTACTCAGAGGTTCTGGATGTGCCAGAGGAGGCAGAAACGTCGGAAGGCGTCATTTTGCCTAGGGTGGTCGGACGCATTGAGTTTCGCGACGTGAGCTTTGAATACGAGGATGGCGTATTGGCTCTTGACCGCGTGAGCTTTGTTATTGAGCCCGGGACGAGTTTGGCCCTAGTGGGACCAAGCGGAGCCGGGAAAACTACGATTGCTGATCTAATGCTTCGATTCTATGACCCTTCAGCGGGACAAGTCCTGCTTGACGGAGTGGATATTCGTTCCCTAGATCTGCGCTGGTATCGGTCGCAATTCGGGGTCGTTCCGCAACAAACGTTCCTGTTTGCTGGGACCATCGAAGATAACATTAGCCTTGGCCGAGCGGGTGCATCTGCCGAAGAGATTATCGAGGCTGCCCAACTAGCCCATGCCGACGGATTCGTCGCCAAAACTCCCGATGGCTATCAAACGCAACTGGGCGAACGCGGTGCAAAAATCAGCGGCGGGGAAGGTCAGCGCCTAGCCATTGCCCGGGCGATCATCCGGAAACCCAAGGTATTGCTGCTTGACGAAGCAACGAGCAATCTGGACGCGGACAGCGAGAAGGCGGTGACCATCGCCTTGGATGAGGTAATGAAGGATCGGACGACCCTTTTTATAGCCCACAGATTAACCACTGCAATGCGGGCAAATAAGATCCTAGTGATGCGACGCGGCGAAGTCGTGGAGCAGGGCACGCCAAACGAGCTCCTTCAAGAAAATGGCGTGTTTGCTGCAATGTGGAGATCCTTCAATAGCGGATTGATTGAGGGCGACCTTGATTAGGGTTTCCGGTCTTTCGATAGGTTACAGGCATTCGATCGCTGCGGGCATTAGTTTCGAACTCAGGGCAGGTGAGATTCTGCTACTGCTCGGTCCCAATGGCTGCGGCAAGACAACGTTGATTCGGACTCTTCTCGGCGCGCTCCCGGCACTATCCGGGCGAGTAGAGATTGGGGGCAAAGACTTGGCGGAACTGCAGGCTGATGAAGTAGCTAGGTTACTGGCCCTCGTGCCTCAGGATGAGACAGCCCCATTTGAGTTCACCGCAAGGGAGATGGTGAGTATGGGACGAATAGCTCGCTCGAACTGGTGGGCTGGCTCGCCTTCAGACCATGCCATTGTTGAGTCCGCCATGAAGTCCCAGAATTGCCTCTCGTACGCCGACCGATCGATCACAACGCTCAGCGGTGGTGAGTCGCAGAGGGTTCGGCTGGCACGAGCAGTTGCCCAAGATGCCCCTGCATGGCTCCTCGACGAGCCCAATTCGCATCTGGATGTTCGGTACCAATTGGAATTGGAGGCCACGATCCGAAATGTGTGCGCCGAGGGGAAGTGCATTCTTGCTTCGATCCATGATCTTGCCGTGGCGCAACGCCTCGCGGCCCCCGCACTGTTGTTCGTTGATGGCCGAGTGGAAGGACCAGCCTCACTCCAAGAACTGGCGACAAGCGGTGCTATGGCAAAGGCCTTTGGCGTCCCATTTGGTGTATATCAAACGGGCGCGGTATTTGTCGCTACCGAGGCGGGGTTCCCTGATCCGGTGTCGTTTGAGTAGCCCGATTCATGCGTGGTCCCGGAGCCCTTTCACTCTCGGCCATCTGGTCGTCAACTTGGTGTTGCTCGGCTTCTGGATTGTAAACGCCCGCCGCGCCACCCTGCATGTTGAAAAACGCGACGATGGCGAGTAGCAGAACCAAGAAGAAAACGGCGCCGATTGGAGCTTTACGCTTACGCATAGACCAAAATACCTCTACACCTCATTATGAATCGAAAGCTCATTGCTCTGGACGCTCGCCTCTAC
>JADZDX010000035.1 GCA_020850835.1 Fimbriimonadaceae bacterium
AAAAGGCAATAACTGACCCGGAAATTTTGGTGCAGCGATATTACGCTAATCCTCGACCTGAACTCAAAGATATGATCTTGGTCCAATTTGGACCAACTGTAGAGAGAGTCGCTCGGCGCTTCTCTGGCATCGAGTCCTTCGAGGACTTGGTCCAGGTGGGCTACATTGGCTTGCTCAACGCGATCAAACGGTTTGACATCGCATCAGGCGTTCGGTTCAATACCTATGCGACCCACCTCATTGCGGGTGAAATCAAGCATCACCTTCGCGACAGGACTCAGGTTATTCGCCACCCAGCCTGGCTACAGGAACTGCGTCACCGAACGATGAAGGCGGCAACTCGTTTACAGTCAGAGTTGGGTCGTATCCCAACAAATGGCGAGATCGCCCGGGACCTCGGGGTCAGCGAATCGTCCATCGAGGAAGTGCACGCTACGGCCGACCTGCTCAAGGTGACGTCGTTCGATAATGTTCTCCCAGGCGATGATGAGAGCAGCGAGGTTGATAATATGCCCGCCTACACGACCGAGAACCTGGGGGTTGAAGAAAGGCTACTCCTCGAGAGCGCGATGGGACAATTGCGAGACCTTGAACGCGAAGTACTGATGGCCTTTCACTTCGAGAGTCTTAGCCAAACGGAAATTGCCAAGCGTCTTGGAATCTCATGCAACTATGTCAGCCACATCCTGCGCCAGTCGCTCACCAAGCTGCGACGCATTCTTACCAATGAGGATGTGAGCGATCGAGTCCTCAAGAAAGCCCAAGAAAACCTTGAACCCGAGGTCATTGATCCAGTGACTGGCCTCTACAATGAGGACTACTTCCGGGCCCGGCTTGAGGAAGAGGTGCATCGCGCCAACAGCGACCTCACCCCGATGAGCATCGTCTTAGTCAAGTTCGAGAACCTTGAGTCGCTCATGGGCTATTACGGCGGTGCTTGTGTGACCGATTTCATGGCCGACGCGGCCGAGTTTTGCAAGGGAAACATTCGACGGCTGGATGTCACCTGCTGCTATGGCAAAGACGGATTTGGCATCATTCTCCCATCAACCGGGGCGACAGCGGCCGTGGTGATGGCCCGGCTTCAGTCAAAAATCGCGCCTTGGTTAACCCAGCGTCGAGGGCCTTCGGGAGCAATATCTGCTTCGGTCGGCTACGCCTACCTTGACGGAACCACCAAGACCTCAGATCAACTGCTTGCAGAAGCAGAGGCCATGATGGCGAGTTCCGAAGGCTGGGGTCACGCGGCCTAAAGGCATCCCGTCGGCGGTGGTGGAGGCGGGCCAACCTGCGATTGCAGATAGACCGTCGGTAGCGTTGTCGTGCCGCCGACATTGATGCCTGACAATGGCGCGCGGCATGTGGACTGCAAAGTGAACCAGTCTCCCAGATAGCTAAACATCTTGTAGTAGCCACCTATTGACGATGATTGAACGGAGAGTCGTGCCGGCACGCCGCTCAACTGAACCGCGTAATTGCCCGTACATGAGGTCTTCGCCCGCTTGAGAAGTGTGCCGCCAGCGGTGTAAAACTCAACCTGAGCGTTCGGAACGGCAGCCAAGTTTTGGTCGCGAACAACCCCCTGGACAATCGTGCCAGATCCATCACCTATGTCGCTGGTATCCACTGTGCATCCACCACCACCTCCTCCGCCTCCTCCCCCATTTCCGCCGCCTCCCCCGCAACCGAGGGCAAAGACAGCAAGGGGAACGATGAGCAAGGGAATGAGGATACGCGAGTTCATGAGAGCTTGAATGAAGAGGGTAGCAGTTCGGCTACCGAGAATTGGTGAGATGATGTGTCACCAGCGCAGACCACGGTGGTTTCGCCAACGGCGAACTCGGACAAAACTTGCCGGCATGCTCCGCAGGGAGTGCCGCCATCGGCAGTCACCACAGCTACGGCTTCTATGGACGTGCAGCCAGCGGCTACCATGGCGGCAATCGCATTGCGCTCCGCACAGATGGTGAGTCCATAGCTTGCATTCTCCACATTGCACCCTGAATAGATTTTCCCGTCCGAGCCCAAAACTGCCGCTCCTACCGCATACTTACTGTAGGGAACGTAGGCCCGGGTTCTTGACGCTTGAGCAGCGCGGAGCAGTTCATCGAAGTTCGGCAATCGTTGCTCCTTGCCCACCTTCGTCGGCTTGACCGTCTCGGAATGACTTCACGCCACGATGATGACCCAAAACTTGACGGGTGACTTGGCGCAGGATGCCTTCCCCCTTTCCATGGATGATTCGTACACTTTCCATCCCGGCGAGAATAGAGTCGTCTAAGAATCGGGCCAATTCGTGCTCGGCTTGCTCTGCCCGGAATCCGACGATGTTACATTCCACCCTTGCCGTTTGGGCCTTCTCTAGCTGGTGACTCCGGCGTGCCTTGAGCTTTGCGGGTTCAGGTTTATGTTGTGGCTCCAGTTCGCTTGCCTGTACAAGCATTCGGAGCGAACCCAGTTGAACGGTCACCTTGCCGTCATGTGGAAGGTCCAGAACCGTTCCGATCTGCGAGGTCCCACGCAGTTTCACTGCCATCCCTTTCGTGATCTTGTGCACTTCTAGGGGCGGACGATTCTGGGCGATGATCTCCATCCCCTTCTGGTTCAGGGCCGTGAGCAAGCTCCGGGCTTGCTCAGCCTTACCACGCTTGATCAGCTCCATGGCTTCGGTGGCGTCAATTCTGATGCGGCGCATTTCCTCTTCCACGGCATCCGCGGCTTTCTGGCGTGCAGCACGACGGATACTTTCGGCTTCCTGGAGCTTCAGCTCGGCCGCGGCTTCAACTTCTCGCAGACGGTTGGCGAGACGGTCGCTTTCGCTCTGAGCTTTTTGGGCTCGTTTCTGGGCAACTTCAAGTTGCTCTAACATTCTGGAGACATCCTGCTCCTCAATCCCCTGGTCCGACCTCGCCGCATCAACGACCTCTTTTGGTAAGCCATATCGTTCAGCAATCCGCAGGGCGTGGCTACTGCCTGGGGTGCCAGTCAAGAGCCGGTAGGTTGGCCGAAGGGACTTCACATCAAACTCCATCGAACTGTTCACAAAGCCTTCCGTGTTGGTGGCGAATAGCTTTAGTTCGCCGTAGTGGGTGCTGGCGATGACTTTAGCCCTTGCCCGCTGAATCGCCAAGAGCACCGCTTTGGCTAGGGCGGCACCTTCGGCCGGGTCAGTACCAGCCCCTATTTCGTCAAGGATCACCAAGGCTCCTCTCTTGAGATGATTGAGTGCTTCGGCAATGTTCTTCACGTGGGCGCTGAACGTGGAAAGGGACTGTTGCATGCTTTGCTCATCGCCGATATCAGCCCATATCTGGGAGAAGTGCCCGATTCTCGCTTGCCGAGCCGGCACCATCATGCCGCTTTGCGCCATCGCCACGAACAGCCCGATTGTCTTTAACGCAACGGTCTTCCCACCCGTATTCGGTCCTGTGATCAAGACGCCATCTTGCTGCCCCCCAAGTTCAATATTCAGGGGGACCGCGATCTCCGAGTCAAGCAGCGGATGACGCCCAAGTTCAATGACCAGATGTGCTTCGTGGCTTTGTAGCGGAACGCACCCCTCCATGGCGTATCCGTATCGCGCTTTGGCGAGTACTAGATCCACGTGTCCAGCAGACTCAAGGCTCCCGACCAACGCGGGGCCGATGCTCCCAACTCGAGATGAAAGGGCGGCCAATACCCTAGTAACCTCAGCCACCTCGGCCGCTTCTGCTTGGCGGAGGTTATTCGCCAACTCGACGACTTCTGCGGGTTCAACGAAGATAGTTTGCCCGCTGGCGCTCGTATCGTGGACGATTCCCTTAATCTTGGATCGATGCTCGGACTTGACCGGAACAACGAACCGCCCGTTGCGCTGGGTCACGATAGGATCGCTTAAGTGATCGCGATGCGACCCCGTCGTGTAACTATGAATCTTGTCCGTCAGCCTTTGGGCAGTGTTCCGTTTGTTTCGACGCAGTCGGCCCAACTCCGCACTTGCTGTATCAAGCACTTCACCCCCTGAATCCACGCTGCGAAACAAGACCTCTTCCGTCTTTGGATCTTCGACCCAGTTCTCAACGCTGGCCCATAGGATGGGGAAGTCGCCTCGCTTCGTTGACAAGATGGCGCGGAAGCTTCGGAGAGCGCCAAGCGCTTCGGCAATTTGATAGAGCGAAACACCGTCTAGCACTCCGCCCTTCACCGCTATTTCTGATGGGCGCCTTAGGTCACGAATTGCGTTAAGCCCTGGCAACCGCTCGCTGGCGAGAAAACGAAAGGCCTCCTCTGTGCCATCCGTGAGGGCACGAGCCTCGACAGCGTCAAAAGTAGGCTTCAATTCAACGGCCAAGACACGCCCCAGTTCCGACTCACAGTAGTCGGCAAGGCGTCCCAAAACGCGATCAAACTCCAAAACTTGGAGTGCATGTGAGCTGTTTTCTTGAACTTGTGACAAGTTCAAGTAGTGTATCCATTCTTAATGCGGCCTTAACATAAGGAGGGCAAACTGCTTATGTGATGGGATGGAACAGGTGGATTATGCCAGCGAGTCTTGCGATCTCGACGTTGGTGGGGTGTTCGCCGTCAGAACCGGCAAGCGCGGGTGACGGTGGGGCCAAGCACGGGGGGAGAATTACGATTGATGGTTCAAGCACGGTATTCGTGGTGACCAATCAGGTCGCCGAAGGATATATGGACGCTCACCCCGAAACAACGATTAACCTCAGCTTCTCCGGAACTGGAAACGGCTTCCAAAAGTTTGCCGCTGGCGATACTGATATCTCCAATGCATCACGCCCAATTGAAGACAATGAAATTGCCGCTCTTCTGAAGGCAAAGATTGAGTTCATCGAAGTCCCGGTTTGTTATGATGGCTTAACCGTCGCGGTAAGCAAGGAGAACACTTGGGTGGATCATCTGACGGTAGTGGAGCTAAAGAAGATGTGGGAACCTTCTGCTACCGGGAAGGTAATGAAATGGAGCGATATCCGACCGGGATGGCCCGATTCGCAGATGCATCTTTATGGCCCGGGTACGGGATCCGGAACCTTCGACTTCTTCACGAAGGTGATTGTTGGAGAGGAAGGGGCGAGCCGTACCGACTATACACCCAGCGAGGACGATAACCAACTCGTTATCGGCGTTGCAGATGATCAGGATGCGTTAGGCTACTTTGGGTTTGCCTATTACCTTGAGAATCAGGACAAACTGCGGGCGGTGCCGATTGATGCTGGCAAGGGGGCTGGCCCTGTCGCTCCTTCCCCAGCGTCCATCAAAGATCGGACCTACGCACCCCTCAATCGCCCTGAGTTCATATATGTTAAGAAGTCAGCCCTTGAAAAGCCGTTCGTCAAGGGGTTCGTTGATTATTACGTCAGCCCTGAGGGGCAGGAACTCATTCGTGAATCGGGCTATATTCCCTTTGACCCAGCGGTCTACCGAACCATCGCGAAACATATTGCTTCGGGTAAGACGGGCTCGCTGTTCAGTGGGCAAATGGGTAAACCAGTTGAAGACGTGTTCAAGTGATAGCAGGCAAATTTCAAACGAAGGCAACGTCAAGGGCCATTACTGAGTGGTGCTTGACCCATGTTTGCCTCCTAGCGGGCCTGCTCTCCATCGTGACGACATTCGGTATCGTTTTCGTGCTGCTCAATGAGGCTCGCAAGTTCTTTGCGGTTGTCCCACCCGCCGAGTTCTATTTCGGGCGCCAATGGGAGCCCATGTTTGCCGAACCCAAGTTCGGAGCTCTGCCGCTTATGGCCGGCACATTCCAAATTGCTGCTGGCTCTGCCTTGGTGGCCCTGCCGATTGGGCTGCTGATTGCAATCTATCTCAGCGAGTACGCAAGCCCGCGAATCCGAAGGGTCGTCAAACCCGCCTTGGAGATATTGGCGGGAATTCCAACAGTCGTGTACGGCTTTCTCGGTCTTACCTTCGTTACACCAATCCTACAGTCATGGGGCCTGCCCCTGGATACTTTTAACGCCCTGAGCGGGGCCATTGTGGTGGGCATTATGATCGTGCCTCTAGTGACGTCCCTCTCGGAGGATGCTATTGCCGCCGTTCCCAAGGCTACGCGCGAAGCTGCCTATGGCTTGGGAGCAAGCAAGGCCGAGGTCATCACGAACGTTGTCCTGAAGTCAGCGAGTAGTGGGATTGCCGCGAGTTTCATCTTGGCCATTTCTCGCGCCGTGGGGGAAACGATGGCCGTGACCCTCGCCGCAGGGGCCAAGCCGAATTTGACTCTGAGCCCATTTGAGCAAGTGCAGACGATGACCGCCTACATCGCCGCCACTGTCAAGGGTGACGTACCCTATGGGTCCACAGGCTACCAAACCCTCTTCGCTGTGGGCTTTTCGCTCTTTGCGATGACCCTGTCCCTTAATCTGCTATCCATGAAGTTGGTCAAGCGACTCAAGAAGCACCATGCCTGACTTTGCCTCAAGCCGAATTTCAACCGCACGTCAGGCGAAAGATCGGATCTTTCGGGGGTTGTGCTATGGGGCGGCAGCCTTAGGTGTCCTGCTACTGGTGATCGTCCTCTGGGGTGCCGTTCGCGAAGGGTTCTCGGCATTGACCCCCAAGTTCTTTCGAGGCTATCCCACGGCATCCGTCTCAAGGGCAGGGATCATGCCGGCCCTCCTCGGGTCCTTGTGGATTGTCTTGCTAACCCTAGCGATCTCTTTGCCGGTGGGGATCGCCGCCGCCGTCTACTTGGAGGAGATCGCAAGGAAGACCCGACTGAACGCATTTATCCAGGCCAATATCGCCAACCTTGCGGGGGTTCCGAGCATCATTTACGGCATCCTCGGCCTGGCCGTCTTTGTCCGGTTCTTTGGGTTTGGTAATTCGATCGTCGCTGCCGCGTGCACGATGAGCCTCCTTGTCTTGCCAACTGTCATCCTCACCACTCAGGAGGCCCTGCGGACGGTTCCCATGGCGTACCGCGAAGGTTCTCTGGCTTGCGGGGCAACTCCTTGGCAGACCTTACTGAGGATGACCCTGCCTTGCTCGAGTGGTCCCATATTGACCGGAGTGATCTTGGCTGCTAGCCGCGCCATTGGGGAGACGGCTCCACTACTGGTGGTTGGGGCCTTAGCTTCCACACGGGAAGTTCCCCACGGCATTCGTGATCCGTACACGGTCCTGCCGATCCAGATATTCAACTGGTCTGGGATGCCGCAACACGCCTGGCATGTGAAGGCGGCCGGGGCGATCATTGTGCTCCTAACCATGCTCCTGGCTCTGAACGCAGTCGCCATCGTTCTCCGTAACAAAGCTACGAGGATTTAGCGTATTCTCCCTTTTAGAGGGGATATGTTTCGGATACTTTGTGGTTTCTTCTGTCTGGCGTCCTTGGCCTCGGCTCAGTCCGGCGGTATTGCCTATATCAATGCTCATATTGAGCCCATCGAGGGAAAGGCGATTGAACGAGGGACGGTAGCCTTCCAAGGCGGGAAGATTGTATATGTTGGGGACGGTAAGGTGCCGAACGGGTTTAAGACGGTCGACCTGAAGGGCGCGTGGGTTTTCCCTGGGTTCATTGATGGCGCAATGACCCGCGGCCTAAAGTTACCGGAGGCAATCCAGAACGAGCCGAGGGATGACGCAACGACGGTGCCAACACGATTGCTCCCTTTGAACCACAAGGGAGTTCGCCCTGAGATCCTAGCATCTGCCTGCCTTGACTTGGCGCCGGCCCTGGAGTCGCAACATTCAAATGGCTTTACGAATGCCTACATGGTGCCAGGAGCGGGGACCTTCAGAGGGCAAGGGGCCATTGTTGCCTTAGCCGAGGGCAAGGATGTCGTCGTGGTGCCGTCGTACGGTCAAGGCATGGCCTTCACCATTGGAACCGGGGCGGGATTTCCTTCGACGAAGTTTGGGGTGATGGCGTTGATCCGGCAGACCATGCTGGATGCCCAGAGATATGGACAGTTTCCGCCGAGTCAGCGACCAAAGGAGCTGGACCCGCTGAGTTCTTTACTTCCCGTATTGCAGGACCAGCAGACCATGATGTGGTTTGTGGATACCAGTGCGGACATCACGCGGGCGATGGACATGGCGAATGAGTTCGGCGCTAAGTGCGCGATCATCGGCGGGCGCGAAGCTTATCGCCTGGCGAGTCGCCTTAAGGAACAGAGTGTTCCCGTGATTGCCGGAATTGCTATTGGTTCGGAACCGGAGCAGCCAGTGGGCGATGAACTACCCGCGAACTACTTAGCTCAACGAAAAGCTAAGTGGCGCATCGGAGCCATGAACTTAGTTACGCTTGATCGGGCAGGCATCCCTTTTGCCCTAACGTCGCTAGGGGACACTTCGGCGAATTTCTGGCCGAATCTCCGGAAAGTGGTCGAGCTGGGCTTATCGCGCGAGTCTGCCCTGAGGGCGCTAACCGCGAACGCCGCGAAACTATTTGGGTTGGGTGATTGTGGGGCTATTGCCGTCGGAAATCGGGCTTGCCTGACGGTATTCACCGATGACCCGTTCAAAAAGGAGTCCAGGGCGACTCAGATCGTGATAAATGGCACTGTTGTGGAGGTGGCAAAGTGAAAGAGATCAGAAATAGCTTGGGTGGTCTTATGGCCTTGGCCCTTCTTACTTCTTCGGCAAGCGCCGACTACAAGTTGCCGTATGAGACGGAAGCCGATCGGAAACCGAGCATTGCAACGCATGGTGACTGCTTCATTCGGGCGGGCCGGATTCTGACTGTGTCGCACGGCACGATCAAAAATGGTCAGATCTTAGTGCGAAAGGGGAAGATCGTGGCGATCGGCACTAACTTGAAGCCACCTGCTGGCGTGACCGTGATCAATGCCGAGGATGAAGTGGTCATGCCTGGGATTGTGGATGCTCATGTCCACCGCGGGATTGAAAGTACAAACGAAGGTGCTGAATCCATCAGCGCGGAAGTACGCATTGCCGACGTACTGAATCCAGATAGCCTGGCATGGTGGCAAGCCGCCGCCAGTGGCGAGACCACCGCACTCTTTCTCCACGGATCGGCGAATGCTATCGGGGGTCAGAGTGTCGTAGCAAAGTATCGATTTGGGAAAACGACCAAGGAGGCCATTTTCCAAGGCGCGCCGCGCATGATCAAGTTTGCTCTCGGCGAGAACGTGACGAGGATGAATTTTGGTGGATCGCAGGGCACTCAGCCGGCACGCTTCCCCATCTCTCGGATGGGGCAGGAAGCGGTTTATCGCCGCGCTTTCAATGATGCCAAGCAATACATGGAGGAATGGGATCGCTGGAACAAGAGTAGCCGTAACCAGCCTCCCCCTCGGAAGGACTTGCGTCTTGAGACTTTGTCGGATATTTTGCGTCGTCGGATCTGGGTGAATTGCCACAGTTACCGTGCTGACGAGATCTTGATGATGGCGAGACTGAGCAAGGAGTTTGGCTTTAGACTCGGCACGATGACGCATGCCCTAGAGGCCTACAAGGTTGCGCCTGAGTTAGCGCAACTCGGGGTGCCAGTCAGCATGTTCGCCGATCACTGGTCCTTCAAGTTGGAAGGTTACGACGCCATTCCGGCCGGACCGGTGATCTGTGTCCGGGCAGGAATTTTGACCAGTCTGAACACGGATGGAACAGGCGGCACCACGGCCTTAATCTTGGATGCAGCCAAGGCAACTCGTGAGGGGTTAAGCGAGAATGAGGCCCTTCGGCTGGTCACCTTAAGCCCAGCCAAACAATTGGGCATCAGCAAGTGGGTCGGCAGCATCGACATTGGCAAGGACGCGGACTTGGCCTTCTATGACGGGCATCCCTTCAACGTGACCAGTAAGAACACCCTCACCCTGATTGATGGTGAGGCCGTGTTCCAGCGACGCGATGCGTTCAATGTGGGCAAGAGTCCGGATCGGTCCCTTGATATGGCATCTATTTCCGGACCTGAGGTCCTGCCTTTGCCCAAGCCCGCAAAGCTGTATTCCCTTCAAGGTGCAACGGTAGTGCCAGTGTCGGGCCCTCCGATTTCTGACGGGGAGGTTGTGCTCCGCGATGGGCGTATCGCCTATGTTGGCAAGCGGCTGGCTAAGCCCTTTGCAAAGGATATTGTAACGGTGAATGTAAAGGGTTACCGTGTTTATCCTGGATTGATTGATGCGGGGGCGGCCTTTGGGTTGAGTGAAATACCGGGCATACGCCAAATGCAAGACACCCAAGAGCAAGGTGACTTCCAGGCAGACCTCATGAGTGCCACTGCGGTGCAGGGCGCGAGTGCTCACTTCGGTCCCGCAAAGTGCAATGGTCTCTTAACCTTAGTCACTCGCCCCGCTGGCGGCATGATTTCTGGTCAGGCAGGCCTCCTTCGCTCATGGGCATGGAACAGTCCGGGCATGGTGTTGGATCGCCACCTAGCAATGCAGATCAACGTGCCCTCTCAGGGCCGCCGCTTTGGAGGAGGCGAGCATGTCCACGATGATTCAGAACTTGAAGATATGCAGGGTCGTCCCGGCGGTCAGCCTGAGGAGCCGGGTCTCGTCACCGGTCGAATGCGGGCGCTGGAAAGCTACTTTGATGCGGCCCGGACCTACATCAAGAATCGCAAAGAGAAGCCACTAGAGACTCCGATAGATCTGCGCCAAGAGGCCATGATTCCGGTCGTTCAGGGCCGCATGCAGGTGTTCTTAAGAGTGCGAACACCGGATTCAATCCGCAGTGGGATAGCGCTGGCCAAGAAGTACAAGCTCAAGGCCATTCTCGTTGGCGCGAACGAGGCTTGGCGTATCGCGGGGGAAGTCAAGAAGGCGGGTTATCCGCTCATCATCACGCCTGCTGGCTTGGTGGACCTTGACGCCAACCGGCCCGCTCAGGACTACGATCCGTATGACACCCCTTACGCGATTCCGGCCCTTCTGACCCGAGCGGGGATCAAGTTTGGGTTCATGAGCGACGACAATGCCATGGCAATGAACCTTCCCAACAAGGTTGGGATGAGCCAAGCGTATGGCCTTTCGAACAGCCAAGCACTGCGCTCCCTCACTCTAGCGACGGCAGAAATCCTCGGCTGGCAAAAGGAACTTGGGTCATTGGAGGTCGGCAAGAGAGGGACCCTGATCGTCACGGATGGCGACGCCCTCAGCGCTACCACCCGCGTGAAAATGGCCTTCATTGATGGGCGCCCAATTGAGCTATCGAGCAAGCATACGGAACTTCGCGACACCTACATGAAGCGGCTCAGTCCTAACGAAGCCCAGTACGCAAAGTAATGTCCCGGGAGCGGATTGAGCGAGCCTTCTCGCGGCTTAGCCAGCGCGAAGGCTTCGTTCTGCGTGAGAACCAATTGCAGCTTGCCCTAATTCTTGGGGATATGATTGAGGAAGGAAAGAGCGCAGTTGTCGAGGCACCGACCGGCCTCGGCAAAAGCCTAGCCGCCTTAATCCCCGCAATTGCCCACGCTGTTGAGGGGCGGAGAACGGTGATCAGCACTTACACGAATGTGCTGGCCGAACAGTACTGGCACAAGGACCTGCCCCTTGCGATGAGTTTGTTCGACTTGAACGAAGAAGAAGCGGACCAACTCAAGACCGCTTTCATAATTGGCCGCCAACGCTATGTCTGCCTGTTGGCGCTAGAGGAGGTCATGGACGATCATGGATCTGCATTCCGATCGGTTGCCGAGACCGGCACGGAAAATGAGTTTCGGAAAGTCGCCATGGGTAGTGCGCGGCTTTGGCCCAGCGTAGCCGTACCCGTGGCTTGCGCGGGCAAGGCTTGCCCTCTGTTCAAGGATTGCTACTTCTTCGAAGCTCGCCGCCGAGCCCAGACGGCAAACGTGATCATCACAAACCACAGCGTGGTTCTCCAAGATGCTCTTAATGCAACGGGATGCGATGGCGATGGGTTCCTTGGCAAGCTGGACTACATCGTGATTGACGAAGCTCATGATCTTTACTCCGCCGCCCTAAACGCAATGGAGTTCGAACTTAGCCCAAAGATGATTGGATCGCTACAGTCCCTGAGTTCACGACTTGAGCGGGAGATTCAGTACAGCGGTGTGCCGAATAGCGAGACGGTCTGGCGAGCTGCCTGCGAAGACTTCCGCCGTGACATGGAGTCCGCCAAGAAGGAATTCTTGGCTTATGGATTAGTTAATAATCGGCCAGGAATCTTGGCTGTTTCTCCGCAAAACGTGAGTGATAATCCCAATGTAAAGCAGCTGGAGTCACCAAGTACGGGGGTTGAGAAAGTGACCGACATGGTGGTGGATGCTTGTCGCATCTTCACCAACCGAGCCCGGCATTTCTTGGGAAATGGCGAGGTTCCGCGCCAAGTTCAAGAAACGGCTCGCAATTACCTGCAAGTCATTGAAGAAGCCGGGATCGGGGCCGATGAAATACTGACTCCTGGGGGTGTATCGGTTAGCCACCAAGGCCGGGCCGGTAGTGATCCAATGCTCAGAATGGACACGGTGGGGGTTGCTGATCCGCTCCATGAACTTCTTTGGGACAGGATTCCAACCGCCTGCTTGAGCGCAACCCTGGCCCTTGATGGCCGGTTCGAGTTCTTCCGCCGTTCCGTTGGATGTGAGCCAGACTACGAAGAGATTCTCCCATCGCCATTCGATTACGGACGCGATGCTGCCCTTTACCTTCCGCCAAAAGGTTCGATTCCGGACCCCTCGATGAGCCGCAAGCAAGGGACCGAGGAGGTCTATTTTGATGCCCTTGCTCGCGAACTTGCCGCGATTATCGAAGCGATGCAGGGTCGAACTCTGGCCCTGTTTCATTCACGTCGCGAGATGGAAGCGGTCTATGAACGGCTTCGCTTGCCCGACCACCTTCCCATTTATCTTCAGCCAAAGACCGGTGTTGGTGCCATAGGTGATCGTTTTCGCAAAGAGCCGGAGTCCACGTTGTTTGCCCTCCGAAGTTTCTGGACCGGATTTGATGCCCCAGGCGATACTTTGAGTTGCGTGGTGATTGTCCGCGTACCCTTTGAGGTGCCAATCGAGCCGCCAGCCGTTGTGAGGATGGCGCACCTCGCTGCCCAAGGGTTCGACCCCTTCCAGGCACATACCCTGCCCATGGCCAAGATGATGGTGCGCCAGGGAGTCGGGCGACTCATTCGGCGGGACGGGGACAAGGGCATCGTTGCCCTTCTAGACCCCCGCCTGCGGACAAAGCGCTATGGCGAAGAAATCCTCGCCAACTTGCCCGATGAAATGCGCCAGTTTGACGATATTTGGGAAGCGGTCGCATGGACCGGCGTGTAAACTCCGGCCGTGATTCGGGGCATTGGCGTAGATATTGTGAGCGTTGAACGAATCAATTCGGCGATGAAGCGCGAAGGCTTTTTGGAACGCATCTTAACCCCCCAAGAACTGAGTCTAGACCTTGTTGCAATGCGGGTGGCGAGCCGTTGGGCTTGCAAGGAAGCGATCTATAAGGCTCTTGGAGGCGGCATCAAATGGCAAGACCTGAGCATCGTGAACGATACAAACCAAGCCCCGTTGATCGTTTGGCATCGCGATCTTGCCGAATTCGGAGAGATCAAGATTCATGTCACCTTGAGCCACGAGCGAGAGAACGCGGTGGCGGTCGCCGTCGTTGAATCCATCAAATGAGGTTGGAGTGGGTCCCCAATATCGAGCGATTTGTGCCGGAGTGGCGAGCTCTGCATTCCAATCTGCCTATGGCCCATCCCTTTCACTCCCCCGAGTGGGTGACGGCGTGGTATGAGACTGCGGGTCGCCTATTCTGGCCAAGAATACTGGCGGGCTACGAAGGCAAGGATTTGGTAATGGTTTGGCCGTTTGCGAGCACTTTGCGCACCTGGTACATCGCTGGCTCCGGTGTCTCGGACTACCTTGAGCCCCTGTCACGATATCCGGTCGAATTCGAGGGGATCGTTGACCAGATAACGGAGCTTCGCCCGGCTTTGGTGGATCTGCATCAACTCCCCGAGGCCATGCCAGCGTGGCCGGGAGCCGAGAAGTTCTATCAGGCAACTTGCTTGCGCAAGGAGCTTCCAAGCAATATGAGCGAGGTCATGCGAGGATTGAGTCTCAGTCTTCAACAGGATATTACCAAGGCTGATCGTAATGGAAGCCTCAAATTTGATTGGGTGGAACCTCGCCAATTCCTGCCAATCTTCTTTGAACTTCATCGTCAGAGGTGGGCTCGGAAGCATTTGCCTGGCGCCTTCCTGCTGCGGGGACGCCGACGGTTTCATGAGGCCGTTGCTGAGCGTGGCGAACGGATCCTGCGAACCGGGTTGTTGACCTGCGCGGGCGAACCGATTGGGGCGATGTACGGACTTGTCTCTGGTAATCGAGCTTTCTTCTATCAAACTGGGTTCTTGCCTGAACACAGCTGGCATAGCCCAGGGTCACTCATGATTGCTGACTTCATGAAGCGGGGCATCGAGGAGGGCCTATCTACATTCGACTTTCTGCGGGGTGATGAACGCTATAAGCAGAGATGGCAACCGAACATCCGTTGCCAAAATGTGAGGCAAATTTGGCCAGCCGATGCATCGGTAGTGGCGAAGGCTGCAGTGATGCATCACCACATCGATCGTTGGCTACGCGATAAGTTGGAGGCATAACGAGCCGATAATGAAAACTATGAGTCGGAGTGTCATGTTGATGGCGTTAGGTTTGACTTTGGCTTCAGGATGCCAATCGCCTAAGGTCGCCCCGCCTAGTCTCGAAGACGAGATCGAGACGATTCATCTGGAAATCCCAAAGCAGGAGAGTACGGTTGAGTCACGTCGCGTGCTGGTCGTGTGCAATATCAACAGCAGCGATAGTATCAAGTTGACCGAGTACTACGCGCGAAAGCGAAAGATTCCCGCCGAGAATATTGTTCAAATCCAGGCGCCGACCCTCGAAGAGGTCGTGGATAGCATCTATAAAAGAGATATTGAACAACCTATTCGCAAGGCCCTTCGAGTCCGGAAGGAACGAATTGATTACATTGTTTTGACACGGGGCGTGCCCTTGCGGGTGGAGAGTTCGTGGGGCTATTCAGTGGACAGCCTATTGGTCGGTCTCAACAAAAACTTTGAGCTTCAGGCGGCCAATTTGCCTCCGCAATATGAAGCGGCAATGCGCCACGCCAATCCTTACTTCGAAGCAGATACTCCATTTGCCTCAAGCCGGTTTGGCATCTATTTGGTAACTCGGCTGGACGGCTACACCCTTGAGGACGCCAAGCGGCTCGTTGAGCGGTCGGTGAAGGCCAAGCCACAGAAGGGGCTGTTTATGTTTGACCTCGCGCCAAACCGGTTTGACCGCCCCACCGAAAATGAAAGCTCCGGTTGGCACAGCCTCAAGATGGAATCGGCCGCTAGGATTCTGCGCGACGCTGGCTTCAAGTCGCTCATCGAAAATGCCAGCACCGTTCAACAACAAGACGATAATCTTATTTACAAAGATAAGTTTCTCTTGGCAAAGGAGCCACTGATGGGCTATGTGACTTGGGGTTCCAACGATGCTTCGTTTGATGCCTCGGTATATCAGAGTCAAAGATTCTTAGCCGGCTCAATAGCGGAAACATTCGTTTCCACCAGTGCCCGTACCTTCATTCCTACCGATCAAGGGCAGAGCCTTATTGGCGATCTAATCGCAAACGGGGTCACCGGCGTAAAGGGTTACGTCAGTGAACCGTGGACCGTCGCGCTTTGTCGAGTTGACACCCTGTTCAAACACTACACGCAAGGTTACAACTTGGCCGAGTCATTCTATGCTGCTTCGCCGCTGATCAAATGGAAGGATGTGGTCATTGGGGACCCGCTGTGTCGCCCCTATGGTGAGTTTGTGGATGGGGGAAAGCCAAAGCAACTGAAGCCGTAGCATGCCTACTGCGGGGTTGCGGGTTGGGCACTTTCGACCTTGGGCGGTTCCTTTGTGCCGGCGTCGGCGGCGGGAGAACATCCTGCGAGAATCAAGAGGGCCAGCCCCAACAGTACGAGAGTTTTCATACCACTCTATCTTACTGCCCAATTGAATCGCTATTGGGGGCGCTGACCTTGATGATTCGCCATCGGGGTGTTGGGAAGAAGCCGTAGCGCAGGCCCGCTTCCTTTTGGAGGACGATCCGAACATCATCCACCGTATGCGATGCCCCAATATTGCCGACGCCAAACCTGATCCGCACCGACGAAATGACTTCTGCAAGGTCGCCTCGAACGACGGGGGTGGGGGTGAGAATCGTCACCTCCGGTTTTTGATTCTTTACGAAGTCCGCAATTTCACCGCTATTGGGTTCGAAGTCACCCACCTTGAAGCCGCTACTTAGGGCATCCAGAACGCCGCCAGCTTGGCCTTCCTTGCCACTGAGGGTGGCCTCGCGCAGAGTTTCGGCGATGAGTGACTGGTCGCTGGGGACGTCCAGCCACATCTTGGCGAAGATACCGCCAAGGATCCCGACCAAGCAGGTTACAAGGATGAGAGTCTTTGGCTTCATGAGCCGTGATAGACGTTTCGACTGCCGTGCATGGTTTAGAATGATGTCGTGGATGTTCTAAGTGGGCCAATTCATGCTCAAGCCCGGATTGGGCACGTTCACCTTCGTGTTGCTGATATTGAGCGGTCGCTGAAGTTCTATCAAGGAATCCTTGGTTTTAGGCCCACACAGTTCTGGCGCGGCGCGGTGTTTCTTGCGGCGGGAGACTATCACCACCACCTTGCTCTCAATACGTGGCAGAGTCTAGGAGGGCCACCACCACCATTAGGCTCCACGGGGCTGTTCCATGTCGCAATCTTGTATCCGACTCTGGGTGATTTGGGTGACGCTCTACGGAGACTTCAGGCTGCGAACTGGCCACTTGACGGAGCAACAGATCATGGAGTGAGTATCGCCCTATATGTTCGTGACCCAGACCAAAATGGTGTTGAGTTGTACTGGGACCGTGCCGAGTCCGAATGGCCGCGAGACTCTCAGGGAATGCTCGCTATGGGGAATTCCTCTGTTGATATTGAATGGCTGCGGCGCCAAGGTATCACTTAAGATTCTTCGGTCTCCGGCGCGGAGGATGGATCAGGGGCCACCTCACTCAATTCTTCCCCCTCACCGATCCTGAAGATGAATCTAGCGTTACCTAGGGCAAACTCAGCTTCATCGGCCAACTCAGCTTCGTTTACCCGCTCAAAGTCATCTCGAAGGATGAAGGTTCCGTTTGAACTGCCCATGTCTGCGAGTGTCCAGATTCCATCTTCGAAGGTGATCTTTGCGTGCTTACGGGAGACGTAGGCACCCTCGGGGAGGGGCGCAAGGTCCACATCTACGGGTCCAACTGCGGGATCAAATCGGCCGATGACACTCGGAGGGTTGAGTTCGAAGACTTCGGAGGTCTCCTCCCCATTTCGCTTGACGGTAATGGTGGCTTTCATTTGTTCGCAAGGCTACCCAAGAGGAAGGTGGCTCCGGACACGATGAGTCCGGGAAGCAGGGTGCCCACGCTTACGTCTACTCCGCCCCAGTTGAAGACCAAGTATGGGTTGTTTGAGCTCAGTCCGCGCAACCACATTGAAAGAGAAAGAATGAACGCGGAAGCCGTCGCGATGAGTACGACGGTCGCCGTGAAACGTTTTGGCGCGATGTATGAGGTGACCACCGGGATCAAGAGCGACCCGGTGACGATGCCGCCCCACGAGTACCAGATCTGGACGACGCTCTCCGTTTTGGCCCCAATGAGGATTGCGAGAGCAATGCCAAGAGCAATGCCAAATCTCGTCACATTTTTGACCTGCGAGTCTGCCAGATGGGGTTTGAGTTGGCCAATAATCTCTCTCCCGAACGTGGCGCCACTGATCAAAGCGTAGCCAACCATCGCGCAGAGTATTGTCCCCATGACCCCGCAAAGAAACACGGCTTTCAGCCCGGAAGGTAGGACTTGCTCGGCTAATCCTGGATACATCAAGAGAGAGTTTTGGGGAGCAGGTTTGAGTAATGTGAAGGCAAACAATCCCGCCGTTATGGACAGGAAGTCAAAAACCACCCAGAAGAAAATACACCAGATGAGACCTTGACGCCCAAGTTTTGGCGTCGCGGCCGAGGCGGCACGCTGGTGGAATCCAGGATCAACCAGGGTCCAAGCGCCTAGGATAAAGAAGCTCAGGATCATGGTCCAGCTCTGGCCACCCGTAAAGGTACCCGTGGGTTGGCCTTGGAACTGGTCCAAAGCAGCCGGATGGTGGGCGAAGCATGTCGCGACAATGACTATGAAGCCGAGGTACATCATCACAAAGGCGAGCATGCTCGCTCGAACATCCGCGAGTAGCCCACCACGGTACAAAAACAGGGACCCCCCAATGGCTGCGATCGTGATTGCAGGCAAGAGCGCCCAGCCTGTGACGGCTTGAATGAGAGTCCCCAGCATGAGGACATGGGCGCTGGGGACGGCGAGGAGGAAGAGGAGCGATGCCCCAAGCAGGCCCATGGGCCGACCATAGGTCTGGGCAAGCCGTTCCGGAATCGAAATTTCCGCCGCGCCGCGCACTCGGTTTACGAGGAAGATGGCGTAGATTGCGGCGAAAACATAGTACGGAACTCCCAGCATGAGCCAAGTTCCGTAGCCATAGTAGCTTGCCGACTCGCCCATGCCAAGGATGCCCCCGTACCAGGTGCAGACCAAGGTAGCTACAAACATGGGAATGCTCAAGTTCCGCCCGGCCATGAGGTACTGCATTAACGATGAATCCCGAAGGCGGGTCGAGAAACCTAAAGCGAGTAGCGCCGCAAGGAACAGGACAATGATCGTGTAGTCAAGCACGTTCAGGGTCACCAAGGCGGCACCTCAAAGGGCAGTTGCTCGACTATGAGTACAAGATGTCCGCCTGAAACCTGCAGCGAAATGGCTTCCGTCGTTGATTCGTTGGAGAGGCTGACATGTTTCCCGACATCGAGGACAGTGTGGGTAAGTTCCCATCGCAACCCTTGACTCCTGACGGAACACTCACCCTCAAGAGGGAGCAATGAGATTCTTTTAGCAGGCCCTGTGGAAAACCCTCCTTGGAATCCGGGCCGCAGCAGGGCCACGTGCTCATGCGGGAGCACCCATCGAATGTTCAATCCGCACGCAATTGCGGCGGAGAAACTTGCAAGAAAGTGGTCCATTCTGCCACCGTGGATGCATATCAAAACGACTTGGTCAACTCCGAAGCGCTGGGCGGCGGTGAGCAATTTCTCTAGATCGCTGCGGTGCTCATCTTTATCAATAGATATAAGTTCGTGGTCATATTCTTGCGCTAATGAAGCGGAATCCATGTCGCCCACAATCAGTTGAGGCATTACGGATATGGCTTCCAGGTGGTGGATGCCAGCGTCGGCGGCGACGATAATATCGCTGGCTGCGACCCATGCCGCGAGAGCTTCGCGGCCAATACTTTCTCCTCCCAGAACGCCGAGCAACCTCATAGGGAATCTTCAAGATAGACGATGTGGATAAGCTGTGGAGAACATCGTAAAATTGTGAAAAATTGAGATTAGCATAGGATGGCGAACTTAGCGTTGCATGAAAAGTGCTCGTAAACGGCGATTCCTAAGGTCAAAATGTTTGGTGCCTAGTGAAATCCACAGGCATAATTCTATTCCCCTTTGGGCAACCAATGGGGCTTTGATTTTCGGTTTTGACTTGCTATGTACGACCAGTTGACTTTTGAGACCCGTGAAGACGACCTGAGGCTGAGAGGATGTTGGGAGAACGTTCTGAAGAAAGTAAGCGCCTTGATGGCGCCGAAGATGGCTGAGCGCTTCTTGCATCGAATCCGCCCGGCAGAACTGCGAGACGGCGTTGTGATTCTTGAGGTACCGAATTCATTTAATGTTGAGTGGATTCGATCTCGATGTCTGTCGGATCTACAAAGGGCCATTAGTGAGGAGTTGGGCGAGACTGTGCTGGTGGAGCTCAGGATCAATGCCACGGCCCGCCGACCGGAGGTGACCGCGATCACTGAACTTCGGGCCCAGCCTGTTGTTGTTGAGCGGAGTGCGAGATGTAGCTTTGAACCGGGCGATCGCTATAGATTCGATAACTTTGTGACGGGTCAAAGTAATCGGCTTGCGTTTGCGGGAGCCAAGGCTGTTGCCTCTGACCCGGGTAAGAAGTACAACCCGCTGTTCATCTACGGTCCGAGTGGCCTTGGGAAGACCCACCTATTACATTCGATTGCTCGCGAAGTTCTGTTGCGTGACCCGAATTTCCCCGTGGTCTACATCAGCGCCCAGCAATTTGCCGAAGAATTGATTTCAAGCCTCCAGCAGGGGAAGATTGAGCCTTTCCGCCGGGCCCAGCGCAGCGTCGGAATTTGGTTGGTTGATGACATCCAGTTCATTGCGGGTAAAGACCGAACGCAAGAAGAACTCTTCTACACGTTTAACCACCTCCACCAGACCGGCAAGCAGATCGTGTTATGTTCTGATCGACCTCCGCGTGAGTTGCACTTGATGGACGAACGTCTGCGATCGAGATTCGAGAGCGGCTTGGTCGCCGATATTCAGTGGCCCGACACCGAAACGCGCAGCGCGATTCTTCTCAATAAGGCCCACGAGGAGGGCGTGCCGCTTACAACCCAAGTCGCCTTGTATCTCGCTGAGCATGTTCCAGGGAACATCCGAAACCTCGAAGGAGCGATGACCAAGCTGGCCGTTCAGTCGAGCCTCAACAACCATGAGATCAGCATGGAATTGGCGCAAGAAATGGTTGAGTTGCACTACAGCAAGGCGGCCCTCGCCAAGCCCAGCTTCACCCAGATTCTTGACGTCGTCAGTAAGTTTTATCGGATTCCCGTTGAGGACATTCGCGGTACGAGCCGCAAAGCTCCCATCGCCCTGGCCCGCCACGTTGCCGTGTACCTAACTCGGGAAGTAACCCAGGGGAGCTGGAAGCATATCGGCCACCAATTTGGCGATCGCGACCACACCAGCATGATGCACGCCTACGAGAAGATCAGTAAGATGGCTGGCGGCGACCGCGACTTCGCCAACGTCGTGCGATCGCTTCTGCGCAACCTCAACCCGGACGGTCAATGAAGCTCGCCGACATGACCTGGCCGGAGGTCGGCGCGCTTGACCGCGAAACCGTGGTGATCATCCCGACGGGCTCCAACGAGCAGCATGGGCCGCACCTACCGGTATTCACGGACTCGATTTTGGCGACGGCAGTCTCGGAAGCTGTCGAAGCCAAGATCGGGGGCAAGATTCTCCTCACACCGACGCTTTGGCTCGGTGCAAGTAGCCACCATCTCGCATTTCCGGGCTCCTTATCGAACTCGATGGCGGGCTACAACGAGGCTCTCAAAGCCGCAATCGAGAGCCTGCATCGCCACGGGTTTTGGAAGTTCTATGTCATCAATGGCCACGGCGGCAACACCTCGCTCAACGACGTTGCCCTCCGCGAGCTCAAAGAACTCCACCCCAACCTCCTTTTGGGCCACAGCGGCTACTTCACCTATTGCGCCGACCTCTGCGCCGAGGTGCTGGAAGGCCCCGCCAAGATGATTCAGCACTCATGCGAAGCCGAAGTCTCGCTCATGATGCACGTCCGCCCCGATCTCGTCCGCGAGGACAAGCTCCGTGATGATGGCCTTTCCATTCCAGTGCCGGGGATGATTCACTTCTTCGATGAGATGACAGAGGAAGGGTCACGCGGCTACGCCACTCTCGCGACTGCCGAGAAAGGCAAGCGGCTTTTTGACAAGGCGGTAGACGGGCTTGTGAATGCCGTCAGCTTGTTGCATGCGGGCTACAACCTTGGCGGCTAGTACTTACTTCGCCACCCTAAAGCCCTGGTTGCTGAACGACGCCCCGATATCCACGCCGCCGATATCCATCGACGTGAAGTAATTGCACGCGTTTTTGCTGCACCACCACGAGCCGCCGCGCGCGTGGACAGTCCGGGACGACTTGTCGCGCGGAAGGCGGCCCGAGCAGAACTCGAACACATTGCCGTAGGTGTCGTAAAGCCCCCAGCTATTCGGCCGAAAACTGCCCACCGGGGCCGTCACCATGAAGCCATCGGAATGGTCGGCCGCAAGATGATTCCTGCCATGCCACACATTGGCAAAGATGCCGATGTTACGACGATCCGAGCCGAAGAAGTAATCCGTGTTCGTGCCTGCGCGGCAGGCGACTTCCCATTCGTCCAAGGTCGGCAGGCGGACCTTGGCCCATTTGCAATAGGCCAGCGCGTCGCGGTAGCTGATCGTGGTCACCGGATGGTTTGCGCGGTCCGAAATGTCGTCGCGCGATTTGCCGTTCGGAAACCGCCAGAAGGCGGTCTTGTCCTGAATCCACTGAAACTCCTTCAGCCCCGGCTCGAACACCATCGCGTTGTGAATCTTCTCGGCGTCGGTCACATAGCCCGTCGCCTGCACAAAGCGCGCGAATTCGGCGTTCGTGGTCTCATAGGCCGCGATGCGAAAGGCCTTCAGCCGCACCTTGCGCACGGGGTTGTTCAGGTAGCCCGTCTTGCCCACCTGATACGTGCCCGCCTTCACCTCGACCCATACCGGGCCGGGCGCCATAGCCACCACCAAAGCAAGGATCACTGCTTCTTCCAAGCGTAGTACCGCGCGCCGCGCTGCATGATCAGGTCCTGATTCGCCCGGTTCGCGCTGATATAAGCCTGATAGTTCGCTTCCGGTCCGTAAAGCTTGGTCCAAGAACTCGATGCCAGGAATTCGGGGAACTTGTCCTGATTCATCAGCACCATCATCGTGGTTAGCAGATCGTGGTCCTTGCGGTCGCGCTTGTAGAGGGTGATCATGTCGGGCACAAGCTCCCAGCCATTGATCTCTTGAATGGTGCCCTTGATATTCGCCCCAATACGATGTTTCGAAGTGATGATTTGCCGAATGAGCCCCACGATCGCGACCCGATTGTTCGCCAGGTAGGTGAGCTGCCGTTGGCTCCAGCCGCGCTCGTTGGTGAAGACCGGGGTGGTGTAGGCGAAGATCTTCAGGTTCTCGTCAATGATCGGCGGGCTCGCGTCGCAATTCTGGTTTTCGTCCTCGCCGTGGATCATCGTGTAGGTAAACCGCTCGGCCACCGTCAGGGCGTTCCATTGCGCGCTGGTCACCGCCATGCCGCCAGCCTGGTCGTACTTCAGAGTCTTAATCAGCGCCCGCACCTTGCTCAGGCCAAACGTCGGCGTGGTGCTGGTGTTGCGGTACTCGTTGTACGCAATGCTCGCCGAGCTGGGCTTTGGCCAGTTCTCCTGGGCAAACGCGGTTGTGGCGAGAAGAACAGAAAGGGCAAGCCAAGGCTTCATGGTTTTTATTATAAGGGAATCTGGAGTGCGGCATCTCCCGATGCCGCTTTTGTCAAGCGATCTCCCGATCGCGCCCAAACACAACCCCTTAATGGTTTTCACTATAGAGGGACTTGGAGTGCGGCATCTCCCGATGCCGCTTTTGCCAAGCGATCTCCCGATCGCGCCCAAACAAAACCGCCCCCTCTTCGCAGAGGAGGCGGGCGGGGGGCAGGAGTCGCCAATCTGTGCTGGCTGCCCTTAGGCGGCCAAGCTCAGACCTGGGCCCTCCGAATCCCAAATAACCGCTTGGTTCGAGAAGTCGCTTCGGCGATTGCCGCGCTGGGCATAGGCGCGGAAAAGCGCCTTTTCGCCA
>JADZDX010000036.1 GCA_020850835.1 Fimbriimonadaceae bacterium
CAACAAAAAGCCCAACCTAAAGACTTCGCCTCATCGTCCCGAACGATGGAATGGCGGCTATTGAACCCCAAGACTTCATGTCCATTTTTACCGACGGCATCCCGCAATTCCTTGATATCCTCCCTCCTGTAATTCGAGAGAAGCTCCAGCACTCTGGAGCTCTGGAAGAGGTAATCGAGGTTGTTATGGATTACGGCCGCCCGGCCGAGGTCCGGTATCGAGACCGAATTGACCGCTTCGACTCTGTGGTCATCACCGAGCACGATATTGATTTCGTGGTTAAGTCGGTCGGGGAATTTTCGCTAGATAATCGCGCAGGCATTGAGCGCACCCTCCACCGGATTTCCTGCTTGCGCAACCGCCAAGGCCGAATCATCGGCCTGACCTGCCGCGTGGGCCGAGCCCTGGAGGGCACGATTGACCTCATTGATGACATCGTGCGTTCGGGCAAATCCCTGTTGCTCCTTGGCCGTCCCGGCATTGGCAAAACCACGAAGCTCCGCGAAACCGCGCGCGTACTCGCCGATGAAGTCAACAAGCGGGTCGTCATCGTTGATACGTCGAATGAGATCGCCGGAGACGGCGATGTCCCGCACCCAGCAATCGGGAGCGCACGCCGTATGCAGGTGGCAAATCCCCTTTCTCAGCACGCCGTGATGATTGAGGCGGTCGAAAACCACATGCCCGAGGTCATCGTGATTGATGAAATCGGTACCGAGGCCGAAGCGGCTGCCGCGAGGACGATCGCCGAACGTGGCGTTCAACTGGTGGGCACGGCCCACGGTCAGACCCTGGAAAATCTCATGCTGAACCCCACGCTGTGTGATTTGGTCGGTGGAATCCAGGCCGTAACGTTAAGCGATGATGAAGCCCGTCGCCGAGGAACTCAAAAGACGGTATTGGAGCGCAAAGCCCCTCCAACCTTTGATGTTGTGATTGAGCTCTTAGACTTTGAACGCCTCGCTGTTCACAGCGATGTCATGAAGACGGTAGACCTGATCCTTCGTGGTATTCCGCCTCGCCCAGAAATCCGGGTTCGCACGGAAAGCGGCCGGGTGGAAGTCGTCCAAGAAGAATTGGTCGAGACAGCTCCCGCAGAGAGCGTAGACTATCCCGCCCTTTCTCGCAAGCCAAAGCAAGAGCCGACGCCGAAGGTGGAGCCCAAATCGGCGCCGAAGCTATTGCGGATTTTTCCCTACGGAATTGCCCGAACGAGACTTGATCGGGCCATTCGCGAAAAGAAAGCCGCGGCCTACATCACGAACGACCCCAGCCAAGCGGATGCCGTTATTTCTATCCGTGGTACGAACGGCAAAGCAGCGAAAGTTCGCGAGATGGGCAAGGGCGTGCCAACCGTTGTCGTGAAGTCCAATACCTACGCCCAGATACTGAGTGCTTTGGAAGAACTGCTGGGCAACCCTCGCTTTGATCACGACGTGGAGGTGGAGGCACTGGCCGAAGCGGCGAAGGGAATTGAGCAAGTCGCCCAATTGGGTAAGCCGGTAGAGTTAGCGCCGCGGTCCGCGCGAATCCGGCGGGTCCAGCATCAACTGGTTGAGTCTAAGCGCTATGCCAGCGAATCGGTAGGGGAAGATCCTCAAAGGCGGCTCAGAATCTTGCCTATCCGGTTGTGACAAGGTGCGAAGAGCAACTGGAGCAAAGGACACAAGACTTGATTCCCGAAGTATTGCGCCACAAGGATATGCCGCTTTGCTCCGTAACGGAGCTGTTAGTTCGCACAAATCAGGTCCTAGGTGAATTAGGCTTATCCGCGGTCCGAGTAAGGGCGTTTCGCTTCTACATTGCACAAGGCATCGTCCCGCCCCCAATGGGTTCAAAAAAACTGGCCAGGTATGGGTTTAGCCACTTGAGTTGTGTCGTTCTCACGCGAACAATGCAGGATCAAGGAATGAGATTAGCGGAGATTAAGGCCAGGATTCAGCAGGTGCTTGTGATTCGTGAGACCAAGGCGCCGTATAACAGTTCAAGAACGACGATTGAATTGACGCCAGAGTGCCGACTGGAACTTAACAACGGTCAAAGCTTGGAAGCCAAGCTGGCTGCTGCCCAGGAAGCGATTCGTCGAATCCTTGAGAACTTGCCCGAGTTAGAACACAACGATGCCGCGCCCTGATGTCTCCATTGCAATTCCAACCAGAAATCGTGCTAACAGCTTAGCAAGAACCCTTTCGAATCTTACGAGCGTGGAGATCCCCACGGCGATGCGGGTTCAAGTTGTCGTGGTTGACAATGGTTCAACAGATCACACCGGCGAGGTCGTCCGCAATGCAGTCGGACCGTGGGGAATCACTCAACTCTTTCGGCAGCCTTACGCTGGAGTTTCCCGCGCGCGGAACTGCGCGATTCACCAAACCGACTCACCGATCCTTTTGTTCTTAGACGATGATGTGCGCCCAGACTCTGATTGGTTGGTTCGGATGATGCATGAGTTCGAAGACCCGAATATAATGGTTCTTGGGGGTGGAATAGAGTTAGATTCCGAGATTTGCCCAGATTGGATGGAGCCTTGGCACCATACTCTATTTGCTTCAACTGCATTTCCCAGTCTCACGGGGGACAGCCCACGCTCCGCAAATATCGGATTCCGTCGCGATTGCTTTCGAAATGAGGTCAGCTTTGATCCTGAGATTGGAGCAGGTACTGATTATGGATTTGCGGAGGAGTATCTCCTACTGAAGGGACTTCGACAGAATGGCTATATTGTTAAGTTGGAGCGCAGCGTTCGAGTGGTTCATGAGTTTGACCCTAGTCGCCTTAGTGCTGAGTCCATTATCAAGATGGCAGAAGGTTCTGGACGTTCGGGAGCATATGCAACATACCATTACGGTCAAGCTTTGCCTCGGCTGCTTGACTTGCGAGAACGCATCCTTCGGCTTCAGGCGCATGCTGTAAAGAAAAATCTTTCGGCTACAGGCCGCCGCCCGACGCAGGAGGAGTTCAATGTCATTCAGCGAGCTTCCAGTTTTGCCCAGTTTCGAATAGAACGTAATCGTCCTCCAAACTATGAGTTTCCAGATCAGCGCAAGCTCCGAGGCATCTTGGAGTGAGATAAAGGACCGAATCAGACGGTCGTCTCTCTAGGCGAAACGCATAAACGCTACAAACGAAAAGACGACCGTTATCTGAACTTCATGGGGCGGATGATGGGTCTCGAACCCACGGCCTCCTCAGCCACAGTGAGGCGCTCTAACCCCTGAGCTACACCCGCCACGTAGGTTCCATTATGAGGCTATCCGGATCGCCATGTCAAATGGCGGA
>JADZDX010000037.1 GCA_020850835.1 Fimbriimonadaceae bacterium
AAATGGAGCAGTCGTCTATACTCAGTCCAGAGCAAGAGGCGACAGATTTGGCAGGAGTTGCGTTTCAACAGATTTCAAAGGTGTTTTCCGGCGACGTTCGCGCCGTTGATAACCTCAACCTGAATATAGAAGACAAAGAGTTCATGGTATTGGTCGGACCTTCCGGATGCGGGAAAACCACCGCCCTGCGGATGATTGCGGGCCTAGAAGAGGCCACCGACGGCGACTTGATGATTGACGGGAATCGTGTCAACGATGTCCCGCCAAAGGATCGAGACATAGCTATGGTCTTCCAGAACTATGCACTCTATCCGCATATGACGGTCTATGACAATATCGCCTTTGGGCTTCGACTTCGAGAGTTGGGTGGCTTTTTCTGGCAGATAACTCACCTTGCAGAGGCAAAGAGGATCAAATCTTCGATTGACGAGCGCACCAAATCAACGGCCAAAATGTTGGATATCGAACACCTGTTGCACAGGCGTCCCAAGGAGCTTTCCGGAGGACAAAGGCAACGGGTAGCCCTAGGCCGAGCCATAGTCCGCGAGCCGAAAGTGTTCTTGATGGATGAGCCGCTTTCCAACCTTGATGCCAAGCTCCGTATCCAAACTCGTGCTGAACTGATCCGCCTCCATCGGAACCTCGGAATCACCACAATCTACGTGACCCACGATCAGGTTGAAGCCATGACCATGGGCCAGCGCATTGCGGTGATGAAGGATGGGGTTCTCCAACAATGCGATACCCCTGAGAAGGTCTACAACGAACCCGCAAACAAGTTTGTCGCCGGCTTCATTGGCGCTCCACCCATGAATTTCATCCCGGCCACCATCTCGAATGGACGCGTGGAAGCCGGGTCGTTCTCGTTGCCGATCCCAACTGGCCATCCGGTCACCTCGCTAGAAGGCAAAGCGCTCTACCTTGGCATCAGGCCAGAGAATATTTACGATGCCACGATGAACAATCCCATCGCCGTAACTGCCGAAAACACAATCAAGGCTAAAGTAGACGTACTTGAGCCACTTGGGCATCAGTACATCGCATATTTGAAAGCGGGTGAACATGCTTTTCTCGCCAGCATTGATGCCGGGTCGAAGCTAAAGATTGACGACGAAGCCGAGTTCGCCATTAATTTGGATCAGCTTCACTTCTTTGATGCGGAGACAGATCAGGCAATCCGCTAACCTTAAACAGAGCCGCAAACCAGACCCCAGCAATGACGACGAGTACTCCGAGCGCCTGCAATGGCGATACCGGGATGCCGAGGACCAAAAAGGCCGACACTACGGCGACAATCGGCACAAAGAACTGGTATCGCATAGCTTGTCCCGCCCCAATCTGATCAACTCCCTTATAAAAGCCGTAGAATCCAATCGCGCCGGCGAGGAGGGCGAGATGGAAGAAGTAATACCAATCAACGGGAGAGAACTTCGACCAGTCAACTGCGAGTGCTGGTTGTAAGCCGTAGGGAATCAGCACGACCAAGGCGCCCGGCAAGCTCAAGGTCAGAAGTTGTAAGGGAGAGAAGTGCTGGCCCAAGATGCGCGCAATGACAACACAGAGGCCCCAGAGCACCGCGGCGGCTAGGGTCATGAAGACACCAGCAAGAGTCGAGGTGCCCGCACTTTGTCCAACAACGAGCGCTACCCCGACCGACGAAATAGCGCCGCCCACCACGCTCTGCCACCGCAACTTCTTCAACCGGAATGCCGCTTCAAAGAAGAGGGCCCAAATCGCGCTGGTGGAAATCAAGATGCTGGATTCCCCTGGCGTCACGAGCTTTGCACCCTCCAACCAAAAGAACATGTATACACCCATTGTGAGCGACCCTAGAAATAGCACGGGCACCGCCAAGCGCAAGGGCGGATACCGCAAGTCCACCCTCGCAACTAAGCACATGGGAATCAAGGCTAGATACATAACCACCCACCGCGATAGGGAGAGCGCCGCCGGGCTCATGACCGCGTAGAGAGATTTCACCGCTACAAAATTGAATCCCCAAGCCAACACCGTGGTCGTAAGGTACGGGTTAGGCAGAAAGCGGTTAGGAGTTCCCAAGGAACCAGAGTTTACTCAGGCTTAGAGTTCAAATGATTGATCACTGGGAGGCGTTGGGCGCTCGATCGGAGCGATCGGCAACCGCTTGATGCGCGTCGAAACATCCGCGATATTGACGACCCAATTGATGAACCCGCCCACAACGGGAATCCAGATCATCGGGCTCACCGGGGGCGCGTTCTTGTTCAGGCCAAGCTGGCCCGCGATGCCGCTTAGGCCCTCGGGTGTCAGAACGATCCAAAGAAGGCAAACCACAAACACCCCGAAGTAGCCGAGACCCGAGCGCAGTTCGCCAACCGCCGCGTGACCGGCACCCGGCATGATCGCAGCAAGGAAAATCGGCGCCTTGCCACCTTGGGCCATTGACTGAAACTCGCTGGGCGCCGTCAAATCCGCCACCCCTGCTATCCGTAGGATCAACTCGCCGTACAATGTCTCAAGCTTCGCATCCTTGGGATAGAGCCCAAGGCCTTCTTTGAGCAAAGCGGCCGCGGCCTTGATCTGCTTGTTGGAAACAAGGTCTTCCGCATTCGCAAGGATTACAGCGGCAGAGCCGGGAGCCACCTGGATGGCCTCCTTCAGGAGCTTATACGACGCTTCGCGGTCGCCACGGCGAGACAGCACCATGTACTGCCGCAATAGCGACTCGGCCTTTTCTTCGTCGGCTGGCGAAGGCTTGGTCAGAGCAGGTCGGGGTTCGGCTGCATCGCCGCCCACAGGGTCTCCAGGTCGTAAAATTGCCTCTGTTCCTCCCTCATCACGTGGAAAACCACATCGCCGTAATCCACCAAAATCCAGCCGCCATTGCCATCCTCGCGCCGCGCGGGGCGAAAGCCCTTGACCTTCATTTTCTCGACGACTCTTTCTAATATAGAGTTCGCGTGCGTGTCGCTATTACCCGTACAGATAACAAAGAAGTCCGCCACGCTCGTCTTCTGACGAACGTCGAGGGTCTCGATTCGGTCGGCCTTAATATCGTCCGCGTAGTCGACAATGAGCTTGGCTTTTTCTTCTGAAGTCATAAGGCGGATGCCGGGGCAGAGTGTACCGCCCCGATCTGACTTCGGCTCCCGAAAGCCTCAGTCGTCCTGCCCACCAAAGTTGGCGATAACGATATCAATATCTGCCGCATCTACCTCGCCGCTCACATCAACGTCAGCTTCGGGCGTAGGGCCACCTGGATATTGAGTCCCAAAGTCGGCGATTACTGAATCAATGTCCGCGGCATCGACTTCACCCGAGCCGTCCACGTCGCCATTTTGCATCCCGACCGTCCCCAAACTTAACGGACTTCCAGTTAGCGTGACATTAAGTCTGCGCTTCAGCCACGAAGAACCATCGAAAATGATCTCGGCAGGGCCAGGTGTGGACGAGAAAACGGAAAGATTCAATGCCGAACTGCTGGAGTTCGCCGTGACGGTGCCAGATCCAACCGTGTTCGTCCCTTGCATCACAGTGTAGTTAATGTTACGTGGCATTGCGAATGCCCCAACCGAATCCCCCAAGGCGAGGGTTCCGCTAAGCTCAACGCCCGCGGTGCCAATGACTTGGAAAGGCACTTCCATTTTCGCGTTGCTGTTGTTGTCCAGCATCGTGTACCACTGGGCGGAAGTGAAGAGCATTCCATTAGCTCCGGCCGGCTCCACTTCGCCGGGGCGAGTGACGAGTGGAGCGTAGGTGTTGGTGCCAGGGCTGGTTAGGCCATAGTCCATCCAGTAAGTACCCGGACCAAGCGTTACCGGACTGGGCAAGGTGAGGGTTACCGCCATTATTGGGCGTGTGGTGCTCGCGCTTGACCGACCGGTTCGGTAAATATTCGTGAAGGCGGTAGATTGCAAGACATTGGTCGTCAAGTCGCCGGCAATGATATTCGAGCCCAAGGCACCCGGTACTCCATCCCAAAGCCGCAAAACGCCAGTTAGATACTGCTCGCCAATCAAGCCGTTGGTCCGGAACCCGTAGACCGTGAAGCTGAACACCTTCCAGCCCTCAGGGCCTACGGTGAAGTCGTCAGCTTGGTGTAGCGAACCGATGGATGTCGTGTTCACATAATTTACGCTGTATCCGAGCGTCCCGTTGGTGAGCAAGCCGTCTGTTTGAATCTCGCTAAAGGTCGTTCCCGTAGGCGCGGTAGCCCCAAGATGGTGCGTCGGCCCAGTAGACATGGGGCCATTATCGTGCAGAACGACAGCCGGAGCCGAACTGATTGCTGCGACCATGGAGAAGAATGCAATTGACTTCATTGTCCTTTAGTCTATCAAAGAACCCCGTGTTTGGTTCCCAATTCGGGACTAGGTACACGCAGTTTGGAGTGCAGCATCGGAGACGCCACCCGAGTTGCCTAGAAGTTGGGCGTCAGCGCGTACAACCTGCGCTCGGCAATGTACTCCGCAACGCGGGCATGAAGGGCTCTTGCAGGTTCACTAGCCGCGAGTTGAGCACGGGCGTCCGTCGAAGAAGCGGGGAAGGGCTCCATCTCGACGAGGTCGAGACGGTCACGGATGAGGTCGGGTTGCGCTTCAATCAGCGCATCAAGGTCCGTCCCGGGGCGCACAGCGACGGCAAGCTTGGCCATGCGGATGATTCGCTCGGGATAATGCCAATCGAGGAAGTTCGCGAGGCTATCTGCGCCGAGGATGAGCCACAGATCCCAATCTGGCTGGGCGACCTTGAGCTCTTCGAGCGTCTCGACCATAAAGCTCGGCCCCTCGCGCGTGATTTCGACGTCGCTGACCGCCATCTGCGGCTGATCTTCGATCATGAGGCGCACCATTTCGAGGCGGTCCTCGGCGCTGGCGATGGTCTCGCCTTTGAGCGGGTTCTGGTGATTGGGAACCCACAGAACGAGGTCGAGCCCATGCGCGACACAGGCTTCCGCAAGCTGAAGATGCCCAAGATGCGGCGGGTCGAAGGTGCCACCGAAAATGCCGACTTTCATGCGTCCTCCGTGTAGGTGAAGACATTGTTGCCGACGTAAACGGTGTCGCCTTCCTGCGCGCCGGCCTCGCGGAGCTTCTGCAGCATGCCGGTGCGATTGAGGCGGCGGTGAAGATAGCGGACGGCGTCGCGATTGGTGAGCTCGGTCATCGCGACCATGCGCGCGACCTTCTTGCTGATGATCTCCCAACCGCCGTCGTCGGTCTTGACGACAATCATCTCTTCCTCGTCGGGCTTATTGCCGAGCACGAGGTTGACTTCGGCTGGTCGCTCTGCCTCGGCCCGCTCCAAAATATTGAGCACCTCGAAGAGTAGGGGTTGCAAACCTAGCCCTGCCGCTGCGGAGATAGGGAAGACTTGATACCCCGTTCCCTCAAGCTGGGAAAGCAAAGGGTTGACGTACTCGATGGGCAAGATATCAATCTTGTTGAGCGCGATGATCCGCGGCCGCTCGCCGAGTCCCTCGCCGTGCTCGGCTAGCTCTTTCTCAATGAGTTCGTAGTTCGCGATCGGGTCGGATTCATCGACGGGGTAGCAGTCCACGACATGGATGAGCACTTTGGTGCGCTCGGCATGGCGCAGGAATTGGTGGCCGAGGCCGATGCCCTCGCTCGCGCCCTCAATGAGACCAGGGAGGTCGGCGACGACGAAGCTCTGATCGGCGATGCTGACGACGCCAAGGTTCGGCACGATAGTCGTAAATGGGTAATCGGCAATCTTGGGTTTGGCCGAGCTAACCATGCTGAGGAGTGTGCTCTTGCCGGCATTGGGCAATCCAACAAGGCCCACATCGGCGAGGAGCTTCAGCTCAAGCTTGATATTCCGAGCTTCGCCAGGCTCACCCTTCTCGGCAAAGTTGGGGACTTGGCGGACGCTGCTCGTGTAGTGCTGGTTTCCATGGCCGCCTCGCCCCCCTTTGCAGACGACGAACTTCATGCCATGAATATTTAGGTCGCAAAGCACTTCGCCCGAGTCGGAGTCCGTGACGACGGTGCCAACGGGCATCTTAAGAATGATGTCCTTGGCGTCCTTGCCCCGCTTGTTGCCGACGGCATGGATTCCATTATCGGCGTGATATTTGTTGGCAAGGTGAAACTCATAAAGCGTTCGACGGTGGCTGTCCGCTTCAAGAATGATGTCGCCACCCCGGCCGCCGTCAGCCCCATTCGGGCCTCCTCGGGGCACATGCTTCTCGCGGTGGAACCCTACAGCACCACTGCCCCCGGTACCGCTGACCATCCTAACAATGGCTTCATCAATGAACTGGCTCATGCTTCCTCCGCCTCACCGCGCATGCCCGGAATGAGCCTCACGGTGATGATATCCTCATTAAAATCCACCATTTGGACAAACTCCTCGATCGCCGGGATCATCACTTCGCCGATCACGAGCACGTCGTGGGCAGGAAGGGAAAGCACGTCATCGAGCTGGCCAAGTTCTTCACCGTCCTCAGTCATGACCTTCATACCAATCAGGTCGCCAGTGTAGTACTCGTCATCCTCAAGGCTGGGACGATCATCGGCAGGAATTTTCACGAGAGTGCCGACCAGCGATTCAACGTCTTCAGGGCAGGCAAATCCATTTAGTTTCACCCTGGCTTGTGTCTTGTGCCACGCCACCCACTGAATCTTATATTCGGCTTCCTTGATAAAGATCGTCTTACCGCGATCAAAACGCGAAGGGAAGTCGGTCAGGGACTCGATCTTCATTCGGCCATCAATACCAAAGGCCCCGACAATCTTCCCAATAGGGATGAGGTCTGGGGCCTTCGATGGGGTGCTCAAACTAGTCCGCGTTGATTTTAACGTACGCCTTTTGGTGATTCTTAGCGGCAACCGCGCTCACGACGCTACGGATTGCATTGATTACACGGCCGTGCTTACCAATCATCTTGCCAACGTCATTTGGATCAACGGTAACGAGGTAATACTGGCCCTCACGCTCGCGCGAGTGGCGTACTTCAACGGCACTGGCATCATCAACAATGCCTTTTACGATGTGGGTAACGAATTCGGTCATCTCTATTAAGCCTCTGCGGGAGCTTCGTCGGCGGTCTGCGGCTCTGCTTCAGCAACGACGGGCACTTCTTCAGGAGCGGCCTCGGCCTCAGCTGCCGGAGTAGCTTCCGGGGCGGGGTCTGCCTTCTTTGGCTTCTCCTCACTTTGGGTTACGGTGGTAGAAGCGGTAGCGGCTACGCGCTTGTCCAAGAACTTGTACTTTGACTTCTGACCTGGGCGTGCCTTGAAGAACTCTTCCAAGACACCAGCGCGCTTAAGCAAGTTAGCCGCCGTCTCCGTAGGTTCTGCCCCATTAAGAAGCCAGTGCAAGGCACGGTCGTTCTTGATCTCAAGCGGCTTGCCAGGCTTGATCGGTGTGTAGGTCCCTAAGTTTTCGACGTATGCGCTATTACGCCCCGTCATGCCATGCGCCACGACCACCCGATAAAATGGGCGGGCCTTGGTGCCAAGTCTCTGCAATCGAATCTTAACCAAACTGCTTACTTTCTCCTAAATCGCTTGTCCTTCTTAAATCTCTTTTCGAGCTTAGAGAACTGCTTCATCTGCTTGCGCATCCCATAGAGTTGCTGCAGGAGCGCATTCACGTCCTCGACGGTCACGCCCGACCCAGCGGCAATCCTCTTGCGCCGGGAACCGCTTATTATATCCGGATTGGAACGCTCTTTTGGGGTCATCGATAGGATAATGGCCTCAATTCGGTTCACTTTTTCATCGTTGACCTCGTTGAGCATCTCTTCGGGAACCTGAGAAATACCCGGCAACTTGCGCATGATATTCTGCATCGGGCCCATTTTTCGCATGAACTTAAAGCTCTGAAGAAGGGTGTTGAAATCAACCGCGCCGCCCATCATGGCCTTTTGCATCTCTGCCGCATCTTCCTGCCTGATCGCACTTTCGGCCTGTTCAATCAGGCCCATAACATCTCCAAATCCCAAGATCCGCTCGGCCATGCGGCTGGGATAGAACTGATCTAGAGCATCTACAGCCTCACCGACGCCGGTAAAGCGCACAGGCACCCCTGTGACTTGGCGAACGCTGAGCACCGCGCCACCACGAGTGTCTCCATCCAGTTTCGTAAAAATGGTTCCCGTCAGGTTCAACCGCTCATGAAACGCCTGGGCGACATTGACGGCCTCCTGGCCAGTGGTTGAATCGAGTACGAGCAAGATCTCGCTGGGTTGAACCCCGCGATGCACTTGCTGCAGTTCGTCCATCAGGGCATCATCCACCGTGAGCCGGCCAGCTGTGTCTACGATCAGGACATCAAGCATCAGATACTTTGCCCGCTCAAGAGCCTGTCGTGCAATTTGGGGCGGGGAAGTGCCATCAAGCAGGGAATAGACGGGGACTCCGACCTGTTCTCCGAGCACTTCGAGCTGTTTGACCGCAGCGGGGCGTTGCGTATCGCACGCGGCTAACATGGCCTTCTTACCCTGCCTGTCCAGCCACTTTGCCAGTTTCGCCGCGGTGGTCGTCTTGCCCGAACCCTGCAGGCCGCAGAGTAGTACCACCGTCGGCGGGGCAGGCGACCAGTGAAACTTTGTCTCCTCCTGACCAAGTAGGGCGACTAGCTCATCTCGGACAATTTTGATGATGGTTTGATCCGCACTAAGGCTCCCGAAAACGTCCTCTCCTATGGCCTTCTCTTTGATCCTGGCAACAAACTGCTTCGCGACCTTGAAATTAACGTCGGCCTCGAGCAGAGCGGTCCGGACCTCTTGAAGCATCTCGTTAACGTCAGCTTCACTTAGCTTTCCCTTGCCGCGCATCCTCGAAAACGCGCCCGAAATGCGGCGGGTGAGATTATCAAGCATTGCTCCATTTTAGCTTCTCGGTAGCGAACATGGAGCATAGGTCTACAGATGCTCGTCAAAGGTGCCAATACCAAGAATGTAGAGGAACCACCCATGGACAGTCCAGTGACAAAGAAGTCATCTCCATCCCGTACGCTTGCATGGGTTACCCTTGGTGTGCTCCTCGGAGTCGGAGTTGCGACCTACGCGCTCAAGCGTTCACGAGGTGAAGAAGCAAGCTTGGGAGACACATTGGATGACCTCTTCCGGGTCTGCGAAGCCGATTGCAATGCACTAGAGAATCGGCTCTCCAAACTGGCAAGCTAAGCTCCCAGAGGGAAGAGACTTCTTACTCCTGGACTATATTCTGATAATCATTATTATGATGGTTTCAGAGTTCACGATTGACTGCTCTTACGCGTCCGCAGCATTTACGAAGCGGAATGCCTGATTGAAGCCAATTCTGGCCAGCTTATCTGTGTCGGTTTCGAGAAGGGCTCCGATACGTCGGTAGCCGCCAATTGTCGGTCCATCTGGTCCAACGACTATGATCTCTCCAGACGGCGTGCATTGGACTACTCCCGGTGTACATGGTTCGCTTTGGTCTAGGTCTGGAACCCCCGCAACCCGCTCCGCCACGCGCATACCGCAGCGATTGGAATGGATCGATATGGAAAACGGCCTAGTCAACAACTCGGCTTGATCTACCTTGTCGATGGAGGCGAGGATTCGTACTTCTCTCACCGGATCGGGCAGAATGGGCGAGGAAGGATTATCAGAAAGTGTTATATATGCGACCTGACCTGGAATGACAGGCATCACGCTGACAATCTTGCCTGCCGTGACTTTGAACGGAGGCGTTGCGGCTCGACCCTCGAATGTGAACAACCTCGGCATGCCACTGTGGCATATCCAGCCGTCTTGAAGCGCCTGCCAGTGGCTCGTTGCCAGGCCAAAAAGCTCCCATACCTCGCTCTCGTGCGCGAAAGGTTGCCAGGATTGGCGGTCCATCGGCCCGCCGGGTGGCACGCCAAACCGCCGAAGCGGTGGCCCTTGAGCCTGCACGATCGTCGCCATTTCGTAGCGATCGAGGCGCTCTAGCACGTAAGAGCCTCCCTGACGGCTAGGGCAATCTCAACGCAGGAAGATCGGTCTCCATGAATGCAAATTGAGTCCACAGACCCTTTGAGACTTGTTGCTTGCGCGATGATGTCAGCTAGATGGTCGAGTTCAGCGCCCGGTTCCCCCCGCGGGATTAACTTTCCGTTCCGATAGCCGCGTTCGCAAAATCCTTCTCGGATGAAGGGAACACCCGCTAACTTGGCCATTCCCTCATGGTGGGTTCCTGGCATTCCGAGCAGCGGAAGGCGGTTCTTCCCTAGCCAGTTCAATAAGCTCGTTGCCAAGGCCGACGGCGCTTGAGTGAAGTGATAGAGCGATCCATGGAACTTGACGTAATCCGGCGTAAATGTATTCATGGCCCGATTTAGTTGGTCAAAAACCGATGCAATCCAGGCATCTCGTTCTTGTTCACCCGGAGCGCGTCGCCCGAATTCTGCACGATCGGGGAAGCCCGGATGGAGGCCCACTCGAAGGCCCAAGCGTCTTGCCTCAGTCATGGCTTGCAAGGATGCTTCCCAATTCCCAGCATGCTCACCCAGGCCTACATTAACGGCGTTGACGATCTGCATCAGAGAGGCATCCCAGGGCATGCCTTCGCCAATATCCGCATTCAGTTCAACCGATGCCACCTTAACCTCGCAAATTCATCTTCGGAGATGCGCCGGAACTGAACAAGGTCACCAGCTTCAATCGGAAAGTACGAACTATCAACATCAACCAAGCACAGAGGACAACGGCCGATGAGGTTCCATCCACCAGGCGAAGCACTTGGATACACGGCAGTTTGGTTCTGGCAGATACCCACTGCTCCCGGTTCAACCCGAGTTCTCGGTGAGGTCCTTCGTGGAAGGCCTCGCAACGGCGGTGGTAGAGGGCCGAGGTAGCCAAAGCCTGGTTGAAACCCAACAGCAAAGCACTTGTAAACCGCGTCAAGGTGATGAGCGATGACTTCTTCTCGTCCCTGGCCGAGTTCCCCGGCTATATCGTCAAGGTCCTCTCCTATCTCGTAGCATACAGGTATTTCATGCCGCCGAGCCTCAGGTGCCTTGTTCACGAGGCCTGAAGCATGGGTGACGATCCAATTCTCCCATCCATTCTGAGGTCTCCCGTAAATCCCTAAGGTTTCGTACGCTGCCACCACTTCTTCCACCCCAGGATATATACTGGCATTGAGGTCACGAGCTAGTTGGGCTGGGTTTGCCCAAGCTTCGTCACTAACCAAGACCAAAGTTTCCGAGAGTCTGCGAATGATCACGTGGAATAGAAATAGTATGGTTCGCTTGTACGGCCTTTTGATGGGCATTTCGTTGTCCTGCTACGGGGCCGCTGCTCCACCCGGCTTTGATGGCAACATGCTGGTTGAGTTGAGCGAACTGAACCTCCAACTTCCCTTGCCCGCTTGGATCCCTTCAGGGTTCAAGGCTGAGGTCTCCGAAACCGTGTTCAATGTCAATAACCAGCGCTACATCACGGTCGAATACAAGCAGAAGGATGTTGCTAAGTCGTTTTCTTTCCAGTTCGCAGCTGTAAAACTTGGGGTTCCCATATTCGCTGATGAGCGAGCACGTCCCGTTCGCGTCGGCTTCACCTCAGCGGGCTTTGGGGCCTCTCACTTTTTGACAGCAACAGTACGTGGGCTTCCCGAATGCCAGACTCCCTGGATTGACCTGAAGAGTCGGAGCTTTCCCAAGTTTGGCTCCTTTGTCAGTTTGGGCGTCCGGTCGGAAACAGCTAAGAAGATTCTTGAGTCCGTCCGCTAAGGCCCGAACTCGGTACACTCTTGCCTCATGGACTTTGCCCTGACGCAAGAGCACCAACTCATTCAAGAATCGGCCTATAAGTTTGGTCAACAAGTTATTCTTCCCGGCCTTGCCGAGCGTGATCGCGCCCATGAATCTGACCCAACCATGCTCAAGCAGATGGCGGAATCAGGCTTCCTTGGGGTCTGTATGCCAGAGAAGTTCGGCGGAATGGGCGCGGATTACATCAGTCTCGGGATTGCCTGCGAAGAGATGGAACGAGCCGACAGCACCGCTCGCGTCGTCCTCAGCGTCCACGTGGGCTTACACAGCATGACCTTGCTGCAATGGGGCACTGACGAACAGCGACAGCGATGGCTCCCCGAGCTTGCATCAGGAAGGCGGATCGCGGGCTTTGGCCTTACTGAACCGAACGCTGGATCGGATGCGATCAATATCAAGACAACTGCGATCAAAGATGGCGACTACTACATCATCAATGGGGCGAAGACTTGGATCAGTCTTGCCGACTTCGCCGATCAGTTCCTTGTCATCACTCGGCTCGCTCAGACGGATGCCAAGGCCCCGTATGCTGCCTTCATCGTTGACCGCACTACGCCCGGGTTCTCCAGCCGACCGATTAAGGGCAAGCTAGGCGTTCGAGCAGGAAACACGGGTGAAATCATGTTCGCCGACATGCGTGTTCATAAGGACTGTATGCTTGGCCAAGAGGGCGATGGTTTTAAGGTCGCAATGAGCGCACTTGACCATGGACGCTACACAGTCGCCAGCGGCGCGGTCGGCATCATTACGGCGTGTCTTGATGCGTGCAACAAGTACGCAAACGAACGCATGGCCGGCAGTGAGGTCATCGGCAAGAAGCAGCTCGTCCAGCAGATGATTGCGAGCATGGCTCAGGGCAGGGACATTGGGCGCCTTCTCTATCAAAAGGTTGGGTGGATGAAGAACAATGAAATGCGTCATACCAGAGAGTGCAGCTTGGCCAAGTGGACAAATTGCGCTGCAGCCTTTGATGCAGCCAACAAGGCGGTTGAAATTCACGGTGCCTATGGTTACTGCGACGAGTTCCCGGTTGAGCGCTATTTCCGCAATAGCCGCGGCGCGGTCATTTACGAAGGGACTCACGAGATTCACACCATTATGCAGGCGGAGTACGAACTCGGCTACCGCCAAGACAAACCTCTTGCCGTGACTCTTCCGGGGTGGCCCTACAAAGGATAATGTCGGACTTTCTCTCTACCTACCAACTCACCAGGGGACGCTTTGACGATGCCGTCAAGACTCTGAGTCAAGCCCAACTAAACTTTCGACTCCACGCTGATACTTTGACGATTGGAGAAATGGCCCTTCACGTTGCTGGCGTTGAATTCTTTGTCCTGAGTCAGTTGCTGGACAAGGAATTGGATGAGCAGCATGATCGAGTCCGCAAGTGTGCTCGAGATGGTGCCTTGAATGACGCCGCCTTCCCGTTTACGTCGGTCGAGATTACTCCTGAACTCATCCAATGGGCTCTTTCGGAAGGCCGGGCTCTCACCGAACCGGCACTCAATAACATTACGCCTGAATTGCGTGCTAAGGAGAACGAAAGCGCCCTAGGCCCGATCATTGACGGCACAGGAGCCTTTGCCCGGCTAAGTTATCATCCTGGCTACCATCAGGGGCAGATTTGGATGATCAAGTCCGCACCTGACTTCCCTGCTTGAGCCCTAATCGCTTAGCTGATCATACAAGTGCTGGACGATCAGGCGGTAAACGTGCTTTCGCGTCTCGTCTCGCCCGATTGAGTGATCATCTCGCGGGTAGTAAAAGGTCTCGAAGTTCATTCCGGCATCAATCATCTTCATGCTGAGTCGAACGCTGTCTTGAAAAAGTACGTTGTCGTCAAGCATGCCGTGAACCAAGAGGAGATCTCCTTTAAGTTTATCAGCGTAGGTGATTGGCGAAGTCTTCTCAAAGATCTCCTTGTCCTTGTCGGCAAGACCGAGTCGTTGTCGCGTGTACCAGTGGTTGTAGCTCTTCCAATCGGTTGGACTTGCCACTGCAACCCCTGTCTTGAAATTGCCAGGTTGAGTCAGTTGAATCATGCAGGTCAAGAATCCGCCATAGCTCCAGCCCCAAACTCCGCAACGCTCCGGGTCAGCAAAGCCCTGATCGACTAACCACTTCTTGCAGGCGACCGCCTCCTCGCTATCAATCAGCCCCATCTTCTGGTAGTAACCGCTATTGAACTCGCCCCCCTGGCCCCAGCTTGCGCGAAAATCTACTTTGACCACCCCAAATCCCAAGGCTTGAGTCATGTAGTTAGCGAGGTACCCGTCCCAGTCCAACTTCCCACTGTTGGCGTACATGTTGGAGATCACGAACGGAACCCGCTGACCAGGTCGATACCCGGGGGGAAGTGTCATTTGGGCACGAAGCGTAGCCCCTTCAGGGCCCGGAAAGCTGAATAGCTGTGGCTTTGCCCAGGTTAGCTTTCCAAATTCGGGTAACTGGCTCTGGGTGAGCCTCCTAGCGGATGGCTTGACGGCGTAGAGCTCAGGGTTGATGTTGTACGCGCCGGCCATCGTGACGATACTCTTCCCATCCTCACTGCAAAGCACGTCCCCAGCACCTTCAAAATCAACCGGGCTGCTCCAACCATCCTCATGGATAATGATTCGCTCGGCAGCGCCGTTCGGGTCCACCAAGGTGAGCTCACCAAGGAGTTCATTCCGACTCTGCGTCGTCAGGATCAATCGGTCCGTCTTCCCCGCCTTTTGAAAGCCGGCGACGTCGTAGTCCCTCTTGAAGTAAGGCACGACCTCTCGGCCGTTCTTACTGATCTTCTCGATATGACGATTCGTGAACTGGCCGTCCGCAATGTCGGTCCCGAGATAGATGCTCTTACTATCTTCCGCCCACTCAAATGGGCGCCAGTTATTGATGTAATTCTTCGGGGCGGTCTCATGATAGATCGGCAATTGCTTGCCGTCCGCTGCATTAATATAGCTAAGAGTCCACTCCTTGTGGTCCTCACTCTTCCAGCCAACCAGGAACCCACTACTATCGGGAGCCCAAGACCACCCTGAGCCTCGCGACCCGAGGCCCCAATGTGCGCGCGGAATCCCCGTCGCGTACTTAATCAAGCCACCATCTATTGGCACGATACCGTACTGTTCGTCCAACGAGCGGACATCGCCATTCCACATTCGCGAGATGTTTCTGACAGCACTCCGATCCTGCGTGAAGTCCATCATGACGTGACTACCCTGGTAGCCAAAGTTTGACCAATTAACGGCGACCCACTTCCCATTTGGGCTGGTCGCAAAGCCACCGACTGCAGTGCTTCCTTTCGTTACGAAGGTGAGTTGCTTAAGCCCCCCTGATTTGCGATCCATTCGCCAGACATTGCTGTTATAGAGGAACATCAGATACTTGCCATCTTCGGTGTATTCATAAGCTCCCGCTGAGAATGAGCCATCAAATAGAGGCTCAAATTTCTTGTGGTCTAGGCGATACTTCCATGTTCGACCTCGATAAGCGATCAAAAACTCCCTGCTGTCCGGAGCCCAGACCGCCCCACCACCAAAGCCGCCGTCATAGAGTTCCTGCTCCTTTCTTTGCGCGTCCGTCCGGCTGTCGTCCTGATTGAGTGGCTGCGGCACTTGATCAGCTCCCCAGAGAAGCCTCTTTTCGCCCGATGGATAGTCCATGATCCACAGGTCTCGCTTTCTTGCCCCAGTGGTGTTCCAACTAAACACGATGTGCTTTCCATCCGGTGACATCGTCGCTCCGGAAGGGGAACGGCCACTTAGGGTGGGGAAAACATTGAGCCGATCAAAGGGGATTCCGTCCTGATCGGGCAAGGACTTGGCGTTGAGTGCCGGCACCAGACCGATGGCACAAACTACTAGACTGAAGCGCATTGCCTAGAGGTTACACCAGATCGCGATGGACGAGTTCCCACTTTGATCCAAGATGGCGTACTATGACACCGTGATTCGCCTTGCCCTGCTTGGAATCGTCCTAAGTCTCATTGGCTCGCTCCCATGGCACTCTGAGTCAAGCACCCTGCACCTTGGATTCAGAGACAGCGTCACTGGCGAGTCCGTAGTTCCGAGCACTATCACAATCGAAGCCCTTGATGAGAGTGGCACCGCATGGATCACTGATATCAAGTCTGATGCCTATGGTCGAGCCCAAGGCGACTTTCCATCAGGCAGCTATCGAATTACTGCGACGGTGAACGGTATGGGTACTCAGTCGGCTGAGACTGTGATCGGAAAAGTGACTCCTTCGATCACCTTCTACTTCGACCCGTCCCGATTGCCAGGAGCTGCTGACCCTGCCAGGATTCAAAAGCTCGTCAAGGCCAATGCCTTTACCGTCAGGGGGTTCGTTGTGGATGATTTGACCGGCAAAGCAATTCCCGGCCTCCGAGTTAATGGTAATTCAACGGGAAAGGATGGTGCATTTGTCGCCTACCTTCCCCTAAGCGGTAGCCCCATTCTTTCGGTTTCAGGTGGCGACTATGGAGAAGTCATCTACACAAACTTCGAGACATGGCCAGGAGGGGATATCCAGCTTCGGGTGCGTGCCCGAAGGGGTGAAGGGCAAACCATTGATCTTCGCTCCGAACGCCGCCGCGGTGACGATGCCCCAATGAGCCACGTCAAATGCGACTCTTGTAGCGTTGAACCCGGCCAGAGTTTGACGCCTCATCGAGGAGTGGCTGGGCCGGCCTTACCCAAGAGCATTCGCGTGGGTCGCAATTGTCCGACCGCCACTACATGTTCATCCGTTGAAGTTTACAGTGTGCAGGCCTATACAGCCCGAGTCCTGAGTAGCGAATGGTATGGATGCTGGGGGAGCGTATCGGGCGGGATGGATTCAATGCGCGCTGGGGCAGTCGCTGTTCGGAGCTATGGCGTTTACCACGTTTACAATCCGCGCACTAGCACCTACGATATCTGCGATACGACAAGCTGCCAAGTCTTTGGCGCAAGTACCAACACTAACTCGCAGAATGCAACCAACGATACGAATCGGACGGTCCTGACCAACTCATCAGGAACAATTGTCCGGGCCGAATATAGCGCCGAAAATAATGATTCCGGTTGTGGAGATGGATTTACAGGCACGGGCACTTCAGGTGCGCCATGTATTTCCGACCCTGTTTGTTCAGGTTTTGCCCAGTTCGGGCATGGTCGAGGCCTCTGCCAATGGGGGAGTGCTAGGTGGGCCACCCAGAAGATTCTCAGCTCAAGTCAAGCCTGCACATCCTCAGCTCCAAACACAAACCAACCCCGAAAGGATTGGATTGAGATTCTCAACCATTACTACCCTTCCTACAACTTGGTTACCGGTGCCGAATTGACTTTATCCGGCATCACCGCCAGCCCCAGCGGGATCACCCCTGGCGGATCCACTCAACTTCAGTACAACATAAGTAGTACCGCCGATGTCAACAATGTGTGGCTTATCGCCACGCTTAGTTTGAACGGTACTGGTCCAGCCGTTACCAATACCGGCAACCAAGTCCGCGTCAACCTTGATACAGGGTCGCAGAGCAAACAACGAACATTCGCCACTAGCTCTAGTCTTTCACCCGGTTCATATTCCGCTATTGGCGCCCTGCACTACGACCGTGATGGCTCCAACACCTTCAATGCGGGTGACTTCCTTATGGCGGATGGATCGTTCCCCGGGGTTCTTTCCGTAACTGTTCCGGCAGATCCAACTACCATGAACGCATTCAATGCCACCGGACGAGCTGGCACCACGGTCCAACTGCGGGGACTTCTGAGGGAACCGGACGGTACTCCAATCGGCGCTCAAATTGTCTCATTCACCGTAAATGGCATCGCGGCGGGATCAGCGACGACGACTTCTCACGGGCTGGCTACGGTTGACTACTTGATCCCATCGGGTGAAGGCCCGGGATCGTTGCCGATCGTCGCCAGTTTCTCAGGTCAACCTCCATTCCAGGCAAGTAACGATAGTGCATCCCTCTTAGTGACTCGCCGCCCCTAGCCGGTATTCTTTCGTATCGTGCTCAAATTCGAGGCCTTGGACGCCGCGCACATCCCTGCTATCCTAGAGATTGAGGTTGCTTCTCAGGGGGCTCCTTGGTCGGAGCGGGCCTTCCAAAACGAGTTGGCGAACCCGCATTCCATCTTTCGGGTGGCTCTTCAAGGCAAAGAGTTGGTGGGTTATGGGGGCATCTGGACCATCGTGGACGAAGCCCATGTCACTACGATCACGATTGCTCCAAAGATGCGCGGTAAGGGTCTTGGCCAGAAGTTGATGATTGAACTCATTCGGTGTGCTATCTCCGCCGGGATGACGTGTTCCACCCTTGAAGTAAGGGCCAGCAACGAGGCCGCGATCAAGCTCTATGAGCGTCTTGGCTACCACCGAGCTGCAGTCCGAAAGCGGTACTACCCGGATAACCATGAGGACGCCATCATCATGTGGCTCTATGAGCTAACCAACTGGGAGCCCCCTCGATGAACTGGTTTAGCGGTTCGGTTCTAGGTATTGAGAGCAGTTGTGATGAGACCAGTGCGGCGGTCACTGTTGACCAAATGGTTAAGGCGAATATTGTCAGTAGCCAAGCGGAACTTCACCGACAATGGGGGGGCGTCGTTCCCGAGGCAGCCAGTCGAGCCCATGTCGAAGCCATGCTTCCTGTGCTTGATTCGGCCCTCTGCGCGGCCGGCATATCGGCACCTGACGCCATCGCCGTAACAAACCGCCCTGGTCTTGTCGGAGCCCTCTCCGTCGGGGTCACTGCGGCAAAGGCGCTCGCTTTGACTTGGCAAATCCCACTCATCGGTGTTCATCATCTGGAAGGGCACATACTCTCAGTCTTGGCCGACAGGATCGAAGAGATTCAGTTTCCTCATCTCTGTTTGATCGTCAGTGGAGGCCATACGGAGCTTGTTCGCGTTCAAGAGCCAGGTAACTACCAGATCCTCAGCGAGACCTTGGATGACGCGGCGGGCGAAGCCTTCGACAAGGGTGCGCGACTGCTTGGACTAGGCTATCCGGGTGGGGCAAAGATCCAAGAAGAAGCACTGGCCGGCGATCCCAACCGCTACAAACTCCCGATCGCAATCCCCAAGGATCCCTATCATTTCAGCTTTTCTGGCCTCAAGACGGCAGTATTGCGGCTCACCGAGCAGGAGGGCGATCATATTGTCATTGCCGATGCTGCGGCCTCATTGCAGAGAGTCATTGTTGAGGCCCTCGCGATCAAGGTTGAACAAGCGCTTGAAGCCTCGGGGCTCAAGACGCTCACGTTGGTCGGAGGTGTGGCTGCGAACCTCGCTTTGCGGTCCCGCCTTCAAGAAGTAGCCCAACAATACGGGGTTGCTTTCCATACTCCCGAACCAGCCCTGTGCACCGACAATGCGGCAATGATTGCGCTTGCTGGTTCCCTACGTCTGGCTCGTGGCGAGCGCGGCGATGCTTCCTTAGATTGTTCACTCAATCAGCGTCTTTAGACTGCCAAGAAACAATCCCCTTCCCCAATACCAGGTTTGGGTCATGGTATGAACTCTTTAGGCATAACCTACCATCTAACTAAGACGGACTGATCTATGAGGGGACTTTTACGAACAACATTACTGCTCGGCGCACTTTCTACGACTCTGGCTTGGGGCCAGCCAATCCCGCCCGCACTCAGTAGCCGGCCTGGCGCCCAGTACACGATCTATCTTAACTTCGCTGGCTTCAATTACGATGGGACATGGGCTAACAAAACTCCAGGAAATGTCCCAGCATTCACCTTGGATGGCGACGCAACCACGTTCAACAGCACGGAAATGCAGCGCATCCGGGAAACTTGGGCCAGTACGGCAGCGAAGTTTGTCGGATTCAACATCAATGTAACTACGGTGGACCCCTCACCGGCCGGACTCACCGACTCACAGCGCAAAACCTGGTACGACAACACGCAGTATCTCACCCACACCATCCTTGGCGGATCAAACTCGTGGTACGGCTCGGCAGGTGGAGTTTCATACGTCGGGATCGCCCAACAAGCAACCACCTCAAACGGCATGCGGACCAACTGGGTCTTCCCTGCTGGAGGCTCCGGCAATACGGCGAAATCCATGAGCGTGGTGGCTTCCCACGAGGACGGTCATCACCTAGGCTTGCCCCACCAGCACGACGAGAATAGTGGTGCCGAGTACAGCAGTAATGGCGGCGCCAATGGTGACGGTAGCTATGCGCCAATTATGGGTGTGGCTTACAGCTCTCAGCGCGCAACGTGGCGCCAGGGCATGGCTGGAACGAATGTCAACGACGTCACCGTCCTCCTGAACAACCTGAACATCGGCCCCATCATTGACGACGGAATTGGCCACACGATGGCCAGCGCGACCCCGATGTCGGTGCTTGCAAACGGCAATTCAAACCCAGGGCAACATCGAGGGTGGATCATGCCGAAGGCCGAAACTGGCTATGCGGCTGAGGGGGCAAATGCCTATACCAAGGATTACTTCAAGTTCCGATCATTGGGTGGCCTCGTCACCCTTTCGGCCAATGACGGCACCTCCTACCTAGCCGCCGATATCGCGGATATCGGCGCTACCATGCGCAGTTCCCTGCGGATCTTCGACTCTGGCGGAAGCCTAGTCGGTGTCGCTACCGAAAGCGCAAGCACACTCGTTCACACTTGGTCAGGCAATTTAGCCTCGGGTGAGTACTTTGCCGAAGTAACAAGCGTCGGCGCCTACACTTCGACCTACGAGCCGAACAGCCGCTACTTCAATATGGGCGCCTACTTCCTAAAAGGCTCAGGCCTTGCTCCTGTTCCTGAGCCAGCTTCCATGAGCTTCTTAGTTCTGGCGATTGGCGGCCTGCTGGCACGTCGACGTAAGTCGCAGTAAATTTGATTCATAGAGCCCGCTGAGACGTCTCGGTGGGCTCTATTCTATTCCCAGCGAAAGGGCCATCGCAACATCGCATCTTCCTACACGTTGTGAATCGGAAAGCGCTTGGTGAGCTCAACGACTTCCCTCTTCACGACCTCCAGATTCGCGGTGTCTTCAGGGTTCTTGAGGCACCGTGCGATGAGTCTTGCGATGATCGCCATTTCTGCTTCCTTCATGCCACGGGTGGTGACGGCGGGGGTGCCAAGGCGGATACCACTCGTGACGAACGGCTTCTCTGGATCGTTGGGAATGCTGTTCTTGTTGGTGGTGATATTGGCTTCATCTAAGGCGATCTGCGCCACCTTGCCGGTGATTCCATAGGGCCGGAGGTCCACGAGCATGAGGTGGCTGTCGGTGCCACCACTGACGATGCGGAACCCTTCGCCGATCATGGCCCCAGCCAGGGCCTGAGAATTCTTCTTGATCTGGGCTTGATAGCTCTTGAAACCCGGCTGCAAGGCTTCGCCGAAGCAGACGGCCTTACCGGCAATGACGTGCATTAGAGGGCCGCCTTGGATGCCCGGGAAAACGCTCATGTTGATTGGCTTGGTCAGATCCTCGTTGTTCCAGAGGATCATTCCGCCGCGTGGTCCACGGATTGACTTGTGGGTTGTGCTCGTGACGACGTCGCAGTGAGGGACTGGGTTGGGGTACTCGCCCGCCGCGATGAGACCACTATAATGGGCCATATCGCACATGTGGAGAGCGCCTACCTCGTCTGCGATCCTGCGGATTTGGGCGAAATCGAAGACCCTTGAGTAGGCGGTGGCGCCGCTCACAATAATCTTTGGCTTACTCGCCTGGGCAACCTTGCGCATCTCATCGTAGTTGATCGTTTCGGACTCAGGGTCAACACCGTAGGCTGCCACGTTGTACATCTGACCGGTGAAGTTCACGGGCGAGCCGTGGGTGAGGTGCCCGCCGTGGGCGAGGTTCATCGCCATGAGCGTGTCGCCAGGTTTGAGGAAGGCGAAGTACACCGCCATGTTGGCTTGCGCACCGCTGTGGGGCTGGACATTGGCGAAGTTAGAGCCATAAAGCTGCTTAACCCGATCAATCGCGAGGTACTCAACCTCGTCCACGACCTCGCAACCGCCATAATAGCGTTTCCCGGGGTAGCCCTCGGCGTACTTGTCTTGGAGTACGCTCATCATCGCCTGACGAACAGCAAGGCTGGCAATGTTCTCACTGGCAATCAGCTCAAGATTGTGTTCTTGGCGATCTTGCTCGCGCCGAATAATATCAAAAACCGCTGGGTCAGCCTCAGCGAGCGGGATGCGATGCGGGTGGGCCATGCCCTGATTCTACTGCACCTGGAATGAGTAGAGCGCCTGGCCACCGGGTTCACCGTTTCCAGTTGGTAGCGTACCGCTATACTCTCCATCCAGCTTCCGGTTACCGGACGCAGACCGTACTTCATCACTCACGGCCACGGTGTAGGTTCCTCTTGTGAGTGGCCTTGGCGTTGTAAGCGTTACGGTCTTCGTGGACGAGTTATATGAATAGGTGAACGGGACGAGAACGGTCGCTGGGCGGGAGCCAGTCTTGGGGCTACTTTTGGTCAATGTGAACTGGGCGGCGTTTGCAGTCACCGCCGTTTGAAACGTCAGCTTGATCTGGTTTGTGTTGGCGGGGATAGTCGCACTGGGAGCAGGCGTCGCCTCCACGACGACCGGACCACCTTCAACGAAGTTAGTTCCGGTGACACCACCGTTCAATGTCCAGACATCCTCGTCAAAAGTGCAGTCGGTCGCAGTGCCAGACAAGGGAATGACGAAGTTCTCCACCAGCGCGTCAGAGAAGATACTCTTGAACTGCTTTACTCCGCCGACTGTAGGCCGGATGTCAATTGGCAGGGCGAAGGTTCCGTAGGACGAGCTTTGCGTTTGCTTTACGTACACTTGGAGGTAGTTCTTGCCGTTGGCGGTGGTGGTTTGCCAGTTCCATTGGTACTGAGGCACCCCACCTCCATAAACGGTCTTGTTGAAAAACCAGTGGAGATCCTTGCCATAGACCGATTCACAGACGGCAATGAAGTCCTCCGTTGTGGCTGTTTTATAAGCGTAGATTCCGCGGTACTGGGCTAGGGCAGCAAAGAACTGGCTATCCCCCATGATATGCCGAAGCTGATGCAAGACCCAAGCCGCTTTGTTGTAGGTGTAATTGCCGCTGAAGATTCGATTCGGGTCGGTGATGTTGGAGCAATAGACGGTACTGCTTGTCTGCGAGGGTCGATTGGCGTTCATTTCCGCCTTGTATGCGTTAAAGCCGCCCCCCGCCTTGTTTTCTTCCCAGATGGCCTCTGAGTAAGTCGCGAAACCCTCGTTCAGCCAGATATCGTGCCACGTTGCGCACGTGATCATGTCCCCCCACCAATGATGCGCGAGTTCGTGAGCCACAACTGACTCCCAGAATCCGCCCATGCCGGTGCAGGTCTGATGCTCCATCCCCCCGCCGAATGTGAAGTTGTACATGCTGTACTTCTCATCCTTGAAGGGATAGGTGCCATACGCCGTGTTGTAGACGGTCATCATTTGCTGGGCCTTATTCCAGCTATTCCGGTTGCCGGCAGTGTCCCAATCAGACCATATCCAATACTGAATGGGCATGCTCTGACCCGAAAAGTCGTAGGGTGTTGTCCAAGTGTTGTAGGCCGAAACAGCAAACGCGGCAAGGTATGGCGCCATCGGATAGCCAGTATGCCAAGTGTAGCGAACAGTTCCGCCCCCCATTGGGACAACATCCTGCAAGGAGCCATTCGACACAGCGGTCAGCCCAGTCGGGACAGTGATGTTGATATCAAAGGTCGCCTTGTCCGTGTTATCGTCCTTGTTCGGCCACCATGTATAGGCGTACCAAGGCTCGCTCAGGGTGAAGGCATAAGGGCCGGTAATGGGTCTCGTTCCAAAAGCGATCGAACCAAAGAATGCCGAAACGGCGGGGCCGCTGTAAGGAATGTTCAGCGTAAAAGTCTGCCCCACCGCATAAGGTTGATCAAAGTTTGCTACGCAAGTCGTTGAGTCTAGGCGTGTAACCGTAATATTGCGACCATCTAGGGTCACCTGCCCAATCGTAAAGCTATCGCTGAGTCTGAAGGTGAACTCGGTAAGGGCAACGCTCTTGCTTTCAGCTTCAATTTGGGTGCTAGCGACTATATTTGTGCTGGGCGGATTAAGAGAGAAGTTGAGCGTGTAATGTGTGGCATCCGTGTCCGAAGCGCCTTCAAGAGTTGTCTGCAAATTCGGTCTGATCCCAAACTTGGCGGCCTTCTTCCCAAAAATCAGGTGACCGCATCCGGGCTCCGGCTCTGCGTATCCCAACGCGGCAAGCAACGAAACGATCGGCAGTAGCAAAGCGGTCTTCATCAGCATCTCATTTTACGACGAAAGGAATAAGATTCAAAGGTCCTTACGGAGCAGAACACTTCGGAAGAGGCAATTGCGGGTAACGATCGTTCATTTCACCCTTGCGCGGGTTGTTCACAAAACGAATGCGCGTACCCAATTGGGGTACGCGCATTAACAACAAACCAAGCCCTTACTTCTTGACTTGGTTGCCGTAACGGCGCATGAACTTCTCAACACGGCCCGCCGAGTCAACAATCTTCTTCTGGCCCGTATAGAACGGGTGGCTGAATGCACTGATATCCACGGGGACAACGTAATATTCAATCCCATCGATGCTGCGCGTCTCGTTGGTCTTCAACGTGGAGACGCCAGTCCACTCATGGTCGCCATCAACGAAGAGGACGGGGTGGGTTTGCGGATGAATATCAGCTTTCATGATCGTAAAGTCGCGGTTGGCCCTAAATTATGGCGTATTTGGAGGGCCGATTGCAAGATCAGTACCGGTAGTGCTCAGTTTTGTAAGGTCCAGCAACGTCAACTCCAATATAGCTTGCTTGTTCGGGAGATAGCTCCGTCAGTTGCGCATCGAGCTTCTTCAGTTGGAGACGAGCTACCTTCTCGTCCAGAATCTTCGGCAAGACGTAGACCCCTGGCCCATATTCACCCTTCTTGGTCCAAAGTTCAATCTGGGCAAGGACTTGATTTGCAAAGCTACTGCTCATGACATAGCTCGGGTGACCGGTTGCACAGCCAAGATTCACAAGCCGTCCCTTCGCCAATAGGATGATCCTCTTCCCGTCCGGGAAGATGACATGGTCTACCTGTGGTTTGATCTCCTCCCACTCAAAGCCCTCAATACTCGCGATGTCAATCTCATTGTCAAAGTGACCAATGTTGCAAACGATTGCCTGGTCCTTCATTTTCATGAGGTGGCTGCGGTTGATGACGTGGTAGTTACCCGTAGCGGTCACAAAGATGTCAGCTTTATCGGCCGCGTAATCCATGGTCACGACCTTGTAGCCCTCCATGGCGGCCTGCAGGGCGCAGATGGGATCGCATTCGGTCACCCACACCTGGGCACTCAGGGCTCGGAGAGCTTGAGCGCTTCCCTTGCCAACATCTCCATAGCCGCAGACGAGGGCGATTTTGCCCGCGATCATGACATCGGTAGCTCGCTTGATTCCGTCCACAAGGCTCTCGCGGCACCCATAGAGGTTATCGAATTTTGACTTGGTGACGCTGTCGTTGACATTGAACGCGGGGAATGGCAACTCTCCCTTCTTTTGCATCTCATATAAGCGGTGGACACCTGTCGTAGTCTCCTCGCTGACACCTTGAATATTGGCCTTGATTCGAGAATAGAACGTCGGATCTTGCCCAAGTTTCTTTTTGATGCTGGCAAACAAGGCGGTTTCTTCCTCACTGCCCGGGTTCTCGAGAAGGCTCGGGTCCAATTCAGCACGGCTGCCAAGGAGTACCAAGAGTGTGGCGTCCCCACCATCATCAAGAATCATATTTGGCGTACTGCCATCGTGCCATTCCATGAGGCGATGGGTGAAGTCCCAATACTCGTCGAGCGATTCGCCCTTATAGGCAAAGACGGGAACTCCGGCCTTGGCAATGGCGGCAGCGGCGTGGTCTTGCGTGCTGAATATGTTACAGCTGACCCAGCGGACTTCTGCTCCCAAAGCAACCAGTGTCTCAATTAGAACTGCAGTTTGGATCGTCATATGAAGCGACCCAGCGATCTTGGCTCCCTTCAGGGGTTGGGTCTTGGCGTATTCCTCACGAACGGCCATCAGGCCAGGCATTTCCGTTTCAGCGATCCGCATCTCACGTCGGCCCCAATCAGCGAGACCGAGATCGGCGACAAAGAAGTCAGTTTGTGTTGCTTGCATGTTATCCTCCGTGTCAGCAAGCAAAGGCGCCCGCTGACTTGGTTTCAGCGAGCGCCGTTCTTGGTTGCCGAGCCTGGTTCCTTTCGGGAATCGCAGCGCCCCTCGGCACAATGATATTATGGCAGATTCTGGCTAGAGCTCCACTAGGTCTTCGGAAGTTTTCCTTCTCCATTCGCGAATAGACTCCAGCAGCTGAAGCGATATCTCCCGATGCGCCATTTGGATCTTCTGGATTCGTCGGTCTAGTTGTACGTATTGCCTGTGAAACTCTAAGCTGGCTTCCCTTTTTCCTCGGACATCGTAATGTGACAGGACTGCCTGGAAGCAGTACCGGGCGCGTTGGAACAGGTGGGCCCGCAGCGAGACTTCCGATGCTCGCAGATAGGCTTCGACCGCTTCATCCTGCTCGCCAGCTGCCATGAGAGTATCGGCAAGGTAACGAAGGTAGTAGCTTTCGTACCGGGTCTGTAGCTTGGCCTCCGCGAGGAGGGCAGCCCGGCGCAAAGGGGCAATGTGGTACTTGGGGTCCTCTAGTTTGGCCAAAGCGGCGGCCAAGCCCGCTTCTGCATATACCAGCTTCATGTCACGATTGGGTTCGGTCGATGAGTCCCGGCATTGGCGAAAGGACTCAGCCGCCTCGGACCAATGCCCCATTTGGAGGTGGGCCAATCCATGCCAACCGTATAGTCGGGCGGTCCTTGTCCCGTGGCCAAGGCGGCTCTCATAACGACGAGCCTCGGCCCATGCCTCGTGCGCCTCTCCATCCCGGCCCATTCTAATAAAACCCATTCCGAGAAGCTCGTGGACAAAAGCGAGTTCAGCGGAGTTATCGCTTGGCGCTACTTTCTTGAAGTAATTTTCGAAAAGGTGGATCGCAATGTTGTGCTCACCCAATTCCCTTTGCAACAGCCCATGGACGAGCCAGAGGCGAGCCTGGTATTGCGCAGGGACGCTATCTGCGAGAAACAAGGCATCCTTGAAATGCTCAATCCCTTCGTCAAACTCGAGTTCTTGCGAGTGCGCAAAGGCTAGACCAACGTACCCATCAAATTGAGTTCGCAAGCTTTCGGACTCAAGTTCCTGCCACCCCAGCTGTTTTGCGCGGGCAAAATCTCGATCACGGCAAGCCTGCCATGAGCATTTGTATTTCGATGCAGTTTTCATTCACGTTCACACAAGACTTCGAACGCTAAATCATGAAAGCGTGGCCTAAACGCCTGCAACCGTAGGTTATCGCGTGTGGGAAACACCCTATTTGTAAGCAAGACCACACCAATCTCCGCGTTCGGATCAATCCAAATCGACGTTCCAGTAAAGCCGGAATGTCCAAAGCTATCACTGCTAAAGCGGGATCCCGACATCGGGCCTATGTCCGATCTTGTGTCCCACCCTAATGCGCGCGTACTCGAAACGTCCTTGGCCGCTTGGCGTACCCGCCATTGATTGAGCAGACGAGTGTCCAACACCGACGGTTCACCAAATGTGACCAAATTGACCAACTTTTTTACGCCTTCTAGCGTTCCAAATAGTCCAGCATTGCCAGCGATGCCCCCTAGGCTTCGAGCATTCTCATCATGGACGACACCTTGTAGCCCACCTTCCGTGGGGACGCACCGGCTGGGATTCGTCGGGTTGAAGACTAGATCCGCATCAAGAATGGTGCAGAGGCGATGGAATCCCCAAGTCCAAGCATCGTCATACCGCTCGCCTGTCAAAGTTTGGAGGACTTGTTGTAGGACCAGGAATCCAACGCACGAGTACGTCGTTCGGGCCCCTGCTGGAGCTTCTAAGGGCTCCGACAGGATCCTTTGCCACCTTTCGGCATCCGGAAGCTTCCAGAAGTCGCGGTGAGCGGGCAGGCCGGAGTTGTGTTGCAAGAGGTGTCGGATCGTGACACCTCCTTTACCTTCACCGATAAAGTCGGGGACCAGTTCCTGGACAGCTTGGTCTAGAAACAGGGCCCCATCCATGGCCTGAAGCAGCGCAGCGGTTGTGGTGACCAACACTTTGGTAAGACTGGCCAGGTCAAAGAGTGAGTCATCGGAAATAGCAGGTGAATCTAAGTCGTAGGTGTGGTGGCCGACGTACCCAATGAACTCTCTGTCCCTCCCAAGGCAAGCATATGCAGCCCCCGGGAATGCTTGATCAGCAATACCTAGGCGAAGTAGCGAATCCAGCTCAGGATGCGACTCAGTCGGCAATTTCAGTCACAACTATATCGCGTCCCTCTTTCTCGTCCAGCGGGATGAGCAGGAGCATCAGCATCCCCGGCAAGCTGAAGAAAATCACGGTTACGAAGAAATTGAAATATCCCAAATCGCGCTGCAGGATTCCGCTCAGAATGCCGGCAACAGCAATGCAAAGGGCTCCCAACCCAGTACCGATTGCGTAGTGCGATGTCTGGAACTTCCCTCTCTGGGCGACCCACATCAGATAAACCATATACGCAGCAAAGCCAAATCCGTACCCAAATTGGTCCACAAAAGCGATGATTGAAATGGGGGAGAACACTACTTGGTGAAAGGCAGCACCTGCGGGTAAGGTCGGCAGGGCCTTAGCCGCCCACACATACATCAAGTTGGGGATATGCATGGCGAGAGCTAAGGGCCAGAAGGCTTTGCGCAACCCCAGCCTTGATACGACCACTCCGCCCGCAATTCCGCCGAGAATAATGCCGACAACGCCCATGATGCCGTTCACGATCCCTATTTGTTCAACACTTAGGGCGAGCCCTCCCTTGCTTGTCGGGTCTTGATAGAACAATGGCGAGATTCGGCCAACCATCACTTCACCAAAGCGATAGAAAACAATGAAGCCAAGGATCATCATGAAGCGGTCTTGCTTGATGAAGCTTGTGAAAGCCTGCGCCATCTCAGACCCTGCGAGTTGCACCTTGGACGCAATCCCCAATGCAGATCCCACAACGAGAGTTCCTAGCAACCAGATCAACTCTGCGTTGAATTTCTCGGATGCCATGATCCAACCCTTTGTCTCCCCGATTAGGGGAAGCGTTGGGAAGGTGTGGGCCAATCCGTGTCCAGTGAACTTGAAGACATTGCCAATGAAAATCATGGCGCAAAGGAATGTGCCAATGATCATGAGCGTACGAGTCGCCGTCTCGATAATCCTTTGGCGATCCATAGGGCGAACAACGTCATTCCCCGGCCTCGGCAAAGTTATTGGCAAAATCACCCTGCCTAGAGCATAGATAAGGATACACAAGCCCAACACCGCTCCCCATGCCACCTGAGGTTTCATCGGTGTCCCGGGGCTGACATCGAAGTTTAACGTTGGGGTTCCACCACGTGGGGTAACAACGGTGAGTTTCCCGATTGGCTTCGGCTCAGATCCGTTGAAGAAGCTTGCGGTAACAAGCCCATTGCCAACGACCTCTATCCGGGAAACCCCCGGAGGGACTCTTATCCATGTCGGATTCTTTTCCTCTGGGTCAGTTGATCGCAAACCATTCATGGCCGTGAGTCCATCGGCCGATTGGAGTCGCTCATCCTTTATCATCAACTCGGCGGCGGATCGCAATATCTGCTCGGTCTTCTCTTCTCCTTTCGCGCCAGTCGTCCGTTCAAAAACAATGTCGCCACCGGAAACGTCTACCTTCACGCTGGGCACGCGCATCAACGTTCCGGCGAAGTAAACCAAGAGGCCCGTACAAAACAGGCGCCCTAGGCGATAGAAAGTTGAGTTGAGGCCAACGAAGGCAGCCTGCCGTGCCTTAGTGAGGGCAAGAATGTAAAAGCCATCGGTCGCGATGTTGCAGAGCGCGGAAAACACGGCCGTGACTGCGAGGATAGCAAGCGTTATCTCAAAGAACTGTGGTAGCTGGAGCGCAAAGACGGTGGCGATCATGCCAGCCACAATGCCAGCTTGCCCCCACATGATCCAACCTCGCTTTGAGCCGTTAAAGTCAACAAAGGGCCCAAGGAGCATTTGAAGCGACCAGGGCAATGCAATGATGCTTACCCACGTCGCAATTTGGACATTCGCAATTCCGAGGCTCTTGAAGATAATGCTGGAAACCTCTTGAACGAGAGTGACCGGAATTGCCTGCATGAAATACAGGGCAGGCGTAAAGAGCCATGGGTTGCGATCCGAAGTCCCGGCATCGGTGTCAATGTGTTGCGGCGCCTGTTCGTCTGACATTGCTTTGCAGACGAATCATATCTCACGCCGGCCCCTAATGATTTTTGCTCTTGATGCCTGCGTGGCTCATGCAGCCTTTGCTAGCCGAACAAAGGTGTCGCGGTCAATGGCCCGGAGGTGGCACTCATCAAACTCGCACTTCCCTGCTCGGTACAGCTCAGCCAGCGATGCGTCCATCGTTTGCATTCCGTGATTTCCGCTTGTCTCCAAGATCGACTGCATCTGGTGAGTCTTGCCTTCGCGAACTAGGTTCTTGATCGCCGGAGTACCGATCATCACCTCAATTGAGGCGCATCGTCCCCCACCAAGGCGTGGCAACAGCTGCTGACTCACTACCCCTTCAATCGTGTTTGCCAGCAGGACACGGATTTGCTCCTGACTATCCGGTGGGAACACGTCAATGATTCGGTCAATCGTGCTGGGCGCGTTGCGGGTGTGCAGCGTCCCAAAGACCAAGTGCCCGGTTTCAGCCAGTGTGAGGGCGGCTTCAATCGTTTCAAGGTCACGCAATTCACCAACGAGGATGATGTCCGGATCTTCACGAAGAACAGCCCGCAATGCATTGTGGAAACTGTAGGTATCCGAGTGCATTTCTCGCTGATTAACGATGCACTGCTTGTGTTGGTGTAAATATTCGATCGGGTCTTCGATCGTCATGATATGACCACGCCGGTTGGCATTGATGTCGTCAATGATCGTGGCGATTGTGGTTGATTTTCCAGATCCTGTTGGGCCCGTGACCAAGATGAGACCGCTTGCACGCTTGCTCATCTCCTTGATGACGGGAGGCAAGCCGAGTTCTTCAAAAAGTGGGATCCGCATCGGAATGACACGTAGCACACCTCCAACAGCACCGCGCTGAACAAACATGTTCACACGAAATCGTCCCAATGCCTTCACGGGATATCCGAAGTCCAACTCTCGTGTACTTTCAAACTTCTGGATCTTTTCATCGTCGAGGGTATCGTACAGTAGGCGCCGCGTATCCTGAGGTTGCATTGGGGCAAACGGCAACGGCACGACCTCCCCATCAATTCTCAGCATTGGTGGTAGGTCAGCGGTGATATGAATGTCACTCGCCCTTCTTTCAACCGCCATATGCAATATCTCGTCAATGTGGGTGTCCCCAATAGCTTCGCCCCCAGAGTACTTGTTAATCTTGACCTCAGTGTCCTTATGGGCGTCAAAGTTTGTACGATTGGAGTCGGCTGTGTTCAGTTCGCTGAGTGTCAGCTTAACTTCTTCTTCCTTCTTCGGCTTAGTTTCTTTCGTGCCTTTCTTGGCAAACAGGGATAGGAGCTTGTCCTTTTCCGGATCGCCGGTAGTCTTGCTTCGTGTTTCTTCCGCCAAGTTCGCCTCCTCAGCCAAGGGCTGCGTTGGTTCCTCTTCCACCTGAGCCACGACCTCAACGGCTTCCGGCTCTGGTTCCGCCTCGGGTTCATGTACCGAGTACGGGCTCAAACTAGGGTCTAGCGGGCCCTTGCCAGCGGCCTCAACAATCTCATCCAATTCAGAAAATGGTATGGCGCTCGTATCGCCCTTTTCCATTACGGGCTCGTCGGGTATGACCTCCGCCGCGACAGGAACGTCCTCGTCGGCAGCAGGCAGAACTTCCGGCAATGGTTCCACTACCAATGAATCTGCATCGGCAGCTACATGCTCAATAACGGGAGGAGCATCCTCGACCTTTGATTCCTGCGTTTCAGACTCCGTCTGAGCAATTGGAACTTCGGCAGCGGGAGGGGCGGCCTCCTCAGAAGCCACAACTTCAAGGATTACAGGTTCGAGGCTTGGTTCGGGTTCAGGTTCGGATCCGATTACCTGAGGCGGTTCCGACTCGCTCTGCACATCGCCAGAACCAACGTCTTCAAGCTTCGCAACTTCCACTGGATTCGGCTGGGGCTCCTCGGCTATCGGGGCAGGGGTAACCGGGTCAGCTGGCTTCGCTGCTGCCATGGCGCGCAACAAGTCCTCGTCCGACATTGCCTTACCAGAGTTGGCTGGCTTTGCCTCTTGATCCTCTAACTTCGGCGGCTGGCTACCAGCCGAAAACACCTTGTCCCAATCGTATCCTTCCATTCCGTTTTCGTTCATTCTATGCTGCCTCCGCCGCTACTGCATGTTCAAGAGCCGCGGACTGAATCCAAGAGTCTGCAGTTCTGGGATCTACGTCAAGTAGTTTGATCGCCCACTCGGCGATGACTGGACTATCTTCTTCGTTTACGACTCCCGTCCGGGAGACCTTTACGAGTGCGTTCGCAATGTGAGTTACCGCAGCCAGCCTGGACTCCTTGCCAGTAATCTCCGGAGAGTCCAGGTAGTTAAGTCCAGCAATCAACTCGTCAGCGAATCGCCAGCGCAAGAACATTTCTTGCGCCACATCAATGTGGTCAACGGCAAATACAATTCGCTCGGCGAGCCTCTCTGGCGCCCCTTTCTCGACCACGTGCATCACCTTGTCGTAGGCAGTTGGGTCGCTTTGATCGATGAGTGTCTTCCCCACATAGTGTAGGAGCCCCGCTGTGTAGGCTTCGGACGGGACTACGCCGCACTGCGATGCAATCTGCCGAGCCAGCGCTGCTGCGTCCACACTGAATCTCCACCAGTCACGTCGGCGGACCGATTCTCGATCATTCTTCCCAACAAATAGATCGAAGACACCAGCCGAAAGAGCCACCGCGCGGATTTGCTTAAAGCCCAGCATTAGACACGCTTCGCGCAAAGAGACGACCTTCCGGGGCAGAGCAAATTGGGCCGAGTTGGCAATTGTCAAGAGCTTGGCCGTAAAGCCAGGATCAATTCCGACCGCTTTCTCGATGTCAGCCGGTGAGCCATCCGATGACTCCGTGATCTCCATCAATTGGTGAACAACCTGAGGCAACACCGCAATCTCCCTCACTTTTGAGAGGATGTCTTCTAGACTCTTTTGCTTTTCAGTTTCCAGTTTTGTGCCCATAGGCTTCCCTTCCCTCATTTATCGGCTAGGCGTAGACAACTCTCAAGACCTCGTCTATCGTCGTTACACCCATCAAAATCTTCATCAACGCATCCATTTGCAGTGTTTTCATCCCGCTCTCAACTGCCAACTGGCGGATCTGGTGACTCGCTGACTTTTTCAAGATCTCATCCCGAATCGCGTCATTTAGCATCATCAGCTCATGGATACCAGTTCGTCCCTTGTATCCAGTCTGTTTGCACTTCTCGCATCCAGCACCCTTGAACACCGTGAGGGACCCACCCGTTTCTTCGGCGAAATTTGGGTTTATTGGGAACCCATACCGGATCAGTTGGTCACGATGGATGGTCTCGGGCTCCTTGCAGTGCGGGCATATCTGTCGTACTAGGCGCTGAGCCATGACGCCGATGATGGAACTGGATATCAAGAAGGGTTCGACCTCCATATCAATGAGGCGGGTAGCCGCACTGGGGGCATCGTTTGTGTGCAAGGTGCTCAACACCAAGTGGCCGGTTAAGGCAGCTTCCATGGCGATCGTAGCGGTCTCATTGTCACGCATTTCACCGATCATGATCACGTCCGGGTCTTGGCGCAACATGGCGCGAAGACCAGCGGCAAAAGTCATGCCCGCCTTATTGTTGACACCGCACTGGTTAATGCCGTCGAGTTCATATTCAACGGGGTCTTCGATCGTGATAATGTTGTTCTGGCCGTCACTGATCTGGTTTAGAATCGAATACAAGGTAGTGGACTTTCCTGATCCCGTAGGCCCGGTCACCAAGATGATCCCATAGCTTCGAGCGGCCATATCCTGAACCTTGGCTAGGTTGTCCGGTAGAAAACCCAATCGTTCCAAGCCGACATTGATTCCGCTCTTATCCAGCACACGCATTACGACCTTTTCGCCGTAAACCGTCGGCAATGTGCTGACACGGAAGTCGTAAGGCTTACCGCCTATAACGGCGCTGATACGGTTGTCTTGGGGAGCTCTCTTCTCCGCAATGTCCATATTGGACATGATCTTCATGCGGTTTGTGAGGGGCGCGACCACCTTTCGGGGTAGGCGCATGGTCTCCATGAGCACGCCGTCAATGCGGTAGCGAACAACCATTCCATCCTTCCTGGGTTCGCAATGAATATCACTGGCTCGGTCGGTCACCGCTTGATTGATGATTAGGCTCGCAAGTCGGACAATCGGCGCATCATCATCGCCAATCTCGCCATCTCCGTCCTCGTCATCGTCACTACCGATATCAACATGGCCACCCGACTCCTGATCCAGTTGGAAGTCGCGCAACGCACCGCTCAGGGCTTCAACAACGTTGGACTCTAAATTGTAATGCTTAACGATCGCGTCGAGAATGTCCTTCTCAACCCCAATCATCGGCTCAATTTCGAGCCCGGTGGCGAGTCTGATCTCATCAATGAGAAAGATGTCGAGGGGCTTCGACATCGCCACCGTCAACTTGTCATCAAGTCGTTCTAGCGGGAGGACACCAAAGCGCTTTGCCAGCTTTCCTTCGAGGCTGTCGAGAGCTTCCTCGGGCGGCTCGGCTGAAGAGGCGTCAACAAATGGAACACCCCACATCTTGCCAGTTGCCCGTACCTTGTCTCGCTCATCAATCATGCCCAATTGGATCAAGATTGAAGAGATCGCCTCAGTTCCGCCGACTTCCTGCTGTTTGGCACGAGCCTGCTCGAGTTGCTCCTGTGTGATCAACCCTTCTTCGACAAATAGCTCGCCGCTCAGCATGTTCGAAGACCCAACCGTGTTCCTTGCCATGACCCCGTCAAAAGTTTCTTCTACTCTGTTTAACAGGGTCGCATTCGGACTCCTCTGGACATTAGTGTCGGCGGTTTTCCTTCGGGGGTTTAGGGTTTTGGGGTACATTTTCCGTTCCCACGTTGCCCAGGTGGCGGAATTGGTAGACGCGCTAGTTTCAGGTACTAGTTTTCGCAAGGAAGTGGAGGTTCGAGTCCTCTCCTGGGCACCAAGCGTCGAGAGCCTGTTCCAACCGTGATCTCGCCTCGCTCCGGTATCCTCAGCCGGATGAATGCATGTGTCATTGGCGCCGGAACCATGGGTGCGGGTATTGCCGCCCACCTCGCCAACCTGGGGCTTCAGGTCACCCTACTTGACATGAACCGTGAATCGGCAGGAGCTGCTTTCGAAAGGTCCAAGAAAGTTCGCCCACCCCACTTCTACAATACGGATGCTCTAGCTAGGATTCGCATTGGGGGAATTGAAGAAGATCTCAACTTGGTCGCCGAAGCTGACTGGGTTTGCGAGGCCATCATTGAGAATCTGGATGCTAAGCGTGATCTTTTCGCTCGTATAGTCCCTCATCTTAAGAAAGATGCTTTCATTAGTAGCAACACGTCATCCCTCCCCCTATCTTTGCTTGCGGAAGGGCTTCCGGAAGAGATCAGGAGGCGCCTCGTGGGGACCCACTTTTTCAATCCGCCGCGTTATCTGAAGCTCCTTGAGCTCATACCCACTAAGGAAACAGACCCGAAGGAAATCACTCGCATCACGCGGTTCCTTGAAGAACAAGTCGGACGCCGAGTTATCCTAGCAAAGGATACTCCTGGCTTCATTGCGAATCGTTTTGGAATGTGGGCCATGTTCCACGCGGTTCATACGGCGGAAAAACTGAACCTCTCAGTCGAGCAGGTGGACGCCGTGTGCGGCCCCTTCCTAGGGCGCCCTCGCAGTGCAGCTTTTCGCTTGAATGACATCGTTGGCCTAGACGTCATGTCCTTCATCGCTGGCATCATGGCGGAACGGTGTACCCACGATCCACACTTGGCAAATCTCAGGCATCCCGCCTCAATGAACGCCCTAATGGAGCGAGGCTGGATCGGCCAAAAAGGCGGGCAAGGCTACTATCGCAAGGAAGGCAAGGAGTTATTGGCCTTTGATCTTAAGACGCAAGCCTATCGAAATGTCCAGGAGGTCAACTTTGATTCCATCAGTGCGGTAGCAAAGAAGCCTCTCGGTGAGCGAGTTCGATCGGTTTTGGCCGCAAAGGATGAAGCAGGAGAGTTTCTGCGGGAGCATCTCATCCCGGTTCTTGCATACGCCCAATACCTAAAGGATGAGGTTAGCCATAGCGCCCTTGATTTTGATCGCGTGATGATGTGGGGCTTTGGCTGGGAAAAGGGCCCGTTTGCAATGATTGATGAGATCGGTGCCGAAGTTCTAGGGTTGGAGCCCGCGAAGTACTACAAGGACGACAAAGTACTCAACGAAACGGGAAAGTATGTTGCCCTACCGAAGGAGCCCGAGTTCCGTTCGATTACGGAGTACCCAATCAAGGAAGAACGCCAAGGGTTCAACGTACGCGACCTTGGCGACGGCGTTGCTGGAGTGGCGATCACCACCAAGATGGGAGTCGTGGGGCCTGAGTTAGTGGCAAGCTTAACCGAATGGCTTCAGGCTCATGACCAACCCATGGTTCTCTGCTCCGAAGCCCGATCCTTCTCCGCTGGCTTTGACCTGAAGTTCTTCCTAGATGCTCAGGAGAAGGGCGATTGGCTTGCAATTGACGCGAGCCTCGCCGCCCTGCAACAGCTTACGGTTCTATTGAATCAAAAGAAGATCATTGCGGCGGTCCATGGCCACTGCCTCGGGGCAGGATATGAACTCGCAACCGCATGTTCGGTAATCGCGGCCCATCCAGAAGCAAATATTGGCTTGCCCGAGTCTCGCGTAGGCTTGATTCCAGGGGGAGCGGGCACCTGTCGAATTCGGCTGAAGTCCCAGACAACGTTGCAAGATCTGGTCGCATCGGTACTCCTCCTGACGCGGGGCCAAGTATCAACAAGCGCAGGTGAAGCAGTTGCCCTCGGCTACTTGCGGAGTAAGGATATGATCATCAGCCATCCAGATCGCTTAATTACTGACGCTAGGATCCTCGCTTTAAAGACGGAACCCCGAACCATGCCCCATTGGAAGTTGATGGAGGGCCCCCTTGCCGGAATGATCGATCGCGCGCTGTCCGAAGGATTATCTAAGGGCGATTTCACCGAGCATGACGTTTACATTGGGCAACAGCTTAAGGAGGTCTTTCGAAAGCCGTCCGACTTTGAAGAAGCGCTCCGGGTCGAGCGAGAAGTCTTCATCGAGTTGTTGCGCGAGGGCTTGAGCGTCGCTCGCATACGTCATATGCTTGACACCGGCAAGCCGCTGAAGAATTAGCCACGGCCAGGAGGCCAAAAAAAACCCCGCTTCTTAGCGGGGTGAGGAGTTGGCTACTTCGGACGGTCTGTAATTGATCGTCTCTACGGTTTTTCGTTTAGGCGCCTCTTCGTGCGCCTCGTGAATTTCTAGACAGCAACAACCATGCCGGTGTTCTCAGCGATAGGCCTTTAGACCTATTTTGAACTTCGAGGTGCGTGGGTACTTTTCATGGGTCCCTGCGTACGCACAATTTGGCTCGGCAAGTGAAGGGCTGCTTGAAGTACAATTTGAACCTGAATGAGGATACTAGTTCCCGTCAAACGGGTTGTTGACCCCTTCTCCAAGGTCCGTCCCCTTCCTGACGGCAGCGGAATTGATACGACCGGCATTAAGTTTGAAATCAATCCCTTTGATGAGATTGCTGTTGAAGAAGCCGTCCGACTACGGGAAAAGAACCCAGACATCGAAATCGTCGTTGTGAGTATCGGAAGCGCTGACTGTGAAGAACAGCTCCGAAAGGCTCTAGCAATGGGTGCCGACCGCGCAATCCTTGTTGAGACGACCCATTTGTTCGATTCTCTTGGAATAGCCAAGGAACTTAAGGCCATCGTTGACAAGGAGCAACCTAGTTTGGTGCTCATGGGCAAACAGGCAACCGACTACGATTGCAATCAAGCGGCGCAGATGCTCGCGGCAAAGTTGGGCTGGCCTCAAGCATGTTTCGCATCCGCAATTTCTATTACCGGTCAGATGTTGGCTGTCAACCGTGAGACTGATCTTGGAGTTGAGACCGTTGAGATACCGATGCCGTGCGTCATCACCACGGATCTCCGGCTCAATGAACCACGCTTTGTCGCTTTACCAGGAATCATTAAAGCTCGGAGCAAACCCCTTGATCGGATCCCACCTTCCGTAACTCCTGCTCCGCTTACCCGAACGATCAAGGTCGAGAGTCCCGGTGCCAGACCCCCTGGGCGCAAAGTTGCAAACGTTGAGGAATTGGTTAGCGAACTCAAAAACCGAGGTGCTCTGTCGGCATGAGCATTGTCGGAATTGCTTTCACTCCCGCGGATGCCACCGGAATCCAGGCGTTTGCCGCGGCTCTCGGGTTGCCTTTCCGCCTCGTTCAGATCACCGGCGCCGCTAACACGACTTGCGGTGCTCTGAAAGTTTTGTCCGCAGGTCTCGAAGACGTCCCCCCCGCTGATGGCCTCGTAGCCTCCCTTGAGGGGGCCGTTCAAGGAGCAAGCCATATTGTCGCGGTTAGTTCAATGGCCAGTAAAGATGTTATGGCTCGACTCGCCGGTGTACTGGACTGCGCAATGGTTACGGACGTTGTCTCCGCTGATTCGCCATCAACATTTAAGCGCCCAATCGTCGCCGGAACCCTCATCGAGACGGTCGAAGCCAGCGGGGCGCCGATAGTGCTGACCTTCCGTCCGGCCGGCTATGAAAGGAAACCCCCAGGAGGGGCCTGTGAGGTCGAGAGTTTCTCCATTTCGCCGAGCAAAGTTCGGGTCACGCAAGCCGCCCACAAGAGCGGGGGGCGACCGGACCTCACACAAGCTTCAGTAGTCGTCTCCGGAGGACGCCCTCTAAAAGATCGAGAGACTTTCGAATCCGTCATCGGTGGTCTAGCAGACACCCTAGGTGGAGCGGCTGGAGCTACCCGTGCAGCGGTTGACAGCGGTATCGCACCCAACGAGCTACAGGTTGGGCAAACCGGAAAGATCGTTGCCCCGGACCTCTACATCGCGGCTGGTATTAGCGGATCTACACAGCATATGGCGGGCATCAAAGACAGTAAGTGCATCGTTGCGATCAACAAGGATCCCGAGGCGCCAATCTTTGAGGTCGCTGATTTGGGCCTCGTGGCTGACCTATTCGAAGCGATCCCCGCAATCCGTAACCTTCTTGGAAAATGATCACGCGCCAAACCGATCCGCACCGATGGGAAGGTATTGAGGTCTTTCCCTACAAGGAGTCGGGGACGCACTTCAAGACGATCACACGCCAAACCCTCTTTTCGGGAGATCACGACTTACCCATTGAGCTACGCTACTTCGAGATTGGACCGGGCGGACACAGCACACTTGAAAGACATGAGCACGCGCATCTTGTCATGGTGTCACGAGGTAGGGGGCAAGTCCTTGTCGGTGATCGGATCTCGCAGATTGGACCGAACGACTTAGTTCAAGTACCTCCCATGACTTGGCACCAGTTTCAACCCCTGCCTGACGAAACTCTCGGTATCTTTTGCGTTGTTAGCGCAGAGCGAGACCGACCACAGCGGCCCACTGATCAGGACGTGGAGGCACTCAACACCTGTGCCGAGGTTGCGGACTTCATCAAACTTTGAGCCGTAAACGGGCAACCAAGACTACCGATAGTCTACTGGGCGTAAATAAAATTCTCCGATGGCCGTATCCGTGAGCATCGCAACCGTTGCCGGGCGACGTTTCCAGTGCGTCCCCTGCAGTCGCCGGTTAACGAGGTCCAGCTTAGATTCCTCTAATCCAAGACCAAGCAAGTACGACCTTGTATAGCCATGGACCAAGGCATTGAGAATGACGTCCAATTCAGCATAGCCAAGACCGTAATCCCCCTCATCCGTCTGCCCAGGAATTAGGTCTGCCGAAGGAGGCTTATTGATGATCACGTCGGGCACTCCAAGATGCCGCGCCAATTCAAAGACCTGGGTCTTGAACAAGTCACCCAATGGATTTACTGGCGGCGCGTCATCGCCATGCCATGTAAAGTAACCCAAGAGTCGTTCGCTCTTGTTGCCGGTGCCGAGCGGGATTCCTCCTACTTCCATGCTCTGATCAAAGAGTACAACGGTGCGACATCGTGAGCATATGTTGCCGAGGCGGGCCGGGCTAATACCTTCTTCATAACGTACAGCGTATCCGTCCACCATAGCTGAGATGTCAATCACAGACCCCTTGATGCCCAGCGTCTGCACTACAAGGTTCGCATCAGCCAGACTAGTGGGCGAACTTACCTTGTAGGGCATTAGAAACGCGTATACGTTCTCGGGGCCGAAGGCCTTGGCGGCCAGGGTTGCGACAACGGCACTGTCCAATCCGCCTGAAAGTCCTAGGACTACACGGCTCATTTTCCGCTGCCGGATGACCTCGTCCTGAAGAAAGCGGACGAGGTATCGATCAACCAATTCCGGGTTGATTTTGAGCGTAAGCGGGTCCAAAGGAGAGGTTGGAGCTGATCGGATGACGGGGAGCGCCACCCCCATAAGGTACCAAAAAGGACCCGTGTCCGATGAGTCGCACGGGTTTTGCGTGTATTCTTTGTGGAAAGGTCGGTTTGGTGCCGACGTATGAAAGAAAGGCGTGTAGCGATGCGAAAAAGTCTGCTTAGCACAGTGGCCACCGTAATAGTGTTGGTCATCTTGGGCCTCATGGCCTTCAACTTCCTCACCGGGATTCTGTCTCGGCTGATGCCGCTACTTGTTTTGGCTGGCATTGGGTACGTCGTGTACCGGGTGGCTGTCCCAAAGTCTCTGTCCGGTAATCACCGCAGGATCTTACGGTAGCTTTCACACCTGATATAGCCACTTTATCTTGGGTAAAAGTACTGTATGGCCCCTTGGCTTGCCGCGATCCTCGTCTCACATCCGTTTTCCATCCAGCGGGACTCTTATGGCGTTGCACAGGTCTCCGCCACTGCGCCCCTTCTCGCTTATGAGGGTATGGGCTATGCAGTTGCTCAAGATCGTTTATGGCAACTGGAGCTAAGCCGCCGCATTGCTCGCGGCACCATGTCGGAGACCTTTGGCAAGGAATATGTTGCCAGCGATTCGGCGACCTTCAAGCTAGGATACTCAGATCAAGAGCTAGAAGCGATGCTCGGTCAACTCGGGCAAGATCGATCAGTCTTCTCCGCTTACACTAAGGGTATCAATCGAAGTATTTCAGAGCGGAAAGCAGACCAAGCCCTTCCTCCTGAATATGCAAAGAATGGATTCCTGCCAAGCCCTTGGACCGAGTTAGATTCCGCGGCAATCTGTGTTCGGATGGCCCGCCTGTTCGGTAATGGAGGCGAGGGCGAGCTTCGAAATCTGCTCCTCACCTACTACTTGAAAGGGCAACCTGTTGGTGAAAAATACCTTGATGCCGTGGATGACCTCGCATGGTTTAACGATCCTGATTCGCCGGTGACCGCCGACGTGCCAAGGCCAGCGGGATTTCTGGACCGCCCGGCAACACGTACGCAAACTACAACCCAACTTAAAGAGATTCCTGGTAGTAGCCTTTTTGAGCTCTTGCCCGCCGTCCGACTCGCGGCTGCTGAGGACAGCCGCCTCGTAGCTGAAGCACACGGGATTCCGTTTAAGACCGGCAGTTACGCGATGCTCGTCTCGAAGGGCCGAAGCTTGACGCCCAATGCCCTACTTCTCGGCGGCCCCCAAATGGGGCACACCATCCCAAGTGTTGTGCATGAGGTGTCCCTGCTGGCGCCCGGCCTAGCCGTCACCGGCATGGACGTTCCAGGTATTCCTGGCGTGCTTATCGGCAAGGGGAAATCTTTAGCATGGACCCTGACCAGCGGAGTGGCCGATATGACGGATATCGTCTATTATCGAAAATCGTCCGCTCAGCATGACCCACGGTTTGTCACAGAACAAGGCACAATCAAGGTCAAGGGTGATGAACCGGTTCATGTAACGAGAACTCGGTCAGCTGTTGGGCCTGTCGTCCTTGATTCAAAGATTGGCAATGCGATTTACGTTCAGCGCTCGGCCCTCTGGAAGAAAGAATTCCAAGGTTACCGAGCCGTGTGGAAACTTCCCTTGTTGACCTCGGCGAGGGCTGCGACCAAAGCCATGGATTCTCCTCTCAGCTTCAATTTTTTTGTTGCAGATTCGATGGGCAACATTGGCTGGAAGTATTGCGGCGCTTTCTACAAGCGAGCGCCTGGGTACGATAGCCGCTTTCCAGTCCCCGTCGAAGCTACCTGGCAACCATACAGCCAGTCCATTAACCCGGTGGTATTGAATCCGAAGGACGGTCTTTTGACCAATTGGAACAACAAGCCCGTGAAATGGTGGCCAAACTGGGATACTCCTGTCTGGGGCAAACATTTTAGAGTCGCCGCCCTGCGGCAATCCCTACCTCCGGGCAAACTAACCCTAGGTGACCTAGAGAAGGCGGCGACCAAGATTTCCCAGCGAGATGAGGGTTCGTGGACTAGTTTCATGCCTCTTATTCGCCGAGGGGTTAAGCCAGCCAGATACGAAGGCAATATACGACAGGCAGCAAGCCTCTTGCTTAGCTATGATGGATGGAACACCGTTGGGTCAAAGGCGGCCGTCATATATGCCGCGTTTATCAGCCAACTCAAGCAAGAAGTCTTTACGCCATTGCTGGGGACTTTCATGTCACCGCAAAACATGAACCTTATCATTCAGACCTCGCCCCTTGACCGAGCCATCAATCGGCGCACTCGATTGAACTACCTCGGGAACCGCTCCCCCGAGGAGGTTGTCGCAGGCGCGTTTGAGAAGGCCGCCCGGATCCTTATACAGCAGAAGGGAGCCCCAAGCAAATGGAGCTACAACCCTGGCGGAATCAGAGCCCCGGATGGTTCGCTCATTCCGTACGGCAATCGGGGCACCTTCATCGAGGTAATCGAGCTGAATGGGCTCGCCAGGAGCGTCGCGGGGCCAGGGGTATCCGAGTACGGTCCTCACAGCACTGACCAAGTTCAGCTCAATCGGGACTGGAGCTACAAACCGATGTGGCGTCCCTAGTGTATAGTCTCCCCATGCGACAGTTTGCTCTTGCTGGCCTCTTGGGTCTCGTTCTTGTTGGATGCGGTCAAAAGGGCGACCCCCTGGTTGGTACATGGATCTCAGATGGCGATTTAGGCGGAGCCAAGCTCAATGCAGAGTCAACCTATAATGCCGACGGGACATATTCGGGTGTTGTGACAATGACCCTTCCGGGCAAGGCAGGCAAGCTGACCACAACGCAAGCTGGGAAATGGAAACGCGAGGGTGAAAAGCTTAAGGTGACGCTGGAGTCCTATGATGTCAAGGCGTCCGATATTCCCGCCGCCTACAAGCCGATGTTTGACCAGCAAAATACGCCCGCAGCACGCAAGAAGATGATGGACGAGGCAAACACCCAACCCGCCACTGAATTAAAGTGGACCAACAACAATGAGTTCACCGCCTCCATCCAAGGCCAAACTCTGACCTTCAAGCGCAAGGGTTAGCCGCACCCGACAAGTCAATGTTACACGCCCTGAACGGGGTATCCTCCCAACCGGTCTGCTCCCGTCGTCTAGCGGTTTAGGACATCGCCCTCTCACGGCGAAGATCGCGGGTTCGAATCCCGTCGGGAGTACCAGCCATAAACGCACCCTCAGAGCAAACCTACTTGACTATCAAGACTGCTATCAACAAGAGCTCAGCGCGAGCTTCACTTGCATCCTAAAGACCCAGAGCAACTCATGATCCTACAGCGGTCATAACGCAGTCGAAGATCAATCGAATCCATTATCGGGCTCCGCAGGCTAGATCAGGCAGTGCGTGGCATAATTGTGGATTGTGCGCTCAATTCCGTATCTTCCTGCAATTGCCATCGCCCTGATCAGTTCCGGCTGCACGGTAAGTCGGGTTGAAGGAAGGGGGGGCAAGTCCCCAGATGAGGGAACCCGATCGGTAGCAGTGGGCCTAGCCTCTCAAGCTCGCATCTACCACGGCTCAATCACGAACTCCGCCCAGCTTGACCAGACCGACCAGTTCTGGAAGCGGGCTGAAGAAGAGATCTATCGTTCGCCTGAAGAGCTTGTTGCGCAGGATGCAAGGGAAACTCGAAGGGGGGAGAAATTACCCAAACTTATGCGGGGCAATCCCAATAAGAAGCTCCTTGCCCTCACTTTTGACGATGGCCCCCATCAGATCTACACAAATCTCCTGCTGAATATTCTTCAGCGTGAACAAGTCAAGGCGACGTTTTTTGTCATCGGCAAAATGGTCGAGCGGTACCCGAACCTTTTGCGGGGTATTGATGCGGCGGGAATGGATATCGGTAATCATACATTTAGCCACGTCACATTGACAAAAATCCCAGAACAAGATGCCGAGATTGAATACCGAGCAAACAACGATATTGTGAAGAAAGTCATCGGAAAGACCATGCGATTTTGTCGTCCGCCCGGCGGAGACTATGATGCGGAGGTCATCGAGGCTTCCACGCACTGCGGCCTCACTACCGTCTTGTGGACTGACGATCCCGGTGACTACGCCAACCCCGGACAAGCCAAGATTGAAGAGCGGGTCCTCTCCAAGATCACGAATGGAGGCATCATTCTCTTGCACGATGGAGTAGCTGAGACACTCAATGTGTTGCCCCAAATAATTGCCTATGGCAAGAAGAAGGGATTTCAATTTGTGACCATTAGCGAATTGCAACGCTCTATTAACGCCAATTAGTCAGCACACGACGACAATATGAGTATCTGGTTCGACCGATGTGGGATCGTGATCCAGTTCTTTGCGTTTTGGCTCATTGCCCCAGAATTCATTGGCGGGGCAAATATGAACAAGTTTGGCAAGTCCCTGGCCCAGTTTCTGTCGACCACGGGCTTCGTTCTCCTCTCGTCCGGTGTTCTCGTCCTGGCTTGGTCGCTTGCTTTCCTCGATGGGCTCCATTGGTTTCACCGCGCGAGCATCGCCCTTCTGATAAGCTCAATCGTCATCGTCCCAAAACTCCTGCTCTACCGCAAGTTTCATCAACTCTGGCTCCCGAAATTACTGGATCACCTTTCTTGCGACGAACACTTTCGCCGGGTGTTGGCTCTCGTTGGGTGCGCACTATTCACCCTTGGAACCATCTTCCAATTATTAGGCACGGTTTAGCCAAATGGACACAAGCAGTCAGGTCCGAGCCTATATCGCTAGTCTTCCCGATACGAAAGCTAGAGAGTTGAAGCTAATCCACGACAGTATCTTGTGCGCTTCGCCAGACAGCCCACTAGATTTCTTTGATGGAACAGCAGATGGCAAAGTTGTCTCAAATCCTACGATCGGCTACGGTCGCTACACCATCCACTACGCAAACGGCTCGACTAAAGAGGCGCCTCGGGTTGGCCTTAGCGCGAATGCAACCGGAATTTCGGTCTACATTATGGGATTGAGCGACAAAGCCTTCCTGCTGAAGACCTACGGTCCAACTTTGGGGAAGGCAAAGATCACTGGCTACTGCATACGGTTCAAGTCGCTCCAGGAAATTGACCGGAGCGTGCTGCTGGGTGCGATCAACGATGCATTGAAGCTGACTTAATCCGAGTACCATCTGTTTATGATGCGAAATTGTCTGCTGCTCCTCCTGCTGCCGCTAACTTTGCACTCCACACCTATCCAGACCAATTCCGAACCAAAGCCAGCGTTCACATTTGCGAAAACCGAATACTTTCACCGCTTTTCCAAAGGAACGTTGCACGAGTTCACACCAAAGGGGCAGACGGATTTGCAGAAGTGGACCGATATGTTTACGGTCAATGACTACCCGACGGTAAAGACTGGCGAAGGTCTTGCAGAAATCGCCAACAAGGTCCTCACGACGTATAAGGCCAACGAAGGGATCATCCTGCAAACTCGGTCGGTTCCCAAAACAACAACCAAGCCTGCCGAGCACCTTATCGTCGTCCTCTTCCACCAAGCTACGTTCGCTGAAGTTGCATTTACTCGCTTCGTCCTGATGAAGGGCACAGGGCTATCAATGGCCTATTCGCACCGCATATACAACAAGAAGGCAAGCACCGAAATGGATTTTTGGATAACCAAGAACGGCGGTAGGATCGCAACGGCCTTGATGGCAATTCCATCGGCTCCAAAGCACTAGCGCTTCAATTGGTTCACGCGCTCAAGTTCTTTCAAGAGGAAGTCAATCTTCATGAAGGGATCACCACCCGTGCGCTTCCAGCGAATCTTGCCATCTCGATCAATCAAGATCGTTGAGTGCAATTCCATGCCTTCGAAGTCATCGTAGGAAGAAAATCGCCGCGCATTCTCATGATTGTTATCGGAGAGAAAAGTAATGCCTACTCCACCAAGGGTCACTGATTCCTTCAGGGCCGCCGGAGTGGCACTGCACACGCCGAGTACAACCGTATCGCGGGCCTTGAATTCGTCCATCTTGTCATTAATGCTCTTCAATTGTCCGACACAATGCACGCACGCTTCTCCAAGGAAAAAGACTAGCAAGATATTCTTGCCCTTGTATTGGTCGAGCGTGACCGGCTTGCCGTCAACATCCCTCACGGCAAGCCGAGGAGCCGCAAATGGTTGCCAGTTGGTTGGTCCGTACTTCTCTAAGCTCTTGGGTTCATATTGGCGTTCAGGTGCCGGCGTCTCGGCAATGGGCTTCAGTTGAAGCCCCAGCTTCCGCACATCTTCGAGCCACTTGAGCCCCGGTTCTGCTTTGGACCACACATACTCTAACCGTCCTGCGTAATAGGCAGCCATGTCCAAGTTCCCGGCGGTATGGTAGGCCAGTGCCAATCCGCTGAGCGTAAACCCGTCGTTAGGTTCCAAGGCAAGGCTCTTGTTATAAGCAGCGATTGCTCCTTCTTGATCGCCGCGCTGACGAAGGACATCACCCAGAATTCGGTAAACGGGCCAGGCAGCAAAAGGTGGGTCGTTCGTAAAGGATCCGCTGTTTCGCTCCTTCTCATCAGCTTCAGCTGCCTTCTTAAGAAGGGCTACGGACTCCTCGGCTTTACCTTCCGCGAGCCCGATGAGAGCCTCAGCTACCTTTGGCTCAGCTGGCTCACCAAAGGACGGCTTGTGAAGTTTCTTCACTTCCTCAATCTTCCCTCGAGCCTCAGCAGTCCTTCCGATACCATTGAGGGCGAACGCTTCCAATAAGGCCTTGAACGACTTTGAGTTCGGATCCTTCGGGTCCCATTCTATGGCGTTCTTCCCAAGAATTTCGTCCCACTTTTCAAACTTTAGTAGCGCTCGCATGAGGGCCCCATTTCCTTGAGAGGTGATGATCCCTTCAGGGCCAGCGTTGTACTCTGGATCTCGCGGAGCAGAAAGCATATCCCGGGCGCCCTGCATCGCCATTCCTACCATTCCAAGTTGTTCTTGGATGTAGCACAGGTAGTTTCTGTTGTGGGGATAGTTCCAAGTCTCAAACGGCAAGGCGAGCCGGTCGTCCATGTATTGCAATTCAATCCGAGTCGCCGAGTCCATCGCAATTGCCGCTTCGTGCCACATGCCAACCTTGCTGTAGATATGGCCTGGCATGTGCATGGCATGACCAATGCCTGGAGATGCTTCCGCATACTTCACGCAACTTTCCAGCGCTCTGGTGGACGATCTCCCGTCCCAGTTGTGGATGTTGGCATGCAGCGCTCCTGGATGAAGGGGATTCTTTGCCAGTATGCCCTTGATAAAAGTCTCATTGTCTTGAGCGCTGATCTTCCCGATGTTATAAAACGCAGCTTCTGCTCGGGCTTCCAGATCTTCCGGATACTTTGCGGCGATAGCATTCAATTTGTCAGTGAGCACCTTCACTCGGTTCTGTTCCTTTGGTACCGTCGCCGCTTCGTAGGCCTCGATATACATCACTTCTCGGTCTGATGCAAACTTCTTCCTCTTCCCTGCCTCAGTCAAGAATGTTTTGAAGCGGCCAAACTCCTTATCGTTAAAGGTGGGCGCCTCCATACTGAACCAATTGAAGCCACACATCGCGAGTCCAAGGTAAGCCATCGCGCAATCGGGGTCCAACTTTAAGCACCAACGAAACGATCTCTCTGCTTCCTCAAACCAAAACGAGTGCAGTAGCGCATTGCCTTGGTCAAACCACTTTTGGACTTCACGGTTCTTTGAGGTGATGGGGAATGGAGCGCTTCCGATCCCCTTCATCTCCCAAGGCTTCGTTCGCATGCCGGAATCAAAGGCGGATCCGTGCTTAGAGTGCCCCGGCTCATCATCAACGACGCCAAACACAAAAGCCGAGCTAAGTGTGAGCGCCAGAACAAGAAATGACCGCATGAAGGAGCATAGCAGGAATTCCACTCCCCAATACTACTGTCCTCAATCGCCAAGCCAACAAACTGACGGTACCTTCATTTTGGCCCACTCGTCTTGAGAACTAGTAATGCTTAAAGATTCTATGAAAACTAAGATCGCCACCACTTCTACTTTCATCGTTGCGACCCTAATGTTGGCGGGCTTTGCCTCAATGCAGTCGCAGACGCTAGACCGCAAGCAACTTCGAGAGATTCTCGTGCAGTTGGGCTACGAAGTCAAGGACATTGTGAAGGATGAAGGTAAACAAAAGTACGCTGTAAGCTTCAGCAGCAACGACCTCAATATTCCTGTAGGCTATGAGATTAGTCCTAGCGGAAATTACATCTGGCTGACGGCCAACCTAGGCGACGGTCCGAAAGCCGGTAACGAAATGACATTCCAGCTCCTGAAGCAAAATGCTCGAGTACAGCCAACCTTCTTCTACATTTCCGAGAGCGGTAAGCTCATGGCGGCCCTAGCCGTTGAGAACCGCGGGGTAACCAACAGCCTCCTGAAGCAGCGGTCCGAGATCTTTGCCGATAACGTTGGCAAAACGAAAGATGTTTGGCTGAAGTAAGAACGCTTAACCGATGCTCAGCCCGGCCTTGTTCCAGTCATCCAAGAACCTGGTGAGACCGATATCTGTGAGTGGGTGCTTGAACATCATCTGCATGATCTTAAATGGCATAGTCGCCACATGGGCTCCAGCATTAACGGCTTGAACTACATGTAGGGGATGGCGGACCGAAGCAACCAAAATTTCGCTCTCGAATCCATAATTCTCGACCATCGCCACGGAGTCGGCAACGGCTACCATGCCGTCATCACTCAAGTCATCAACGCGACCAACAAAGTTCGAGATGTAGGTCGCCCCTGCCTTGGCGGCCAATAGCGCTTGTGACACAGAGAACACCAACGTAACGTTGGTGCGAATCCCGCGCTCGCTCAGTGTGCGAACGAGCCGAACCCCAGGTTCGATCAATGGCACCTTGACCACGACTTGGGGGTGCCAGCTTGATACTTCAAGGGCCTCTGTCAGCATCGTTTCGTAATCAGTGGCAATGACTTCGGCGCTGATTGCTCCATCAGGCACCAATTCGCAGATTTTCAGAACCGTCTCTTTGAAGCCCTTCCCGCTCTTCGCAATCAGGGTCGGATTTGTCGTTACTCCATCCAAGACGCCCCATTCGGCCGCCTTCCTCACCTCTTCAACGTCACCAGTATCTACAAAGAGCTTCATCAGGTCCTATTGTACTGGAGCTTACTTTCGAGTGACCGCTTTATTGACCAGACCGCTACTTCGAAGGGCCCCTATCGTACTTCGTCTCGCTTCTTGATCAACACCGTACCGGTCAAGAGCCACCTTTGACATTTCTAGGGCTAGTTCGAATTCGCCCAGGACAATTCGTTGAACCCCCAAGTCGGCTAGGTTCTCGGCGTCTTCAATCTCGTGCGACCTTACGCAAATGGCTATTGCAGGGTTAATGGCACGGGCTGACTTTACAATTTCCCTAACGGAAGACTTTGCTGGAGTGGCTACGATGACGAGCTTGGCATCTTGCAGCCCTGCATGAGCAAGGATCCCCTTTCGGGATGCATCACCAAAAACATAGGGGACTCCCTCGCCCTTTAGCTGGTCTATAGTAACTCGATCAAGATCCACCACAACGAATGGGATGCCGTTTGCCGATAGTGCGCTCCCAATAGTCTTACCCACGCGTCCGTATCCAATCATCACCACGTGATCGGAGATCGGTACCGGATCATCGGCCTCAATTTGGTCATCGCTGCTGCCTGATCGCTCAAACCATTTAAGGATTGATGGGTGATTTGCAAGCCACTGGTTAATCGGGTTTATCGTTTGGAAGATCAAAGGGTTTAGAGCAATACTCAGGATCGCGGCGGCAAGCACGATACTAAGGGCAACCTTGGGAACAAGGTTCAGATAAATACCCAAGTTGATTAAGATGAACGAGAATTCGCCGATCTGAGCAAGACTCGCCGCAATCGTCAAGCCCGTCAGGATAGGATAGCGAAACAGAAGGGTAATGAAGAGCGCCGCCAGGCTCTTTCCAACCATGACAATAGCGAGAGCAACAAGGACATGTAGCGGGTATTGCGCCAACACCTGCGGATCAAATTTCATGCCCACGGACACGAAGAACAACACTGTAAAAGCCTCTTGAAGGGAGAGAGTTTCCGCGTTCGCCTGATAGGATAGGTCGGACTCGCTGATAACAACGCCAGCAAAGAATGCTCCTAAAGCAGGTGAAACCCCGAAGAGCCCCGCCGCGCCGAAGGCAACTCCAAGGGCAACGGCTAGCACCCCAAGCGTAAATAGTTCGCGAGAGCCTGTCCTCGCTACTCGCCCAAGAAGTCTAGGAATAACGGTCTTCCCAATGACGAGCATTGCAGCGACAAATGTGCCGACCTTCGCGACGGTCAACAGCATAGTCGTGGCGACCCCAGTGGTGTCCCCACCATGACTCCCACCGCCGGGAGCAACGCTCAGTGCAGGAAGGACAACGAGGGCCACCACCGTCACCAAGTCCTCGACTACGAGCCAACCAATGGCAATCTTGCCATTTGTAGTATCAATGATCCCAGCTTCCCCAAGGGCGCGCAGGAGGACGACCGTACTGGCGACCGACAGGCATAGCCCGAAGACGATTCCGGCCCCCCAGCTCCATCCAAAGAACTGTGCCGCGATCGCTCCCATCGCAGTCGCCGCCAAAATTTGAACGATAGCCCCCGGAAGAGCGATCTTGCGCACGGACAACAGATCCTTGATTGAGAAGTGCAAGCCAACACCAAACATTAGCAAGCTAACTCCGATCTCGGAGAGTTGGGTCGCGAGATCAACATCGGCTACGAATCCGGGCGAGAATGGGCCAATTGCCATGCCGGCAATCAAGTAGCCGAGAAGGAGTGGTAACTTGAGCCTAGCTGCGAGCAAGCCAAGGATAAATGCTAGGCCCAACCCCGCGGCAATCGTTGCGATTAGCGATGTCTCGTGTGGGATGCGCTTGATCTTACCAAATACTTTCCCTAGCGGGTCTGAACTAAGCCGACCAACCACGATCCCGCGAGAAACAAGATAGCTGCGAGCATAAAGGCCACGGTATATCCTAGGCCCGCTGAGTGCCGATTGATCCCATCAATCTGGGCGCCAACGAGCCCATTAAACACCTGAGGCAGGGCAATTGAACTCTGCCAGATGCCCATATCTTTGGCAATATCGTCTTGGCTGGGTAGTACATCCGCAACTAGAGCCCAATCGGCGCTGGTGAAGGCGCCATATCCAACACCAAAGACCAAGGCAAGTCCAAGGATCGGCAAGAACGTTTGAGCGAATGCGAATGGCATGATCGAGGCAAACATGATCCAGCCAGCTGTCTGAATCACCCGAGTCCGCCCTAACTGATCGGCCAGTCGTCCGCCGATGACAGCTCCAACGATCCCAGTCAGGGACAAGAGAACAATCACTACGACTGCGGCTAAGAGCGCTCCTCCCTTCGGGTCCGCATTCCAACTTGCGGGTAACGGTGGATACACACGGACGACGTCCTTCAGGAAGTTCTGGCCAAAGGCAGTAATGATGTAGAAACCAAAGGCTACTAAGAATCTCATCAACCATACGATGCGGAAGTTTCTACTTCGAAGGGGAGCGTAGATGGATTCTAAAGTCAACGCTGTTGGGACCTTTCTGAATGGCCTACTTATGTCATCGGAGCGGATTGCCCCCATGACAAGGCTCAGGCAAATAAGGTGCAGGAACCCGATGATGCCAAAGAGAACTGAGAGATCTAGCTTGAGCAAAGTGCCGCCCATCGCAAACACGGCGGCGATGACTTGAGCACTGTAGTTCAGCATGCCAAGGACTCCGCTGGCTCGGCCTCGGTTCTCCGAGGGAACCAATTCTGGAATCAGGGCTGAGTATGGTCCGGTCGCCACATCATCGCTGACCTGAAGAAGAAAGTATCCAACAATCAGCATAGGTACCGTTTGCGCAACTCCCAAGACAATACATGCGATGCAGGTCATCAAGGCACCGAGAACTATCCATGGCTTCCGGCGACCCCAACGCGTAGGCATTTGGTCACTGAGCCAACCCATGAGGGCAGGGCCGACGGTAGCTTCGAGCGCACCGATCGCGAGGATCATTCCCCATGTGCTGTTCTGCTCTCCCTGCGGCATGATTGAATTGACCTTTGCGGGGAGAAGGAGCAATGCCAAGAACCATTTGAAACTCGTGGCAAACCAGTAGGCCGATATACGGGCGTACCACCCAAAGCGGTTTTGGAACACGCCCCGGTTTTACCATTCATTTGATTCGGGCTTACACCACCCTGAGGTAATCTATGGTGTCTGCCACCGCGCCAATGTCGTCGCTTCTGCATGTGCGGACTTGAGACATCTATGAGCCAAAAGCGCGTTTTTCTGTTCCGCGAGGGCAATGCGACCATGCGGGACCTCCTCGGCGGAAAGGGAGCCAACCTCGCCGAAATGACCAACATCGGTCTGCCCGTTCCTCCCGGATTCACCATTACTACTGCCGTCTGTGGCGAATACTATCAAGCCGGCAAAGCCCTCCCCCACGGGTTGCTAGATGACATGAAGTCCGCAGTAGCCGAAGTTGAGCAGATCACGGGTCGAAGGCTTGGCGGTAGCGAGAAACCATTGCTGTTTTCCGTTCGCTCAGGGGCCAAGTTCAGCATGCCGGGAATGATGGATACGGTCTTGAACCTCGGTCTCAACCCACAAACCCTCGAGGCGATGGTGAAGGAGACCGGCGACGAACGCTTTGTGTACGACTCGTACCGGCGCTTCATCATGATGTTCAGCGATGTCGCCTTTGGGATTCCAAAGCACGACTTTGACAACGAGATCTTCCAAGTGTTCAAGTATAAAGTCGGCGCAAAGAGCGACCTTGACCTAACCGCCGAACATCTGAAGGAAATCTCGGCGCAGTTCCTAGCCCATGTCAAGGCTGAAGTGGGCCGCGACTTCCCCACCGATCCATGGGAGCAACTGCAACTTGCGGTTGAGGCTGTGTTCAGGAGTTGGAACAACGACCGTGCCATCTTCTATCGCCGAACCGAGAAGATTCCTGATGAGATCGGCACGGCCGTCAACATCCAAGCAATGGTGTTTGGCAATGCGGGCGATGATTGCGGCACCGGTGTTGCCTTTACGCGCGATCCAAGCACCGGAGAGAAGTCTCTCTTCGGCGAGTATCTGATGAATGCCCAAGGCGAAGATGTTGTGGCTGGAGTCCGAACTCCGGTTCCGATCAGCACTCTTCAGAAGCAGAATGAGTCGATCTACAACGAGTTCGTAAGCGTTTGCAACAAGCTCGAGAGTCACTACAAGGACATGCAGGACTTGGAGTTCACGATCGAGCACGGCAAGCTGTACATGCTGCAATGTCGATCCGGTAAGCGAACTGGCCCGGCGGCTGTTCGAATCGCGGTTGAAATGGTAGGCGAAGGTCTCATTTCCAAGGACGAAGCAATCAACCGAGTAACCGGTTCTCACCTCGACCAGTTGCTACACCCTCGGATCAATCCAGATTCAATCCCCTCAGCTATCCTTCTTGCCAAGGGTCTGGCTGCTTCACCCGGTGCTGCGGTCGGCAAGGTTGTTTTTGATGCCGATACCGCCGCCGACAAAGGAAAGGGCGGGAATGGTGATCAAGTGATTCTTGTTCGAGACGAGACCAACCCGGACGATGTCCACGGAATGCTGGCAGCGCAAGGCGTGTTGACGGCTCGAGGTGGGAAGACAAGCCACGCCGCCGTCGTTGCCCGCGGATTTGGAATCCCCTGTGTTGCTGGTGCAGAGGCGTTGGAAGTCAACGCTACCAATCGCCAATTTCACGTAGAAGGCCACACCGTTAAGGAGGGCGACATCATCACCCTTGATGGTTCCACCGGAAACATCTATTTTGGCAAGCTAGACCTAATCGCACCCGAAGTTTCCGGGGCGTTTGGCGACCTCATGTCATGGGCTGATGAAACCCGGCGGCTGAGAGTTCGCACCAATGCCGACAACCCGCAGGACGCACAGCAAGCTCTCGAATTTGGCGCCGAGGGTATTGGTCTTTGCCGCACCGAGCACATGTTCTTTGACAAGGAACGGCTCCCGCTGGTCCAAGAAATGATTCTCACCAAGGATCAGGGGATTCGGGACAAATGCCTCGCATCCCTACTGGAGTTTCAACAGAACGATTTTGAAGGCATTTTCCGCGCCATGGGCGGCAAGCCTGTCACGATCAGATTGATTGACCCACCCCTGCATGAATTCTTACCCTCGCATGAGGAACTGATTCGCGAGACAACCGAACTGCAAATCAAATCTAGTACGAACCCTCATACCCTTGCTAAGCTGAACGAGAAGCTGAAGCTCCTCGCCGAAGTGGAGAGCATGAAGGAATCTAACCCAATGATGGGCCTCCGTGGTGTACGCCTCAGTATCATTATGCCGGGCATCGTGGTCATGCAAACTCGTGCCATTCTCCAAGCGGCCGCAAAACTGACCAAAGAAGGCATTGCTGTGTATCCAGAGATCATGATCCCATTGATCTCAACGGTGAATGAGCTCAAGGTTGTACAGAGCTTGCTCGAAGACACGGCGAAGAAGGTCATGGCTGAGCACGGAACTGCGGTTTCCTATCAGTTCGGCACAATGATCGAGATTCCTCGAGCAGCTTTGACCGCAGGTGAAATCGCGGAATATGCACAGTTCTTCAGCTTTGGTACTAATGATCTCACCCAGATGACCTTCGGGTTTAGCCGCGATGATGCAGAAGGTAAGTTCCTCACCCAGTACGTGGACCAGAAGATCTTGCCAACCAATCCATTTGAAAGCATTGATCAAGCCGGCGTGGGTCGTTTGATGAAGCTAGCCGTCCAAGAGGGCCGCGCCTCTCGCGAGGGTCTTAAGTGCGGTATCTGCGGCGAGCATGGGGGCGATCCGGAATCGGTGATCTTCTGCCACCAAATAGGGCTTGACTATGTGTCCTGCTCACCTTTCCGCGTGCCGATTGCTCGACTTGCGGCGGCGCAAGCGGCTATTCGCGATCGAATGACGGTAACGACTGCGGATAAGTAACCGGCCCTCGGCTGGCAGGGCGAACGCATACGACTGGCTCCGCTGGATGTTGAAAAGCATCTCGAGAACTATTTTCATGGCTGAACAACTCTGAGAAGCTGCGGCTTTTCTGTAAGAGCACCTTAGGTCTTTCGATTACTGCAACCTATTCGCCCTTAGCGCCCCATGGGGAGCTGTAGTTCGGTGGTTCCTTCGTGATCGTCACGTCGTGCGGGTGCGATTCCAGAAGGCCCGCGTTGGTGATCTTAACGAACTCGGCGTTCTTTCTTAGAGACTCGAGTGAACCAGCGCCACAGTAGCCCATGCCGCTGCGCAGGCCGCCCATGATTTGCGCCATCGTGTCGGCGACCATGCCCTTATACGGCACGCGACCCTCGACGCCCTCGGGCACCAGCGCGGCGGGATTATCTTTGATCTGGAAATATCTGTCGCTACTTCCCTCTTTCATCGCACCGATACTGCCCATGCCGCGATAAACCTTGTAGGCGCGGTTCCGATAGATTTCGGTCTCGCCGGGGGATTCGTCGCAGCCGGCAAACATATTGCCCATCATGACGCTGCTGCCGCCCGCGGCTAGGCTCTTGACGACGTCGCCGCTGCTGCGGATTCCGCCATCGGCGATGGTGGGAATGTCGTGCTTGGCGGCCTCTTCGGCGCACTCCATGACGGCGCTAAATTGGGGAACGCCGATGCCCGCCACGACGCGCGTGGTGCAGATACTGCCCGCACCAATGCCCACGCGCAAGGCGTCTGCACCGAGGGCGATAAGGTCTTTGGCGCCTTGCTTGGTAGCGACACTGCCCGCAACAACTTTCAGGTCGGGGAGTTTGGACTTGAGCATCTTGAGGCAGTTCATGACGCCATCGGAATGGCCATGCGCGGCGTCGATCATGATGAAGTCTACGCCAGCATCTTGAAGGGCTTTGGCTCGCTCGTAAGGGTCGCGGAGCGCACCAATCGCCGCACCGACTATGAGGCGGCCCTTGTCGTCCTTGGTCGCATTCGGGTGGCGCTTCACCTTCATGATGTCTTTGATCGTGATAAGGCCCATGAGATGGCCTGCGCCATCTACGACGGGGAGCTTTTCGATGCGGTGGTCGGCGAGAATTGCCTGGGCTTCTTCGAGGCTGGTGCCAACGACGGTGGTGACGAGATTGCCGCTCGTCATGCGCTCTTTGATCGGTCGCTCAAAGTTGGTTTCGAACCTAATATCGCGGTTGGTGAGGATGCCGACTAGTTTGTTCGCTTGATCAACAATCGGAACGCCGCTGATATGATAGCGGTCCATGAGCGCGATGGCCTCGCTGATGCTGTTCTCGGGGCCGAGCTTGATTGGGTTCGTGATGACGCCGTGCTCGGAGCGCTTGACTCGGTCAACCTCTTCGGCCTGGCGCGCGATGCTCATGTTGCGGTGGATGACGCCGACGCCGCCTTCTCTGGCGATGGCCACTGCGAGGCGGGATTCTGTGACCGTGTCCATCGGTGCGCTGCAGATGGGGCTGGTGAGGCGGATGCCTTTGAGGAACTCAGTGCTGGTGTCGACTTCGCTGGGCAGGACGGAGGTTTGTTTAGGGATGAGGAGTACGTCGTCGAAACTGAGCCCTTCGCGGAAGTCCATGGTCCATTTTAGCTTGGACTGGCTACGGATGGCTTGACTCAGACAAGACTTGACACTTTTTCCTGTCGTTTCGGAACTTCGAGGGGTTGATTCGTCTATAGTTGAGTTATGGGCGTTCTATCGTATCTAACCAGCGTCACGCTGCTCGCATCATTGTCGGCACTCACTGCACAGCAAGCCATTGAGGGCTTCACCAAGGAGTACCAAGACCTCAGCAAAGCTAAGAACTTAACGGAGGAGACCTACTATGGGGCCGCCGAAAAGTTCGGAGCCCAGATTGACTTCAATGCCATTTCAGTGGACGAGGGGATCCAACTCGCGGGCCATCCGATTGGCGTATCACCAAGCGGCTATGCTGGCTTGGTCGGTTTCTCAGCGAAACAAGTGGTTACCAAGGACGAAAGCGGTCTGAAAGCAGCCACGCTTAAAGCGATGGTGAGCATTATCGAGAGCCGCGACGGCAAGTCCATGTCAGCAGCCGATGTCAACAAAGCGTACGGCACCTTGCTTGGTCACTCAAAGGTATCGCCGACTCAACAGGTGATCTCGGCTGTCTACGATGGAGCTTCAATGCTTGACACGAAGAACTTCAGCCTTTATGGAGACCTGATTTCAAAGGGGGTTGCTCCGAATCTTGCTTCAATGGCGTATGGAACTTGGCAGGATTGGGTTGATGCAAATCCTGGCAACAAAGACACCGATAAGCTGTGGGCAAAGTTCCATGATGGTGCAGTTGCCTCTCTCGCAGCCGCAGAAAAGGCCGAAAAGCCAGACGCGCGCGTGGTAAGCGGTCTTAAGCGCACTATCCAAGGAATGGAGTCTCCAGCGGGTCGCGGCAAGTTGGTGGGCTTCCCCGCCCCCGAGATTACATTCAAGTGGGACAGCGATGGGAAAGCCAAGAAGTTGAGCGACTATCGCGGAAATGTGGTGGTGCTAGATTTCTGGGCCACTTGGTGCGGCCCATGCCTCGCTTCAATGCCCCACATCCGCGAATTGGCCAACCACTATAAGGGCCAGAAGCTGGTGATCTTAGGAATCACGAGCATCCAAGACGGATTCTGGGAGGATGGCAAGAAGCAGGACCTAAAGGGCAAGCCTGATGAGGAGATTGCTTTGTACCCGGCTTACATGCAGCGCAAGGACATTAACTGGACGATTGCCGTTGGTGATCAGAACGTGTTCAATCCCGATTACGGTGTGAACGGAATTCCCCATATGGCGATTCTTGACGCTCAAGGCAAGATCCGCTATCGTGGCCTCCACCCAAGTGCAGTGTCACTCGCTGACAAGATCAAGATGATTGATCCGCTGTTGAAAGAGATCAAGTAACAAATCTTGCAAGGTGATTCAGGGGGATCCGCAAAAGCGGTCCCCCTGAACATTTTTGCAACCTGAAGGTTGCGTTCCATCGGTTACTTACCAGCTAACAGGAAACTCTTAAGGTCTTCCTCATTCACGAGCGGCTCACCGGGGGCAACATTGTCTAGCTTCCCTTCCTTCATCCACCTTTCGAGTTCATCTACTAGTGAGAACAAGTGGTCAAAGGAGTCCACAATAAACAAGAGCGGCTGGTACTTGTCTATTTCAAAGTACTGATTGACAACCCATTCCAACTGGACCGGATAGCGCTGGACATCGGGCGATTCGATGCAGTACTCGATCTCACCAAACGAGCTCAGGAGTCCACTTCCGTAAACCTTGGTTTCTCCGTTCTTGCCACGCATTAGACCGAACTCAATCGTGAACCAGAAAAAGCGGGCCATGGCCTTGATGATATTCGCGATCTTGTGAGCGCGCTCATCCTCTTCACGAATCCCCTGGGCTATTTCAGCGGCGGTATGGGCAGCCTCACCAAAGCGCACCAACGTATCAGCAAATGCCTTGTCCGTGTGCATCGGCACGTGACCGGCAATGTCATGAAAGATGTCAGGCTCGGGAAGGTAGTCGAGTTTGTCGGCCCGGCGGATTGTAATCGTCGTTGGGAACTCGCGATTCCGAAGGCTATCAAAAAACTGGAAGGCGGGAACATAGCCGCTTACCGCCTTGGCTTTGAACCCCGTGAGCGGATTCAGAAACTGATTCACATCTTCAAGGCGCGGAACCGCGTTGGGGTCAAGGGCTAGGTTCTCAATGCCCCGCATGAAATGCTCATTGGCGTACTTCTCCCACCGTGGCTGCATGCGAGCGAATAGCTTGCGCCACGCATCATGGTTAGCCTCGCTATAGAGCTCATATGGCTGGTTAATGTAGATATTGCCATGGGCCACCGCATCCTCAATGAAGGGTGCTTCGGTCGTAGTTAGGCCAGAACCTGGTTCAAACTTCATTGGTTGAACTGATGCCATGCGGTGATTGTACTCACCTATAAGAGATCTTCGACTTTGTTCCTGGGGCGACGATCAAGGATGAGGCCGACAATCGTGAGAATAATTCCGAATCCAAGAGCAACAAAAGGCGCCGCCTTGTAAATGCCGATTTGACCAGAGTTCATCCCCGTTGCCTCCGTATTGAATCCATCGTTCGCGTAGCGATTGTAACCCCACATCATAACGATCCCAACAATCACCGGGATCCAGCCAAAGACATACTTCAGCCACTTTCCCCTACCGGCTTTGCGCTGCTGACTGAGGAAACCAAGAACAAAGAAGATAACCGCGACCGTGAAGAAGAGGAATAGCTTCAGAAAGACATCCTTACCGGTATCGGTACCAGCTTCCGCAAACGTGTTCAGGATCAGTGGGGTAGGCATGTTCTCCAACTTGACTGCAAAGGCTGTGCCATTTTACCGAACGTCCTGCACCCGGAATTGGTCGGCCCAGAATGTGACACACTCTTACTATCCCCACCAATGGAAATCCAGACATTTGCTACCGGCGACCTTGCAAAGGTGTTCTTACTGGTTGGCTTGGAGATCCTACTTTCTGCCGATAACGCCATCGTCATGGCCATTCTCGTTCGGCACCTCCCGACCGATCAGCAAAAGCGTGCCCTGTTTTACGGCCTTGCCGGAGCTTTTGTTTTCCGCGCATTGGCAATCGTGGCGGCTACTTGGCTTATCGGCTTGTGGTGGGTGCAGTTGCTCGGGGCTCTCTATCTCATTTACTTAGCCGGAAAGCACTTCATCGTTCATCACGGCGGCGACCGAGTTATAGCACCTAAGAAGGCCGGCTTTTGGCTCACCGTTCTCTATGTAGAACTAACCGATCTGGCCTTCGCCATAGATTCTGTGCTAGTTGCCGTTGCGACGGAACCCAGTAGACACAAGATCTGGGTGGTTTACACCGGCGCAATGGTCGGGGTCATCGCCCTTCGATGGGCTGCACGGGTCTTCCTCATCCTTCTCAAGCGCTATCCCGTTTTGGAACACATGGCTTACCTTCTTGTCGGCTGGGCAGGCATCAAACTCCTTTGCCTTGGGGGCCACACCATGGAGGAATGGATTGGATCTCGAATGCCGCAGGGATTGCACATCAGCGTAATGTCACCCTTGGTCTTCTGGATTGGGGTCGGCATTATCTGTGCTTGGGGAGTGCTACGCTGTATTCAAACCGGACCCAATGTCGACGAAACTCCCGACTTTGAGACTGAAATAGAGCAACTGGAAGAAGAGCACCTGCCTTAACGGTAGAGAAACATCAGCATTTCTCCGAACCGGCGAGCCCAAGCACGTTCGTTATGTTCGCCACCAAGGTCCTCAACATAGGCAAGATCCTTGCCTAGTACCCAGCCTTTGCCGACCAGAATGTTTCGCAATGCCTGAGCATCTTGCATTGCAGACTTGCTTTCTGATGACCCAATATCTAGCCAGATCTTTGGCCTCGAACCACTGAAGGCCTTTGCCGTGGTCAGCAGGTGGCGTTCCCCCACCAGACTGACGGCGACATGCCGCCAATCTTGCCGAAGGTCGCCGGTTTCGTAAGGCCGAAGTGGAGGGAAATGAGCCCGCCAAGGCTCGCCCCCGCAATTCCAAGGTTTGGGGCCCCTGTCTTCAATCGAAATTGTTTACGCATGACGGGCATCAGTTCTTCCGCAAGAAAGCGACCATAGGTGTCGCCTTTGCCCGCGCCTTGGGTGGTCTTCACCGTGGTGTATTCGTCCATCCGACCCGCTCCAGTGTTATCAACAGCAATCATGATCAAAGGGGTGATCAACTTTGCATTGATGAGCCCTGCGGCGGTTTCATCGCACCGCCATTCTTCGCCCGTAATGTAGCTCCTTGCCCCGTCAAATACGTTTTGTCCGTCGAGCAAGATGAGAGCTGGATAGGAAGCATTTGACTTCTCGTAACCTGGCGGAAGCCAGACCATTACCCGCCGGCTCGTTCCCAGTAGTTTGCTCTCGAACTTTGGAACCTCCTTGACCGTGCCCGTAAGTGTGGAGGTCCTTGTCTGGGCTATTAGCATCCCTGGGATAATGGCGTACATATTCCTTAGGTTACCGCTGGATCGAGGAGGCGCAATGACCGCTCATCACTGTTCATCTCGGCGCGGGTTCCAATAGGCATCGTCACCTGGTCAGCGATATGCCCCGATGGAAAGCCCGTGAAACAGGGGATGCCAAAAAGTTTGGCTCGATCAGACAAGACATCCAGCATGGACCAGTCACCAGGACTAGCCTCCGGGACTTGACCAGCCCTTGGCCTAAGAACGCCAAAGACAATTCCGTTAGCCCCTCTCAACGACCCATCCAACCACAATTGGGTCAGCATCCGGTCAACTCGGTAAGGATCCTCGCCGATCTCCTCAATGAAGACAATGGCACCTTCCAGATTCGGAGCATACGCACTTCCACCAACAGCCGCCAAAAGGGACAAATTGCCCCCGACCAGCCGCCCCGTGGCCCGACCCGGAACAAGCGTAGCGGCAACCGGGACTGGCTCCCCGCTGAATGCTGGATACGGCTCCCCATACTGCCCTAGCATCATCACCTTTCTCATCGAATCTAAGTCGTAGGGACCCCAATTTGAGGTCGCGGTGGGCGCATGGAAGGTGATTACGCCGGTCTTCACGTTCAGAGCATTGAGGAGCCCGGTGATATCGCTAAATCCCCAGACAACTTTTGCGTTCCTTCCGAAGGCTCCGTAATCAACATACTCAAGCATTCGAGTCGTCCCGTAGCCTCCCCGCATGCAAACGATTCCTTTGACTGAGTCATCGTTTACCATTTGGTTAAAGTCCTGAGCCCGTTGCTTATCGGTGCCACCCAAATAGCCGTACCTTTCAAGGGCGTGCGGTGCCACCTTCATCTTGAGCCCCAGTAGGGCTAGGTTCGACCGCGCGATATCAAGGTCCAGCGGATCGCTGGTCACACCGGCCGGACTAATAACTGCAACCACATCGCCCTCATTGAGCCGGGGTGGTCGAATGCTCTTCAGGGTCCTTGCACTTCCCCTGGCCAGCGGGGTGGCACTCGCGGCTGCGATCATTCCCAGGTGGAGTGCTTCTCGGCGACTCATCTTCATTGCTCAATTCTCTTTCCGCATCTCAATACCTTGGAGTTGGAACCTCGGCATCAAAAGGGTTGGGTAGATCATACACTTCATTAGCGCTAACTACGACCCCATCCCAGTCAATGCCGTAAGCCCTTGACCGTGAATCAACAATGCGGCGGACTATCTCGGCACGGGCCTTCGCACGAGTGTTCTCGGGAGGATCAGTCATGGCAATCGCGGCGTCAAGGTCATCAATCACCCGCACGGTTTCACCCATCTGCTGCAAAGCGTAGAAGAGTCCCTTGCCTTCGTCAATATTGTGATATTCAAGGTCAATGCTGTGCAACGAATCATCATCAAGCTCGAGGCCTTGACTCATCGCGTATTCTTCGATGATCTTCTTTTTCGCTACCCAATCGAGCCGATCCGCAAGGGCCATAGGATCACGTTCAAGTTGGTCAAGCGTATCCGACCAATTGCTGAGTACCCAGTCAGTTTCCTCGCTCTCGTTGGCGAAGGCTTCGCACAAAGCAAGATATCGCCGCTGCACTTCGATGGCACTTGTCGGTCCGCCGTTCCACAGTTGACAGGACCAGCGCAGGGTGGGATCGCGACTTATTGAACGTAGCGCATGTACCGGCTGACCGAGCCGGGGGGCGTCTCCTAGCTTCCCTTCTTCAATGAGCCGTAGCACAAGACTAGTGGTACCTACCTTGAGGGCGTATGCAAACTCCATCATGTTGCTCTCCCCAAATAGGACGTGCAGTCTCTGCCGGCCCATGTAGCTATAGAAGGTTTCCCACTTGGGATTGATCATCGCGCGGTTGAACCGCACCCTCCCCGCCACTCCTTTGAGGATATGGTCCGCTCGCTGGCTAAGCTGGAACTTGACGCTTGGATCGGGTACCACGCCATAAGCATTACCCACCCAGATCGTATCTACTATATTTGGGTTGGAGCGGTTGGGGCTTTGTACAACGAGGTCATCAACCAACGCATGACCACCCACGCGGCCGGTCCCTGCGAAGATCTGCCGCGTAACCAAGAAGGCCATGATCTTTGGAACCTGGACGGCATAGAAATCTTCCTCCATCTTGACGAAGTAGTTTTCGTGGCACCCAAACGTGTGCCCACCAAAGTGATCCACGCTGTTGTTGTAAACCGAAATGCTATCGGACTCGCCTAGTTCGCGTATTGCTCGAGTAATGAGCCGGTGGCCAGCGCGATCATTGGAGATTAGGGTCTTGATATCTCGACACTCGGCGGTTGCGTATTCCAAGTGACTCCCCACGGCATCAATATAGAACCTGGCTCCATTGATCAAGAACCCACCGCACTCAGCCGGCTCAAAAATCTCGTCCCGGGCCATGATGTCAAGGGCCCCGAGCCGCTGGTGAAGGAAGACGTGGTCCTTGATCGCCTCAACGGCCGCTTCGGGAGTTCCATAAAGCCCTCCATCTACTAGGCAGCCGAATTCGGTCTCAACCCCCATGATACGATCGCTTGACTTCGGGGCCGGCATAGCCTATTCTACGCGTGCGTTGGCTAACCACTCACCAAAGCTACGGTGTGCATTCGCGAGTTTGAGCTCTCTCTTTTTTGACTTATCTCGCACCGGCTCATCGGGATCCGGCAGCAAGCCCCAATTAATATTCATGGGGGCAAACTCACGTTCGCTTTTATCCTGCAAATGGGCCAGGAGGGACCCAAATGCCGAGGCTCGCGGGGGCGGAGCCAGCGATGGGTTTAAGGCAAACAGGCCAGAAAGAATCCCCATCGCTGCGCTCTCAACATACCCCTCCACTCCCGTGAGTTGACCGCTCAAGAAGAGACCCGGGCGACCCTTCAACTCCAGATTTGCACAAAGAACTCGCGGTGCGTCCACGAATGTATTGCGGTGGATGACCCCATACCTAACGAATTCAGCATTCTCTAGCCCAGGCACCATCTGAAGCACTCTCTTCTGCTCGCCCCATTTGAGCCTTGTTTGGCACGCTACGAGGCTGTACATCGTCCTTTCCCGGTTCTCCGGTCGGAGCTGCAAGACTGCATATGGCCAGCGCCCGGTCCTGGGATCCGTTAAGCCCACCGGCTTGAAATTGCCGAAGGCGAGAGACCGTGCGCCCTTTTCGGCAATCGCCTCAATCGGAGAGCAACCGCTAAAGTATTTGATCTTCTCCAGAAACTCGCTCTCTTGCTCACCGGAGTTACCATTGCGTCGGCCGCCTGCCTCAAATGCATGAATTGGGGCTCGCTCGGCGCTAATCAACGCGGTGACAAAGGCTTCGTATTCCTCCTTGTTGAATGGACAGTTTAGATAGTCGTCGCCTTCACCTTTGTCGTAGCGACTCTGGGCAAAGATTACGCTTCGATCAAGTGAATCTGCCGTAACCGTGGGAGCAACTGCATCATAGAAGTACAAGTGCGTCCTGCCTGTCCACTCCGCCAATCGTTTGCTCAGGGCTGGCGAAGTTAGGGGCCCGGTAGCCAGAATGACCGGGCCCTCCTTGAGGAGCGGCTCTGGTTCGGTCACCTCTTCCCTGCTCGTCTCGATGAGAGGATGATCTTGGAGGATCCGCGTGATCTCCTGCGAAAACTGGGTTCGGTCAACCGCAAGGGCCTCCCCCCCGGGGACCGTGTGCCGGTTCGCAACCTCGATGACAAGGGATCCCAGGGTTTGCATCTCCGCTTTGAGAAGCCCTGCCGGAGAGGTAGGGGACTTTGACTTGAAGGAATTGGAGCACACTAGCTCGGCAAACAGATTCGTCTCATGAGCCGGGGTCTTAACCTTGGGGCGCATCTCAAAAAGGCGCACCCGCTGCCCACGGCTTGCGATGGCCCAGGCGGCTTCCACACCAGCGAACCCTGCCCCAATGACGCTAATCATCCCAATGCGGCAAGGATTGCATCACCCATTTGTCGAGTACCCACTGGCTCGCTAGCCCCAGCGATATCGGAGGTTCGTATGCCCTTTTGAAGGACTGCCTCGACCGCCCCTTCGATTCTCTGGGCCGACTCAGTATCGTCGCAGGTGTATTGCAGTAGCATCGCTGCGCTCATGATTGCGGCGATTGGATTTGCGCGGTTCTGCCCAGCGATATCTGGGGCGGAACCATGAATGGGCTCGTACATTCCAAAGACGGTGCCTGCCTTAGGGTCACTGAGGCTTGCACTCGGCAGAAGTCCCAAAGAGCCAGTGATCATCGCCGCCTCGTCACTAAGGATATCACCGAACATATTTTCAGTTAGGATTACATCAAACTGGCTCGGGTCACGCACTAGTTGCATGGCGCAGTTATCAACAAGCATATGGCTAACACTAATGTCAGGATTGCCTTGGGCCATTTCATCAACAACTTCGCGCCAGAGTCGGCTGGTCTCAAGCACGTTCGCTTTATCCACACTGACGATCTTATGGTGCCGAGTACGAGCAACGCCAAAAGCACGCTGAGCAATGCGCTCCACTTCTGAGCGGCGATAGACCATTGAATCCACCGCATAATTCCCACCTTCCCGGCGTTCACGAGGTTCACCGAAATAGATGCCACCCGTAAGTTCACGCATTACTATGAGATCAATACCAGCTGGTCCGAGCTTGACGGGTGAAGCATCAACCAATGCGGCGAAAGCTTTAGCTGGGCGGACGTTCGCGTAGAGATTAAGCTCTCTTCGTAATGGGAGCAAGGCACCGACTTCGGGACGCAACTTAGGATCGGGGATCTGATCCCACTTTGGACCGCCGACCGCGCCAAGAAGTACGGCATCAGCACTCCGACACAGATCAAGCGTAGCCACCGGCAAAGGATGCCCCGTAGCGTCATAGGCCGCCCCGCCAACCAGGGCCTCCTCGAACTCAATGTCTGAGCGAAGATGCTTGAGCACCTTCAGCGCTTCTGCAGTCACTTCGGGGCCAATTCCATCACCGGCGATGACGGCAACTTTGTACGCCATAGGACCATCATTATGCCGCCGGAAACATCCTGACCGCATGAGCCGTTCTTTACTTGCATGACAACCCTCACTTTGGCCGCGAGCATGGCCCTCTGGCCTCAATCTGCTGGGATTCCCGAAGCAAGATGGCACTGCATGTTCTCGGGAGTCAACATGCCCCACGGGTTCATGATCATCGGAGACCAAACGCTGGAGAAGCAACGGGCATTTACGTCAAGCGAAGAGATCAAGATCATGAAGGGAATGGGCATCAAGAACGTCCGGATTCCCTTTGTCCCTGAGGCGATTGCCAAATCATATAGCCCGCCAATCCTCGACACCGCGAAGCTGGCCAATCTTCGCCGAGCAATTGAATCCTTCCGACGCGAGGGAATCCTTGTCCAACTGGATTTGCACGATGGCACTCGGTTGGCTAGAGCGATGGAAACCAGCTTGGAACCAGTGCGAGAGCTTAAGGCTTTTTGGCGAGTTGTTGCGGAAGCGCTAAAGGATATTGATCCAAATTATTTGATGTTTGAAATCCTCAACGAGCCCCAGGTTCAGGACGGGGCCCTTTGGTGGTCAATCCAAAAGAGTGTGATTTCAGAAATCCGGTCCGTCGCTCCAACCCACACGATTATTGTCCAAGCGTCCAAATGGAGCTCCATTGACGACCTTCGTGCCCGAGCTCCCTATTCGGACAAGAACATCATCTATACGTTTCATTTTTACGAGCCATTCATTTTCACTCATCAAGGTGCCAACTGGGCGACCTTCGAGCAGGGGGACTGGCGAGATATCCGCTTTCCAACGACCACGGAGAATCTTGAGTCTCTCAAATCCCAGATAACGTCAGCCAACAAGCGCCGATTGTACGATTCATTTGCTGCCCAGCCCTGGAATGCAGCCAGAATACGTGAGCGCATAGAGTTGATAGCAGACTGGGGCGAGCGCTATGATGCGCGAGTGACATGCAATGAGTTCGGGACTGTTCGTGAGACGGTTGACAGCAGAAGTCGCTTCAATTGGCACAGGGATACGGTACGAGCTCTTGAAGAATTTGGAATCGGGTGGTCAGTCTATGAGTGGCGAGGTGGAATGGGGATGCACTATGGCAAGATCACCAGTGTCGGAGCTAAGGACACCATTGACTGGAACATCATTGATGCTCTTGGTTGGCGTCGCCCCAGGCTTCGCTAAGCCACAATAGGTCATGGATTGGTGGGGGCTGGATCGAGCACTTTTTCGGGCCATTCACCTCAACTGGCGAGAACCCTGGCTTGACCCAATAATGGCCCTGCTCAGCTTCAGCGGCGTAGGAATCGTTCACGTCGGAGCCTTACTGTGTGCTTCGGCGAGGAACCAACGAATCTGGTTTTGGGTCGCCTCGGCTCTAGTCGTTTGCGCTGTTACCTTCGTTGGGGCGAAGACCGGTGATCAATGGGTTGAATTGGGGGTCTTCCTCGTTCTCCTCCGAATGTTTTGGTGGCTGGAGATCAAGGTTGCGATTGAAGCTATCGCCGCATTCTTGCTCAGTGGCGGCTTCCATCTCATACTAAAAGCCATTACGCAACGCGAACGCCCAAGTAACTTCATCTGGGCGTCGCCCATGGAAAGCGTATACACGACCCATAGCTTCCCCAGCGGACACGCCACCACAGCGGTCGCAATTGGAACAATCATTTACATGTCCTATGCAAGGCAATGGCAAGGCTGGGTTGCCTTAAGCTGGGGACTTATCGTAGCGGTCAGCCGCATCTACGTTGGTGTTCACTGGCCAAGCGATGTGTTAGCGGGCATTGGCCTTGGGGTTGCCGCCGCTGCTGCAGTCAAAATTGTCTCTGCGCACCGAGAGGAGTGTACAATAGAAGAGTGAGGTTGCGACTCTCCTTCGTTGCTATCCCTTGTAGCATCTTGATTGCCGCGGGCGGGCTTTGGCTCATGCAACTTGCAAAAGTTGCCCAAACCAAGGGTCAAACGCCTTATAGCATCCCTACACGGCATCCAGTTACCAAGGAAATGGAACTAGCAGCGGCCTCTTTGAAGCGAACTCCTGCGCCTTCTTTTATGCTGGTTGACCAAGACAGCCACCAAATTGGAACGCCCGATCTCAAGAAAGGCAAGCCTTCGGTACTGGTCTTCATCAAGGATGAATGCCCCTGCAGTATCGAAGCGCAGCCGATTTTCAATAGCATTGCCAAGGCTTTTGGTGGAGATGCTCAATTTTTTGGAGTCATTGATGCTTTGCCCCAAGCGGCGGCTCATTATGCTCAAGCAAACATGGTTCCATATCCCATTATTTGCGATCCTAAGACGAGTCTGCCTAAGAATTTCAAATTAGTGGCGTCGGCCAGTATCGCTCTCGTTGATGGAAGTGGCTCCATCGTCAAAGCGTGGCCCGGATATAGCCGTGACGTGCTTCGGCAACTTAATCTCTTACTCGGCACTCTTAGCAAAGCGGGACCCAAAGAGTTCGATGACACGGATGCTCCCAAGGAAATGACCGCGGGTTGCACTTTCTAACGGCGGCGTAACTCATCCAAGAGTTCCCGCTGATTCACGGTTAACGTGAGATCGCTTCGCGTTCGTTCTAACACCGCCCGTAGCGCATCGCAGGTTCTCCGCAGTCCGTTTGTTAGCGCATCGGGAAAATCTAGGGTGATAAGGCCGTCGTAGATATCCTCCATCCAACTCAGGATACGTTCCGCTTCGCTTAGCGAACCTCGTCGCAGCTCATCCAGCACCGCCCGGCGGCACTCACTTGCCGCTTCCGCCAAGCCATTCAAGTAGGGGGCCAGATCAACACCTAGGGCCACTCGGTCGGGGACATCAAGGTTCTGTAGGACAGCGAACACAGCGGCAGCTTCCACCAGTTCTTTCTCAGCATCTTGAATATAGCCTGCATAAAGGATCTCCGGAGCATCTTGAACCTCGGCTCGAAGTTCCTTTGCCCGAGTCTTCCCCTCTTCAAGGAGCTCCGATGCATCGGCAAACTGCTTTCGATGGACATGGCGGATGCACTTGCTTGCCGTCTGGATGATCTTCCTTGAGCCAGCCAGGGCAACTTCTCGGCGTCGGTGCTGCACCTCAAGCTCATTACTTGCGCTGACGACGGCGTCCTTCCATTTCATATCATCTTCTTCTCCGAGAAGCTAAAGTAGTTGTGATGTCCAATAATGATGTGATCAATGAGCTCCACTTCGAGGAGCTGTCCAGCCTCTGAAAGCCTTTGCGTTACTGCGATGTCTTCCGGGCTTGGAGCGGGATCACCACTTGGATGGTTATGAGCGACTACCACTCCAGAGGCGCCAAGTCTTAGTGCTTCGCGAAACACGTCACGGGAGCTGACAATAGACATCGAGAGCGAGCCGATATGGATCGTCTTCAAACCGAGCATTCCCATCTTGGCGTCAACATACATAGCACAAAAGTGCTCTTGGTTCTCATGCCGGAGATACTCGAAATGCCGGGCGATCTCGCTGGCTCGCGAGAGTTGTTTTCGCTGACCCTTGTTGCTACTTCCCGTTCGTCGCCCAAGTTCGAAGGCCGCGAGGAGACGACCAATCAAGGCCCTGTCGGTAAGCCCCAGTTGCTCAAGGTCGGCGCAACAGAGATCGCTGAGTCCATGAATGCCTCGCGACTTCAGAAAGTCGGTAGCAATTGGTAAGACTTGACCGGTCATTCCCTCATTCTCTGCCGACAGGATTGCCAGCAAATCAGCCGCCGATAAGCTACCGTGGTCGGTCATTTCAACATGTCCACAAATTGATTGAAGTACTTCCGAGAATCCCATGGACCCGGCGCGGCTTCCGGGTGATATTGGATGCTCATCGCCCGATGAGCAACGTGGCGCAACCCCTCGACGGTACCGTCATTTAGATTGATCTGCGTGACCTCAGCCCCAGTACCCACGAGCGACTCTGGATTGACGGCGTACCCGTGGTTCTGGCTAGTTATCGTAACACTCCCATCAAGAAGGTCCTTAACAGGATGGTTCGAGCCTCTGTGGCCAAATTTCAGTTTGTACGTCTCACCTCCAAGCGCTCTGCACAGCAGTTGGTTACCCAAACAAATTCCGAGGATCGGTCGCTCGCCCAGGAGATTCTTCACGGTCTCAATTACGGGCGCCAATCGAGCTGGATCACCGGGGCCTGGTGAAAGCAAGATACCGTCGGGAGACCATGCCATCACTTCGTCTGCCGTGGAGGTTGCGGGCAGCACAATCGTCCTTACGCCCAGCGCCGCCAACCGACGAAGAATGTTATGTTTCAGGCCGCAGTCCAGGGCAACAACCTTATGCGGAAGGCTTTCACTCGGGAGATCTACTGCTTCCCTTCCTTCTCGTCCCCATGCGTAGGGAGCCCTAGTTGTTACCTTGTAGACAAAGTCTTCGTCATCGTATGCATGTGCTTCCTTGAGCTTCGACGCGGCTGAATCAGGGTTACTCGTAAGAATGCCCATCGTCACTCCTGCAGATCGAATGTGTCGAGTGAGCGCCCGGGTATCCAAACCCTGGATCCCCACTAAACCCCGCTCTCTCATGAGCTCATCCAGCGTCATGTTCGAACGCCAATTCGAGGGGTTCTTACAGGCTTCTCGAACAATGAGGCCTACTGGCTGCAGCCGGTCCGACTGAAAGTCGTCCAAATTAATCCCGTAGTTTCCGATGAGTGGGTATGTCAAGGTCACTAGCTGGCCCGCGTAGCTCGGGTCAGTCAAGATTTCTTGGTAGCCGGTCATTCCTGTATTGAAAACAACTTCTCCAATGGCATCACCTTCCGCACCAAGGCGTCGCCCGGCGAAGGTGGTTCCATCACTGAGAACGAGAAACACGGCTAGATCAAGAGTTTACCGGCCCGGATCAATTCTCTGGGCAATCGCGCGGACGTTCGGGTCGGGATCATTGCGAAGAGAGGTCAGCGTCAGCCGACGATCTTCAGGACACTTCCCGTTTAGAGCGATTAGACACTGAATGCGAATTCCCGGGCTCGGATCTAGGAGACGATCGGCCACCAAATCTAGGGCAGCAGGTGTTCCTAATGCACCGAGGAGTTCAATGCCAATTCGCGATCTTCGTTCGGGCCCTTCAAGCAGAAGGCGGGCTCCAATCGCGATGGATGCCCCGGGAAACTTGGCGAGCAGTTGGATGCCAGCCTTTCTCATGGGCAAATTGGGGGATGACAGCCAGTTTTCGGCCGTTGAGGTTGCTCGTTCGTCCCCAATTTGCGCAAGCGAAACCGCCGCCGCTACGGAGGTGGTGTCTATACCGCGAGTTAGTGGAAGAAGGGCCTCAACGCTCTCCTTCGATCCTAGAACTCCAGCAGCCCGAATCGCCTGAAGCCTTAGTTCGGGCACACCAATCAGGCCCGGAACAACCGGTGCGATCTCTGAGATTCGGCCGTCCACCGCGATGCTAAGGGCGTTCCGCTTCTCGTCCAAGGTCCCTGCTGCCGCTTTCGCTGCCAAGGCATTCCTCGCTGGCGTCCCGACCGCCGCAATGACTGTGGAAAATGCGCGAAGTTGAAGCCGGTCAGCTCCAGCCAATTTCGTATCGAGCATCCAGGCAATCGCCGGCATCCCGATCCCAATCAACTTGTTGATTGATTGTTCCACTTCGGCCTGAGCGCTTCCTACCCCCCACTGAGTCGCCTGCTGGTAGATAGTCGCCAGCTCTGAGTCGGCCGGTCTTGAGATTGTGCCGGGTTGAGGTCGCTCAATGGGAGGTGATCCTACTCCTGCAATCCTTGGCGACTCAATATCGAATCCAATTCCCCACGAGTCGGTTACAGCAGCAGAACCGTCAGCAAGGCCCTCTCGATACTTGTCTTGACCGCTCATGTCTACAAACAGGCCAAGTGAACCAGTGCCCCGGGCCGCATTGCCCCTCCCCGGAGGTCCCGCATATCGGTCATCTCCCGCCGCATCAACAAAGATGCCGAGCCCATTTGCATTCCCGGTACTAGGATTGCTATCGCGGGCAGCATACACATCGTTTCCAGCGCGGTCGAACAAGACGGCGACACCATAGTCATGGCCAATTGCATGGCCGGCGCCAAATTTGAGGCTATAGGCATCATCCCCCGCCAGATCAAACAGGTAGGCCGCCGTCAAATGCATGGCGCTTGACTGAGCATAGTGGTAGGCACTGTACTGATCGTGACCATCACGATCCCATAGGACACCCAAACCAAACCAATAGGATGCAGCTTGCGCATAGGTCTCAGCTAGGTAGGCATCATCTCCGCCGCCATCCAAGAGCATTCCTACCCCACCGCTGACTCCTCCCGTGTCTTCCCGAAACCCCATTCCCATACCTTGCGCAAAGCTGTAATGCACATCGGAGAACAGCGGAGAATTGAGGGCCGATCCGCCAGCTCGGTAAACATCTCGACCGGCGCGGTCAACCAGAATCCCAATCCCTTCTGTCCTGCCCATGCCTTGGCCATACAATGGTAGGTCATAGAAGTCATCTCCCTTGGCGTCAACCACCATGCCTATGCCAAATGCCCCGTACCCTTGACTCATCATTCGACTCTGATACAAGTCACTTCCAAAGGCATCGCTGAAGACACCGACCCCCGCAATCCCACATCCGAGGCTCAGAGCCCCTGTGCGGTACACATCATCTCCTCCCTCATCGCGGGCAATACCAATTCCAAGCAAACCCGCTCCCAGACTTAGATCCCGAGTTTGATACAAGTCGTCACCTGAACCTAAATCCAAGAGGACCCCACTGGCCCCTATCCCAAGCCCTACTCGACCGAGATAACGATCACTGCCGCCCAGATCAATCGTGAGCGCACCATCACCCTCCAGATGCAGATCGTCACCTCGCCCGTACAGATAGATCTTATGACCAAGAATGCTCTGAACGATGGGCTTCTCAATATCACCTGTAAACTTGGCAAGTTGGCGCATTGCCGTTTCAGATTCTTCCGCCAAAACCGTTGCCGCTCGAATGATCCGGCGATAGTCAACCTTTCTCAGTAGAGCCAAGACTTGTTGGAGACTCAAGGGAGGGGAAACTGCAAAATCAAGTTTGGGCGCAAACTCCTCACCCATCACTACTGGTAGCGACTCGATAAGCTGACGCCGCTCGTCGCCACTCAGGGATTTTGTTGCCAATTTGATCTCTTCATCTGCTCTAGTAAGGCTAGCAGCAAGAGAAAAGATCGGTGCGCTGAGGGCGGCCGGCCCAGCAAAGGCTCCGCTGGCCGTTGACTTGGCGGTAGCTTTTCCATCCCAAGCCGGAAAGGTTGCCTCAATAGTTGAAAGCGCACCACTGACGGAAGCTCCAACCAATTGGCTTGAGAGCGCCATGAGGTGGTCACCAGTATCAATCGGACGATCAATAGCTCCGTTTACAATCGAGAGACGATATGCATCGTTGAACGGGCGCCGGTCCCAGGTTAGGTCGCTCTCTTGTAGGTTGCCGAGAAACAGTGTGTTATCAATTGCCTGTCTTTCGGCGGGTTTCCACTGACCAAACGAAACCGCCGCAGCTAACAGAACAAGAGCGCCAATCAGGAATCGCACACCCTAATGTTACTTTGTCTAAACCAATCTCCTTCTCGCCAATGCCCAAGCGATCCCAAGAAATGTTGCCGCTCCGATTAGGTCAATCAGAGCGTCCTGCACTCGCCCGCTCCGTCCCGGGGTCAGGTGTTGTCGGAGTTCGTCAAAAGCGGCGTGACTCCCCACCCAAACTAGAGCTGTTGCTATTCGCCTTGTTTGGGGAAGATCAACGGCCGAGCGGAAGAACGTTAGCGCGATCGTGCCGTAAGCCACGAAGTGAATCGTACGTCGAATGCACAATACGACAAGATCCGCCTGCTGGAAATCCAGCTTGAACCAGGCCATGAGGCTTTCCTGCCAACCCCCGGCCGATCCGGCAGTACCGGATAGCCCAGCTATCGGCAAGGCACACAGGCATGCTACGATCGCGTGTTTGTAGGGCCCTCGTGTGAACTGTAGGGCGACAAGGCCAGCGCTAGCTGGGAACAAGAGCGAAGTCAGCGTCGCTCGAGATGCGACAACTAAAGCGAAGATGCACAAGTAGAAGAATGCCGGCAGCGCGAACTTCGGGCGACCCACCGCGCATACGGTGACGCCAAAAATCATGGCAAGCGAAGGAAGGGTTAATGCACTCAGATTCCCGTTCCCCCACCACACCAGGGTCGCCAGAGGAACCACTAACGGAAGCCACTTCTCCTTCGGCATAATCTCCTCCATGCGCATTCTCCTCACCAATGATGATGGTATCCATGCTCCGGGTCTCCTCGCTCTAGCTCAAGTAGCCCGGAAGTTTGGTGATGTCCGGGTGGTGGCTCCCGACCGCGAGCGCAGCGCATGTGCCCACGCGATGACCTTGCGCGATCCGCTGCGCATCCACGAACTTGATTACCACGGCCTCCCCGGCTATCAGGTTAACGGCTTTCCGGTAGATTGCGTTAACGTTGCGCTAACGGTCGTCTTCCCCGACGGCTGTGACTTAGTCATTAGTGGCATCAACAATGGGCCGAATCTTGGATACGACATCACCTATTCCGGAACCGTAGGCGGCGCGATGGAAGGTTGCATCAACGGCATCCCCAGTATTGCAGTGAGCATGGCGACCTTTGTAGATGGGGCTCCCGAGCACTTTGAGACCGGGGCAAGGTGGCTGAACGAGAACTTCCACCTCCTCTCATCATTGAGCAAAGATCGCACATTCCTCAATATCAATGTCCCTGCCATTGCCTTCGAGGAACTTCAAGGTTCACGCATTGCCGGGATGGGCAGGAGGGTGTATCAAGATCGCGTCGAGGAACGATCCGATCCCTGGGGACGCCGCTACTTCTGGCAGGGTGGAGTTGCCGTCATGAGAAGCGATGACCCAGAGACGGATGTTTACGCCGTGTCGCACGGGTTCGTCAGCATCACCCCGGTGAGCTTGGATTGGACCGACCGCCAGTATGCCGAAGAGCTACAGTCAAAGCTGAAGTCGCTCGCCTAGATAAGATTCCGAGCCAGCATCAACTCGGCGATTTGAACGGCATTTAGAGCAGCGCCCTTGAGAAGTTGGTCTCCAACTACAAATAGATTTATCGCACTCCGATGGCTCAAATCGCGCCGTATGCGGCCGACGAGCACGTCACCCTGTCCAGAAGCTTCGGATGGCATCGGGAAATGGTTGCTTTGGCGATCGTCCACAACGCGAACACCGGGTGCAGCCATAAGCACTTCTCGGACGGCTCCTTCAGCCGGGACTTCACCCTCAAACTCCACAGTTAAGGAAATGGAATGAGCCCGCAAGACGGGCACCCTGATACAGGTTACGCCGATGGCGAGATCTGGCATGTCTAGGATTTTGCGGGATTCAGCGATCACCTTCCATTCTTCGTCGTTGTACCCATGCTCATTGATCGGCGTATTGTGGCTAAACAGGTTAAAGGCGTATGGATGTGGTGCGACACTTGACGAAGCTACCCCTCCATTCAGCACAGTGCGGGTTTGCTCTTGGAGATCGTCCATCAACTTTGCTCCGCCCCCGGACGCCGATTGGTATGTACTCAGCACCAGCCGGCTGATGGTCCCCAATTGGCGCAAGGGGTGAACGGCCATCATAGTGATCGCCGCAATGCAGTTTGGATTCGCCACTAGCCGATTGGTTGGAGAAAGGGTGTTGCCATTAATTTCAGGCACAACAAGGGGCACACTTTCATCCATGCGAAAAGCACTGGAGTTATCAATGACCACACCTCCGGCCCCAACAACTTTAGGCGCAAACTCACGGCTTTTGGAAGCGCCAGCACTCATGAAGGCTAGATCGCACCCCCACGTAGAATCTTCGGAGGATTCGACCCGCAACGAACTTTCTCCGCATTTGACCAATTTGCCAACCGAAGCCGGGCTTGCGTATAGCCTAAGGCTTGCGAATGGGAAGCGACGCGCAACAAGGCTGGTAATCAATTCTTGCCCAACGGCTCCAGTTGCGCCGTAGATTGCAACATCAATCTTTCCTTTCATGTCAAAATACTTGGTAGTCGTTATTCCGTAGAAATATTGGGTTCATTCGTTGAGTCTGAACCCAAGCTCCGACGGTAACTGGTGAGTGAGGCAAGACCTCGCATCCGGAGATGACAATGACGGTCAAGACCGCAAACTGAGATCCAGCTATGTCAACCCAAACACTAACACTAGAGTTCGGCCTCCGCCGAATCAACACCAAACGCTCCTTTGACGGAGAATGTATCACGATTGATCGCATCGCCGCTGATGACGCTGAGCCAGAACGAGTCACGCTCAGCCGGCTCCCCGGCCAAGAACTGATGCTCTTCAGCCAGCAAGGCACCCTCTTGGTCCGCCAAGGAAATGGTGGCTGGGAGATCCTTCCCAAAAACTCCATCGCTCTTGTAAACGGGCACTCGCCGATCGAAGGCATCCTGCCTCGTGGGGCCTACACGGGCTACTGGGTTCAATGCAACCACAATTGCGGTTCCCTCTTGTCCAATTGGCTCAATGAACGCCGAGCAAAGTCGAAGAACTCGAACGCGGTTTCGATTCTGAAGGCAACCCTGCCCGAGAATAAGACCATCGCCGATGAAATTACTCAGATGGTTTTTGGTAACCGGGAAGTCGTCGAACCACGCCTTCTCGGCGGACTACAAATGCTCGCCGTTGCGGCATCACTTAATCCGACCAAGAGCTCGCTCACACCAATCCCTAATGATCTAGCTCCAGGAATGCTGCGGCTCGTCAATGCCGTTCAGTCAGACCCAATTCAAAACTGGTCACTCAAGCAATCGTCGGTCGTAGCCGGTTATTCACAGTTCCACCTCAGCCGGGCCTTCCGGGTAGATATGGGCTATGGCTTACCCGAGTTTGTTGAACGATGCAGGGTAGAAATGGCCATGCAGAAACTCGACAGCAAGAACCGTGATATGCATGAGATTGCGGCAATGTGTGGTTTTACAACCGCTAGTGCATTCCGTGAAGCGCTAAAGAAGCTGTTAGGCGTGCTGCCGAGCGAGTTACGTCGGTACTCACAAGAGCCCGCGAGCAAATAGAGAAGGCTAATGGGAAGGCGATCATCGCCTTCCCATTTCAGCTTCCGCCCTGACTCATCGCCGCTTCGTGGGCATATCGGGAATGTTCTTGGACATCCAATCCTTGATCCCCACATAGGCCATCAGGCCAACCCCAGCTAAGAGGGCAAAGAACCACCACTGAGAACTACCCTTTCGGTTTTGTCCTGCGGCCTTCATGCCTTCCTCGGCCTTCTTCAGGTTTTCCGAGCCCTGCGCCATTCGGTCAGCCGCAGAGAGCGCGGCCTTGGCGGATGCTTCCTTGCTAACCTTAATGTCTTCCTGCTCCTGAGTTCGGATCGGAACTGCCCCAGATGCTTCCAAGCGCCCTTGGTAGGCCTGTTCCTGGGCTACCTGTTCTTGGCTTTCTTCCAGCTTGAACTCCGTCCCTGCTGGACGGTCCTCGTGGATGCCCCAAGCAGAAGTTGCGCCTGCGAAAACCGCAATGCCGATAATGAGATGCTTCATGTTCATATTAGTAGCTGTAACTCCTGTACTGGAATCCGCGGTCTTGCCAAGTGCTTCGCATCATGGCCGGGCTACGGGGCAGGTTAAGATCGACTAGCGGCTTCTCGTCAACGGAGCGCTCGCGGATACGATTATCGTAGTTCATGATGATGGGCAAACTCCAAGTGACCATGGCCTCGTCTCGGCTAATGATTGTCCCGTTGATCGTCACGCCCCCGCCACTGGTTCCGATATTCCCTCCTCCCACGAAGTTCGTGTAGAGAATGGCGTCAATCTGGTTCACTCCTTCAGCGATGCTATTGATCGTGCTGTCTGGAACAACGCTTTGGTATCGTCGCCGTCCGCTGGAATCAATTGCCATCGCGTCGTAAGCAGGAATCCAATTGCCGTCTTCATCGTAGCGCCCATACGTACCCACCGTTTTCGTCGGTGGGTTGACGGGTGTCATGTACTGCAAAGGATAGGAACTCGTGAATGTCGTTGGATTCCCCATGATCACGCTACCGCGAGCAGCTAGACCGAGAAAGTCCTTCTTCTCGTTGGCAGCGTCCGTTCCGAAGACGCTTCCGCCCCGGAAGTCCGGCCCACTTGCATACTTGATTCCTCCCACGATGTGGGTGTTTCGCCCCGTATAGAGGGTTCCCTGCCCGGCCACCGTTCCTTTGATCACAACGTCCTGAGTAACGGTAACCGGACCGTGAATGCGGATTGGATTGGCGTCCGTCCCTACTAGGACAACACTGCCGTTGATAACGCCGTTTGTCGAAACACGGTCATAGCGACGGGTTGAGGTGTTATAGACCTCGACCCACGAACCTTGATTGTAGTTCGGGTTTGCGCTCCCATCCATGAACGTAGCTTTCGTGTCGCGATAGTTCGTGCTCAGATCTATGTATCGATTGATATCGCTCAGATCCGGCATGATGATTTCGCGGGTGCGCTGACTATCGAGCAAACTTGTCGTCGCCGACGAAGAGCCCGTTCGCGTCCAGGCCTTCAGCCCGGTGCTGTCACCGATGATAGCGCCCGCTGGCCGATCATTTACCAGAGAAGCATCGCTTCGGAAGACAAAGTCGCGGTTCTCTTCAAATGCTGCAGAGCCTGTTGATCCGTGGGTGAGCGCGTTATAGCCTTGGCGCCTGCGGGCAGCCATCATGTTTTGATAGGCCGCTACCCGAGCGGTGTAAGCCGCCGTAGTCTCGCCAGACAATCTAGCCGGATTGTTTGGCGCCCAAGTTCCGTAGGTCGTGTTCGTCATCTTGATCGGTGCCGAATTGACGAGCCCGACCGCCATGGGAACCAATTTGTCATTGTTGTTCGCAAAGACGCTCCCGTTAACTGTTGGCGAGCCATTGAGGAAGTTAAAGTTGCCGTTCGCCCGCATGTCCCCATTGACAATGAGGTCGTTCTGGCTAAATCCATCCATCCATCCGTAGTTGTTGACGAAATAGGTGTAGTCAAACACTTGGCTTCGAGTCAACTCGAAACGGGCCGTTACGTCAACCGTCTTACTGGGTTCTCCCGAGTTGAGAATCCCATTGTTGTTCTCATCAATCCAACCCACCGCTCGAACGGTGACGAGTCGAACGTACGCATTCCCAGGCACCGTAGAGTAGCCGACGACTCCCGATGAGTAGGCCCCCACACCGCTTACCGTTCCCGAAAGCGCGGCGGTGGGATTTGATGTAGACGCACCCGTCAATGTACTGTCTAACTGCGAGAAGATTTGTTGCTGCTTGAATGGCCGCCACAAACTTCGCAAGATGTCCTGAATACCCGCTTCACACAGGTTGGTGGTTTGGACATCCATCGTCATGCGCTTGGAAGCGCGGACGGTTTCGGTTGCGCTACTTGTGTAAGAAACCGAAGCGACGGCTAAGAGTGACAAGATCAGGAATGAGCTGACCATGGCCATGCCGCGCTTTGTTCGTTTGCTTTTTCGTTGACTCACTTTAGAACTCCTAATTGGTTATTGAAGGGACATTGCGAAGGAACAGCGTTTCGCGTACACGCTGATAGATGGGTGCACCTCGAGGGCCGTACGTGCGGGTGACGATCATAACGTCAACCTGCCGAGTAATCCCTCCTGGCCCTGGAGTAAAGACCCGATACGTCGGGGCGCCCGATACCTCCGGGTCACGAAGGATAATATTCTGGCTAATCGTATACTCTTGGCCAGCGATGCCGAAACCTAAGCTATAGCTTCCGTTACTCGTTGCTGTCACAATCACCCGACGTTGAACACCATCCCATAGTGGTGGCACGACGAAGTCGCCTTGCGCATTCCTTTGCGGCAGTCTGTAAGTTAAGCTCTGACCGTCGGCCGCTACCTGCACTGACATGGCCTCGCGAAGCTCTTGGTTGAGTCGCCGAACGGCTTGCGTCCCGTCTAGCTCCGCATTGATTAGGCCCAATCCTTGGATCCAACTGCGCATACCGGAATAGAGCGTGCCTACCGCCGTAAATAGCACAAGGCCCGTGACGACAGACGCGACCATCGCTTCTACAAGCGTAGTGCCACGGAGTTTTCGATTCTTCATAGATTGGCCACCATCGTTCCCACGGAGATCGTTCGAGTTCGACCCCGCTCTTGCCAGCTCAGGATGACCGTAACCCGGCGTAGATCCAAGCCAACCTGTTCAACGCGCAAGCGACCCACTCCGCTGGGCAGGCGAATTGCTGGGCTATCAACTCGTCCGCTATCCACGTTGGTAAAGCTGTACGTGTTCGTCGAAACTGCCGTTGAACTATCAATCAGTCCCACCGCAAATAGGCGATCTGGCGTTAGGTTTGGATACCCTGCCGACCTCAAGGCCTCCATCTGCTTCTGGGCAATGCTCAGCGCATTGTTCTGGTTGTTTGCCATGCCTCGGGCATTGTTGGCCACCGGCATGGTTGATGCAAGGACCATTGCGCACAGCCCGGCCAAGAAGATTCCGAAGAGAACCTCGACGAGCGAGAATCCGCGGGTTCCTGGATGCAACTTTTTGGTCATCGTTAAATCTCCTTCAAGTCTTGTTCCATAGTCGGCTTAGGAATTGGACAACAATAGGATGCAAATTCTTTAGCGGCTTAAGTAGTTAAGGACAGGGCGATCCCGCCCTGTCCTTAAGCCTATGTCAGCAACCCTTAGAGAGCGTGACCGGCAACGCTGCAAGTTGGGTCTGAACCCACGTTACCAACGGTGTACGTACCACCACTTGGGCACTGAGGCATCTTCTTGACATAGTCAGGAACGACGTTGGCTTCTGCAACGGCCGCACCGGCAGCGAGCCGGGCTTCCATCGCATATTGCTCCTTACCGGAATCCAATTGGCGAAGATTAGCGATACAAGATCGCGTTCGACTGGTCTCTCGGGCTCGAACAAAGTTCGGCACGGCGATGGCGAGTAGGATGCCGATGATCAGCACCACAATCATGATTTCAACGAGCGTAAAGCCCTTCTTTCGATTTAACCTCTTCATATCTCTTTGCTCGACCTCTAGGGAGCTATGATGCTTCTTCCACCCTTACGGAGGAAGAACCCTCGGAGGAATACTTGGTTTTTCCAAACCCAAACTTCAGGGTAGTTTGCAAATCCCTAAGCAAATGTTCCCAATCTGGCGTAAGATGGAACACAGCATGTATCCCAGCATTGCCCTAGC
>JADZDX010000038.1 GCA_020850835.1 Fimbriimonadaceae bacterium
CGGCTAGGATCGCGATAATCGCAATAACCACCAAGAGTTCGATTAGTGTAAACGCTTTACGCATTGTTAATGATTCCTCCAAGTCAGCTTTGGGCCGACCTGTTCGATTTCATATCAAGACACTCCAATAACCAGATCGCCCAGTCGCGATATAGAACGATGGAATGACTGCAAACACATTAATTTGCGGTGGGAACTCCCCGGCCTTTGGCGTGCGTAAGATATGAAGTTGTAGTCGCTCCAGTCCAAGGTGGACTGGTGACTCGCCATATCATACGACATCCGAGCCATAACTGCAAGGTCCCCCGGAACTTTTGCGGCAAATTTTGTTGCGACTCCAGCCTCGGTGAACGGCACCCGACATAAATGCAAGCATTCATGGCGACCGCTTATCTTGGGAGACGCGCAAACAACGTCGTTTGTTCCAGTTCGTTTTGGGTTTAGCGTCCGCTTACGTCTTCGGACCCAGTTTTTCCTTCGAAACTTTCGCCAGCGTGGGGCATGGACTTGTCTTCAACCGCTGGGCCGAGGGTGTCCGCATCGAACACCACGTCCTCGCCACCTAGGGGTACTTCCTTGCGAAGGGGGTAGCCCACCCAGTCGTCGGGGAGCAAGAAGCGCATCCCCTCGGCTGGGCCATTACCATCAAACTCGATGCCAAACAGATCCTGGACCTCTCGTTCGGGGTATTCAGCCCCCAAGAAAATGTCCTTGACGGTCGGGACTTTTTCACCGTCATTGACGCCAACCTTGAGGAAAATCCGCGAGAAGTGCCGAAGAGACATGAGATTGTAAACAACCTCAAATCGAGACTCCGGAAAGTCGCGATCGTGCTTCCATTCGCTGTAGTCAACTCCTAAGCACTCGCTGAAGTAGCGATAATCAAGCTCCGGATCATCGCGAAGGGCGATCAATGCATCTCGAAGGCATTCTTTCGTGAGGCAAATGAAGGTATCGCCTCGATCTTCTTTGACCTTAACGATGCCGTCACCAACCTTGCTCGTTAGGGCGGCAACCTCTAGGCGCTGTCCACCTTTCATTGGGGACGACATCAGGCAGCAGGCTCCTCGGGGAGGGGCTCGAGGACCGTACCCAGCATTGCGGCATCCACGGACGCTTCTTCATCCCAGTTGATCGCATCAACCTTCAGCACGTACCAGTCCCCGATGATCCACAGGACCATATAGGCCATGATGGCCAAGAAACTAAAGGTCTGGAACTGCAGGTCGGCGGCGGCCGAACCCATCCCCGGGTTCTTGAAGACGGTTAACCAACTCCAAAGGAAGACGACTTCGATGTCAAACAAAATAAACAGCATCGCGACCAAGTAAAACTTGATCGGAAACCGCTCTCGGGCCGACCCGGCGGGAGCAACGCCGCATTCGTAGGGCGATGACTTGTAAGGAGTGACCTTTTTTGGCCCGAGTACCCAACTCAGGGTGACCATGGCCCCGCAGATAATGGCCGCCACTGCGACCAGAATCAAGATCGGCATGAAGTCATTTGCCATTGCGTCGGGATTGTACCCAGGCCAGGATGTGCGAAGGGCCCCCCGGTTGTTCCCATCGAACTCGGTATAATCGCCTCGCATTTAGCGCCTCCTGATTGGACCAGGTAGGCATTCACAGGAGGTGCCCCGTTGGGAGCCGCGATTGAAACAAGGAAGCTAACAAAGAGCTACAAGAAACCCGGAGGTGTGGCCAATGTCGTAGACGGCATTGATCTTCACGTTGAGGAAGGCGAGATTTTTGGATTTTTGGGCCCAAACGGTGCCGGGAAAACGACAACAATCAAAATCCTCCTCGGCATCATTTATCAAACGGCCGGCGAGGCGTTCGTCCTAGATAAAGAGGTCGGAGATACGGCCATCCACCACCTCATCAGCTATCTGCCCGAGAAACCGTACTATTACGAACACATGACGGGCATGGAGATCCTCAAGTTTTATTCTTCACTTTTTGGGATTAAGGACGAGGCGAAGTGCCAGGCTCTGCTTGAGAAGGTTAACCTCGCCGGTGACGGCCATAAGACCATTTCTCAGTATTCGAAGGGCATGCAGCAGCGAATTGGGTTGGCTCAGAGCCTGCTGAACGATCCCAAGCTACTCTTCTTGGATGAGCCCACGGGCGGTCTTGACCCAATTGCTCATATTGAGATTCGGGACCTCATCCTGCAGTTTCGTGAGGAAGGCAAGACGGTCTTTATTTCGAGCCATGAACTGAGCGACGTAGAGCGCATCTGCGATCGGGTGGCTATCATCAATAAAGGCAAGATTGAAAAGCAGGGACGTCTTGAGGACCTATTGGCGGGCGGTCGCTACGAGATTACGGCCGATGTGAGCGAGGAGTTCTCAAATAAGGTGAAGGAGACTGATACCCACGTAAGTTGGAAAAACGGACGATTGATCGTAGATATGCCCGATTCAATCAACCCGAACTCAATTATTGAAGGGATTTTGGCCGCCAAGGGATCAGTCCTCAGCGTGATCCCTCGCAGGAAGCGATTGGAAGACCTCTTTGTCGAAACGGTTAGGAGCGTACAGGCGTGAAAACGATTCTCTCAATTGCCGCGACGACGGTCGGGGAAGCCATTCGCCGGCGAGTTCTACTCGTTATCCTGCTCATCGGCTTGCTCTTTTTGGTGGTCGCACCAGCGCTTAACATCCTTACCGCCCGTCAAGAGCGGACGGTCTTGGTCGGGTTGACTTTGGGCGTGATTCAGCTCACTTCGGCGCTCATTGCTATTATGCTGACCGTGTACATGGTGCCGAACGAGATTGAACGGCGCACGATCTATACGATCTTGAGCAAGCCCGTACAGCGCTGGCAATTCTTGGTCGGAAAGTACTTGGGAGCCGTAGCTGCTCTCGGCATGATGATCGGCTTTATGACGATCGTACTCTTGATTACCTTTGCCCTTAGTCAGAACGAACGGCAAATCGCAAACCTAGCTCCGCTCGTAAAGGCCCCCCTGATGAACTTCTTTCAGATGAGCCTGCTGTCGGCGGTGGCCCTGATGTTCAGTACCTTCGTGAGCC
>JADZDX010000039.1 GCA_020850835.1 Fimbriimonadaceae bacterium
CACCATGCGTTGGCGACCTCGCAGTATCAACTGCCAATGTCGGGGTAAGAGAGAAACCACCAGTGAAGTTCGAATGCTCCCGTAAAGATCTTGTTGATGCGATCAACCTAGTCGCCCCAATCGCCAGCCAGCGCTCACCTCAGCAGCTCTTCCAAACCATCCGAATGGAAGCCAATGTTAATGGACTGCGCATGACTGCATGTGATGGGGAAATCTGGGGCGATCGCACCATCCTCGCCACAATTGATGAACCCGGAACTGCCTGCGTGCAGGCCAAGATTCTGCAAGAATTAGTGGCGCGCCTACCTGACGGACCCATTAGTATGGAGCGCTCACCGGGCGGACAAATCTTTGTCAGGGCGGGTGCCTCGGACTGGAGGCTTATGGCCCTAAACACTGAAGACTTCCCGCTCCCGCCGACGATCGCTGCGGCTAGCGAACTTCGCCTGCCGATGAATGAGCTGAGGGAGGCCATTGAGGGCGTCATCTATGCCGTTGCGAGCGATAATGCCCGCGCTGTTCTGACTGGGGTTCTCTTCAACTATGATGGTGAGAAGCTCACACTAGTTGCCACGGACACACACCGGCTGGCTGTTTTGCGCTTGGGCAAGGAGGGCATCGGTTCTACCGTAAATGCGGTTGTCCCCGAGAAGGCTTTACGGGCCATCCGCAACCTTCCAATTGCCGATGAGGAAGAGGTCATGCTAGAGTTTGACGAGACCAGGTTGAGTGTGGACGCCGGCTCCGCAAAGGTAGTTTCACAACTCCTTGCCGGTACGTACCCCGCCTGGGAGCGCGTCGTTCCCGCCGAGTTCACCCGTAGTTGGAAGCTCGATCGGCAAGAGATGATAGAGAACTTGGACCGAACATTGATTCTTGCCCGCGATAGTGCGCATCGTGTTCGCTTTGGAGGCACCGGCATTCAGTTAGTCATGTCGTCACGAAGTGAAGAGAAGGGCGAAGCCAAGGAAGAGATCCCCGCTGTTATGGAAAACGGCGAGATCGAGATTGCTTTCAATGGCAAGTATGTGATGGATGCATTAAAGGCAATGAAGAGTGATTCTGTCGTTGCTCAGATGACGGAGCCGTCCCGCCCGGCCATGTTCAAACCCATTGAGGGCGACGATCGCTTCTGCGTAATCATGCCGATGGCATTGACTTAATCCCTAGGGTGGGCGCTTCGGTATTTTTTGGTCACCTCGGTCATGTCAAGGTGAGTGTAAACCTGCGTTGTTTCGATACTGGAATGCCCTAATAGCTCCTGTACCGAACGCAGGTCTGCACCACCTTTTAGGAGATGAACAGCGTATGAGTGGCGCAGGATGTGCGGACTGGTGTGAGCTTCTACACCAGCAATTCGCTCGTAGTGGGCTAAGTTGGCGTACACGACGGCGCGGTTCATGGCATTACCTCGGTTGCTCAAGATAACCAGTGCTGAGGGCCTCTTGAGGAGCTTCGGACGCGCTTCATCCAGATAGCGGCCCAGCCAGCGTGCCGTCTCTGACGGAATCGGAACCCAACGGGTTTTCTCGCGCTTGCCCGTAACCGTCATCGAGCGCTCATCGAGGTCAATCTGCTCTAGCCGAAGACCAAGCGCTTCTGAAACCCGTAAGCCAGCTCCATAGATGATTTCAAACAGAGCCCTGTCTCTCAAGCCAGATGGGGTCCTAACGTCCATCGCCCCTAACAGTAGGTTCATTTGGACCTCACTCAGGGCTTTTGGGAGGGCTCGCCGGCGCCTAAAGCCTCCAGTACTTGGTAACTCGGCCCCTCCCCTTCCCCGCTTTCTCAAGAACTTGAGAATCGCTCTCAGCGCAGAAAGCTTCCGCTGAGCGGTGCTCGGCGCAAGGGGCGGGCCCAAAGACGCTTGGTAGCGCAAGGCGACTTCGTCGGAGAAATCGCTCCACTGACTAAGGTCTTGGGACTCGGCAAACGTCAGAGCCTGCAGAAGATCCGTTCGATACGCAGCTACCGTGTGGTCACTGGCACCCCGGACCCCGGAGAGGTGGTCGAGGAACTCGTCGATTTCTTCTTCCATACTGTGATTGTAGGACGAATGTACATCAGGTCATGGACGTTAGGAAGTCCCGGCACGCCAAGAACGGCCACCTTTGTATACTCTTCCTGCAGGGCATCTTGGAACTGGACATACCGGCCCACCGCCGTTGCGAACTCCCCTCGCTCTCCTTCGGGTCGGGATGCAAGACTTCGGTATCCTTCCTCTTCAAACGAGCTGATGGCTATCGTCTCTGGCTCAAGCACCTTAATCAGACGAACATCCCAATCTAACCGGTCATTTGGATTCGCTGGAATAAATCGCAAAACGGACGGGCTCTTAGCAGCAAGGCGGAACCCTTCCCGAACGTCAAACGGAACAGGACGGGGCGCGACGGTCTCAGGATAGAAACTAGGAGTGTAAAACCATGGATCAGAGACAAGACCAACGGTTGCCCACTCCTCTCCGGCCGTTAGGCGCCGAATCAAGGTCGCTGCGGCATCCCTGGGGTCCTCTCCCTGCATATAGATTGTCCAACGCATTGCGCTGTCCAGGCTTACGCCAAGGGACAGGATTCCCAAGCCAACGCCCCACGGCAGCTTCTTTTCGTGCATCCGTCCGATTAGCCATCCGAAACCGATGGCTAGGACCGGGATTAGCGGGAACACATAGCGCATGAACTTGACCTCTGCCTTTCCGATTAGTAAGAAGTAAATCAGGAAGAAACCAACCAACGCGAGGGCCCAGAGTGACCGATGATATAGTAAACGCCCTAGGCCCGCCAGCCCCACGAGGGTCAGCAAGACTCCGAAAGCCACAACTAGGTTGCCCCAGTGAAAGATGAACCCGGGGGACGTGCCGGCAAACACAAGGCCGTGGCCGGCCCCGGTGTGCCACATCTCATAGCGAAAATCACGAGAAAAGGCGTCCCGCTCGAGGATCGCTCCTGGAACTCCGATCAAGAAGGTCAGGGCGGCCGCTCCCAAAGCAATTAGACCTTGCTTCAAACGATTTTGGGAGACCCAAAGGGCAGGAGCTATGGTAACGAGAGCCAAGATTCCATTGTATTTGCAAGCCGCTGCCACTCCAGCGAAGATCCCGACCCAAAGATAGGGCCGTATACCGGGTTCCCTGATCGCTTCGCAACCCCAGAATAGGCTCAAAGTGATAAAGAGCGTGGCTATGATATCCACGGTCATGAACCGAGAATGAACCATCATGCCTGGGGCAAACATCACGGCCAGAGACCCTGCGAGGGCCCCTGCCCAATGCACCCGGCGAAAGAGAAACGTCCAGACCACCCACACGATGCC
>JADZDX010000040.1 GCA_020850835.1 Fimbriimonadaceae bacterium
GCAAGGCGCTGATGGACGCCCTGAAGGAGGTCAATGCCTCGCAGCTTGAGAGCCGCGACAAGCAAGACGCCTTGATGGCGGGTCAGCCGGTGGATATAGACGACCTAATGATCACGATGGAGAAGGCCAGCGTCTCAATGCAACTTGCCATGCAAGTGCGCAATAAGGTGCTAGAAGCCTATCAAGAAGTGATGAGGACACAAATCTAGCGGCGACATCAAAGGATTGATGCGCACAAAATGGCTTCATTTTTAGAAACGATTAAAGCTTGGTGGCTCGGACTTGATCGGACACAGCGTCCGATTTGGCTTCTTGGGGGCGGCCTCTTAGTCGCCCTACTTGTGGTGGCGTACATGCTGAGCAGCCGACCAAGCATGAGCTTGTTGCTGGGCGGGCTCAGCCCCGCCGATCAAGGCATGGTCGTGCAAGAGCTGAACAAGATGGGAATCCCCGCCAATTACGACGCGAGCGGCAATGTTCTGGTCGCTAGTAACCGGGTGTCCGAAGCACGAGCCAAACTGGCCGTGGCCAAGAAACTTCCCCAAGGCGGCAATTTGGGTTATGGGTCGCTTGACTCGATGAACTCGATGATGGTGTCCCCCGAAGTGGAGAAAGTCAAGATTAAGGCTGCGTTGGAGGGCGATCTTGCCAACTCCATTCAAATGATGAATGGCATTGCCGCCGCCAAGGTGACCCTAACACTGCCGGATTCATCACCCTTTGTGGCTGAACAAAAGCCGGCCGGAGCGAGCATCGTCGTCACGGAAAACGGGGCCATTCCCATCAATGGTGATCAAGCCCAAGCGATCGTTAGATTGGTTCAGTTTGGCGTTACGGGGCTGGCGGCTGACCGCATTGTTGTGATGAATGACCGAGGACAGCGGCTCTACGATGGGGCTGAAGCTACTGGCGTCAACGCTAGCGCAGATAAGAAGGTGCAGGCCGAGATTGCGGAGGCCCGTCGGCGTGAACAAGAATTGCAGGCTAAGCTGGACGCGGCCTTCGGCGTAGGGAATACGATTGTTTCGATTCCGATGATCAATTTGAACTTCGACAAAGTTCATGAGAACAGTGTCATCAAGCAGCCGACACCCAAGCCAGTCACTATTGATGAGACAAAAGAGACCATGGGTGATGCCAATGCATCAACTCCGATGGGTCCAGCAGGGGCGGCATCGAACATTCAAGCGCCCGCTGAGGCTTCAGGTGGAAGTAGCAAGGCCTATACTGGTTCGACCAAAAGCGCGACGTACGACATGAACGTAACGGAGAAAAGCATTGAGCGAAGTGCCGGTGTTCTTGAAGGCATGACCGTCAGCGTCTTGGTTAATAGCACTAACATTGCCGATACTGCTCCTGTTGAAGAGTACGTCCAGAATTACCTAGGGCCCCTCGGCACCCAAACCGACAAGTTCCGAGCTAGTGTAACGAGTACCGAGTTTGATAAGGCTTCCGCCGAAGGACTAAAAGCCGCCCAGTCAGGGGCCTCATCGCGAGGGACGATGCAGCAGGTGTTGGCATTGCTTCCAATTGCCGCACTTGTCCTCGTAGGATTCCTGGTGACGAAGGCCATTGGCAAGGCCGCACCAAGGCCGGCGCCAACTACCGAGGTAGCCCTTCCAGGCGGTGGGACGCTCTCCTTACCCGCAAGTGCACTCGAGGGCATTGCTCCCGGTCGCCCCGATCAAGTATTGGCCTTCGAGGGTGGGGAACTTGCAGACGCTCTTCACTCAATGGCCTCCCAACCAGTACCTCCACATATTGACGATATTCCTGATAAGGTCAATGTGCCACTTGAGCAGATCAAGAAGATGGCCATTGCACGGCCGGAGATGGTGGCGAACCTACTCAAGACTTGGATGCTGGAGGAGCGACGATGAGAAAGAACACCCTAGACGTTGGCCCTCGCCGCAAGGCAGCGATCATGCTTACACTGTTAGGTGACGAGCCTGCCGCAAGCGTCATTAGTCAGCTTTCTGATGAGGAGATCGAGTTCCTTGCCCTAGAGGTAGCTCGCCTCGATACCGTTCCGGCAGATCTTCGACAGCAAGTCATCAAGGAGTTCCATGGAATGGCCTCCGCTCAGGAGTATATCGCGGAGGGGGGTATGGACCAGGCTCGGCGCATGCTCGAAGGAGCGTTGGGATCGGATCGGGCTGAACAAATGGTCAAGAAGATCTCAAGCGCCATGCAGGTTGTCCCTTTTGACTTCCTAAAGCACGCTGATCCAACGCAGGTGCTAAGTTTCATCCAAGATGAGCACCCTCAGACGATCGCTCTGATCCTGTCGTACATGCCGATGAATCAGGCGGCTTCGATCTTGACCAAGCTGACCCCTGACCTCCGCGCGGATGTGGCTGAACGCATCGCCATGATGGAGCAGACCCCGCCTGAAGTGGTGCGTCGTGTCGAACAAACCCTTGAGAAGAAGGTGTCGAGCCTTATCAACACGGACATGACAAAGGCGGGTGGTCCGAAGATGCTCGTAGACCTCCTTAACAGGGTGGATCGTTCGACCGAGCGCATTATCATCGAGAATCTGACCGAGACCAACCCAGAACTTGCGGATCAGATCAAGAACATGATGTTCGTGTTTGAAGACATTGTGACTTTGGATGACCGAGCGATCCAAGCCATCCTCAAGGAAGTTGATGTACGTGAACTGGCGACGGCCCTCAAGGGCACGCCTGAAGAAGTTCAACAAAAGATCTTTGGCAATATGTCGGAGCGAGCCGTGAATATGCTCAAGGAAGACATGGAGTTCATGGGACCAGTGAAGGTCCGAGTGGTAGAAGAGGCCCAGCAGAAGTTCGTTGCTGTGATTCGACGCTTGGAAGAAGCGGGTGAGCTCCAGATTGGGCGTGGCGAGGAGGACGTGCTTGTCTAAGCCGACCGTGCGCGAGTCGGGCATTTTTGATGATCTTCCCAAAGATAGGCTCGTTGTCGCGCGTGCCCGTTCCTCGACTAGGCAACGCGCGACGGAGGCGATTCGCGAGGAAGCGAAGCAGGTTGCCTATAACGAAGGCTTTGACCTGGGGCAAAAGGTGGGTTATTCTGAAGGCTTTGAGACCGGACGTCTGGAAGCCGTAGCGAAGTTTGGCGAGGACCTTTCCGAGGAACTCAAGGCGATCCGTATGGATCTTGAACAAGCGCTGGCCCGGCTAGAAATTGGAGTATCTGACTTCTACCTCGAGGCCGAAGGGCAGCTAAGCAGCATAGCTAAAGAAGTCGTAACTCGTGTGCTCGCCGCAGAGCTTCAACTGAATGAGGAAGCGATACTCGGCATTGTTAAGGGGGCAATTTCAGAAGTATCACAAAGCCGTGAGGTGACCGTACGAGTGACCATAGCCGATAGCGAGGTGCTATCGAAGCATCGAGATGCCATTTTGCGCTCCTTCACCGGCATTAGGTCCTTTGAGATCATTGCGGATTCGAGCCTGATGGGTGGATGCATTGTGGCAAGTAGCCACGGGGATGTCGACGCCACTACGGCGACCATGCTCCGACTCATTGAAGGAGAGGCGGCATGACGATCAAGATTCCCGTTCGCGCCCCCAACCTATCGCGAGAGATCGAGCGATTGCGCTCGGTTCCAGTTCGAGAAGCAACAGGTCGAGTCGTCCAAGTCGTCGGATTAGTGATTGAGTCAAATGGTCCAGCCTCTCGGGTAGGCGATCTATGTTGGATCGAGCCCGGGATTGGCGATCGAATCCCTGCCGAAGTCGTGGGTTTTCGGGATTATCGCACCCTGCTCATGCCGCTGGGAAAGATGGAGGGCGTTCGTTCTGGATGCCTTGTCCGAGCTGCCGGTCGCCAACTTAGCGTGCCCACCGGTGACCAACTCTTAGGGCGGGTCTTGAACGGGATCGGTATGCCAATGGATGGCGGAGCGTTGATTGATTCTGGATTGCGATATCCAATTGAAGGAGAGGCTCCGAATGCCTTAGAAAGGTCAATGATTGACCAACCCTTCACCACTGGTGTCAGAGCCATTGACGGTGTTCTGACTATGGGTGTTGGTCAACGAATGGGCATTTTCGCTGGTTCTGGTGTTGGAAAGAGCACGTTACTCGGCATGATTGCTCGGCACAGCTCGGCGGACATTAATGTGATCTGCCTTGTGGGCGAACGCGGCCGCGAAGTCCGTGAGTTTATGGAGAATGATCTTGGCGAGGCGCTGAAGAAGAGTGTTGTTATATGCGCAACGAGCGATGAGCCGGCGCTCACCCGTGTGAAGGCAGCATTTGCTTCGACCGCGATCGCTGAGTACTTCCGTGATCAGGGCCTCAACGTGATGTTGATGATGGATTCCGTAACCCGGTTCGCAATGGCACAGCGTGAAGTCGGGCTCGCGGTCGGAGAGCCCCCGAGCACAAAGGGTTACACGCCAAGCGTCTTTGCCATGTTGCCTAAACTGATGGAACGGACCGGCTGTGGAAAGCGGGGCTCAATTACCGCCATTTACACCGTGTTGGTTGAAGGCGACGATACGAACGAGCCGATTGCTGATGCGGCTCGTTCCATTCTTGACGGACACATTGTCCTGAGCCGCAAACTCACCAGCAGGGGACATTACCCCCCCATAGATATCATGCAATCGCTCAGTCGGGTGATGCCAATGGTTACTTCAGCCGAGCACGTTGTGAGTGCTAACCGGTTACGTGAACTAGTAGCGGGCTATGCAGATGTTGAAGACCTAGTTGCCTTGGGGGCTTACAAGGAAGGTTCCAAGCCGATCAGTGATGAAGCGATTTCAAAATGGGACGGTATCAACAGGTTCCTGCGACAAGATAAGAGTGAGGGGGTAGGGATATCCGAGGCCATTTCCTCGCTACAGGAGTTGACGGATGGCTAAGTTCAGATTCAAACTGGAGACTCTTCACCAATTACGAGTTAGAGAAGCCGAAGAGGCCAAGCTGGCTTTCAGCCAAGCGCAGCGGTCTCGGTTCGAGATGGAGGACTTTCTCTTGGAGTTAGCCCTGAGGCGTCGCGAAAGTTTGAGCGAGGCTTCGATCAGCCGCTACCAAGAGCGCTTGGCACTTCAAACTTGGATGGACAATTTGGACATTCAACAGCAACACGGCGAGGCTGCCCTGATGGTCCTGCTTGATGAAGAAGAAGCTTGCCGACAGGTCTGGTACGAAAGGCAGCAGGCGGCGGATGCCCTTGAGAAGCTACGAGAACGGCACCGCCAGGAATTTGAACTCGATCAGTCTCGTCGCGAGCAAGCTCAACTTGACGAGTGGGCCGTCATGAGAAGGAGAAGCGCATGAGGCATGAACTACGAGGTCCCGATGGCTGTTCCCAACGAATGGCGGATATCCAAGCACGAATGGCGCAAGTCTCTGGACAGCGAACCTATCCTCGAAAGATTTTTCAAGCCCAAAAGAACGAATTCGAGGGGCTAATGCAAGGGCAGATAGGCGACGATTTGCGTCCCATGTCACCTGGAATGTTATCGCCCGAGGTTGGCGGTGATGTTCGAAGTATGATTGCGGATGTAGCCCGTGAGCAGGGGGTTGAACCCGCACTCCTAGAGGCTCTCGTTAGCGTTGAGAGCAACTTCAACCCTCGCGCCGTTTCTCAGAGTGGTGCCCAAGGACTCACGCAACTCATGCCTGGCACCGCAAAGGCCTTGGGTGTGACCGATCCGTTTGATCCGCAACAAAACCTGCGTGGGGGAGCCAAGTACTTGGGCCAAATGCTGGGCAAGTATGGGGACTTGAGCAAAGCCTTGGCCGCCTACAATGCTGGCCCGGGTGCTGTAGATCGGTACCAGGGAGTGCCGCCCTTCCGTGAGACACAGGAATATGTGCGCCGAGTTCAGGAAAGGTATGGTTTGATTGCTAGAGGGATGATTCAATGAAGCCAGTCATCATCATTGTTGGTGCTCTGATCATTGCGGGCGGCGTTGTGGGGGCGGCAAAGACGGGGATGATCAACATCCCCGGGCTGTCTCCGAAGCCCAAGCCCGCGGTCACCAAGGCGAAGCCCAAGCCGACATCCAGCAAGGGCCATAAACCACCAGATCAAGCGGTTAGTGCTGGAGATCCCAAACCGGAGTTTGAGGTTGATTCTGACAAGGGTGCAGCCGCCGTAGCTGAGGTCTGGAACGGGGTGGAGACTAGCCGCTTAGTGCAGATTGTGGAGGGCTGGAACGATACGGACCTTGCTCGAGTGGTGTCGAACATGGATGGCTCAAAGGCATCCGAATTGCTCGCTGCATTACCGGCAGATCGGGCTTCAAGGGTCAGTCAGCAGATTCAGGACATGGCCTCACGCGTTCCGGTTGCACCGTGAGAGTCACTTTGCTTTTCGTGAGGCAATGAGGCCGCGAACTGCACCAAGAACGACAACGGCGAGTGAAACCCATTCCGCACGCTGGGTGACTAAGGCCGCGAACTGGTTAAGGCTTCCCGCTGCGCCAGTAGCCTGATCACCTACCTTCGAAGTGACAGTGCTTACCTTGGCAACCAAGCCATCCACCTTAACCGCAATTGCATCAACCTTGGTGATGAGCTGACCGACACGTTCGAGAATGCCATTCAGTCGCTGAAGTAGTCGGGCGACGAGGATAATCAGGGCCACCAGTAAAATCGTACCGAGGCCGAAGAAGATGCCTGAAACAACGTACCACCATTCGGGCGCGTTCATCCTGTAACCTTACCCGTCACTGTAATGGTCTGCTCTGAGGGGAGAGCCAAAACGGCCTCAATTACGCCATCAGAGGCGTCCCAAACCTTTCCAGCGATCGTCATTTGCGACCCCCACATACCTCGGACCATCAGCCGGCAAGTGACATCCTTGTCGCTTGGGTTCTCGATCTGCACACTGAAGTGTCGCTTGCGGTGATCCAGTTCGACGTGGATTAGTCGACCAAATGAGAGTTCAAACGAAGCACCAACTTGCCGCAGTACCACCCGCCGTCCGACGCCATCCCAGGGCCGAACTTTGTAGAGCCCATCGGCACTTTCGAAGTGGCAACCGAACGTATAGGTTCCCAGGTCGCCGCTTGGGAGCACGTAAGCGCCAACCCCGCGCAGATAGTGGAAATAGCCCAATCCGGAGGCCCCTGTGTAGGCGTTGTAACCAAAGTGCTTACTGCTCAGATCGGGGCAGTAGGTCATGCTGGCGGCTCCGTCATTGCGGACGAGTGCCCAAGGGCCAAGCATGCCGCCAAAAGCTAAGCGCATGTAAACATCGGGCAGTGCCAGATAGTCACGATCCAGCGCTTCAAAGAACATCAGAGCATTGGGGATCGTGGTGTGAGCTAGGCAGGCTTCTCCTCGATCAAGCAGCGAGTTGAGGGGAGTGGAATCAGCCCCATCCCAACTGCGCTTGTCGCTTCCGTACCACCACCAGCTTGGGGCGAGGCTCCGAGCGGCGAAGGCGCATCGCATCGTCCGCTCCAGATGCTCGTCATCGTTGAGTTCTAGGGCGGCCGAGAAAACTTCCTCAAATCCGCCGGTATCAAGGACAGACTCGCCAGCGTACGGATACTGCATCTTGACGAGCTCGGCAGCTTTCGCCGTAATATGAGGTTCGAGATCATCCGCAAGGTCATGCAAGCCTTCTCGATTGAGGTCATCAACGATATCGTAGATGCGTGCATATCCTAGGATGCCTACGGTTCGAACGTAGTGTCGCCATCCAAAGGTGAACATAGCTTTGGCTGTTGCAGCAGCGCGGCGTAGGTAAACATCGGGCTTTGATTGGGTTTCTCCGTAGGACCGGGCAATTCGGTATAGCGCGTGATAAAGATTGAAGACGCTGGGATAAGTAAGGGGACGCCCCGCATAGGATCCGACGGCCCAACCCTCACCAAGCACGCTACCCACGCTCATATCACCCGGGTTCTGGAGATCATCAAGCAGAAAATCTTGCACAAATGCATCAAGTGCTTTGATTTCGGCGCGATTTGGAAAGATACAATTCTTTTCCGCCAAGTACAACGCATCAGCAAGGGCGCACTCGATCCCACTTGACCCGGCATATTCATCTCCATCCGTGACCTTTGCTCCCGTGACGCAATTGGTGAGCAAGAATGCGTGATGTAGAGGTGATTCAGGGTCGGAAAGTCGTTGGTGTTCTACGATGTACTGAGCCCTGCGCTTTATTAAGCTCTCGATTGGGTCCGTGAACATGAGGTGAACATGGCTCAAACGGCCGTCCTTATCCTCAAAACTGACTCGAAGTCTTCCGGCTTCTCGAGGGCGCACAAAGCAGAACCCGCCCGAGTCATCAGCGTCGGTCTGGATCTCTGCTTCATGGCTGACGAACCACTTCGTTGGGACGGTGCCGTTCACCTCTATGGCTATGCCCACGTCCACGGGGGCCACGGCTCCTGGAAGGAGCCGGATTGCTGGTCGGTTACAGGTAGCCAAGATCCCCAGTACTCCGTCGTTTCGGTCCCGATCGGCGGGAACAAACCTCAACTCAAACTTACGCGAATCACCTGGCTCCAAAATTAAAGATGTGTGTTCGTTCCACCAACCCCGCCATCCTTCTCGCTCAATGGTGGCCCGGCTATATGCGTAAACAACCGGAATACCTTCCCATTGATGAGGGGTTGACAGACTGGAAGGGATTGATGAGAAAAACTCCCAGCCCCGGCTATCTCCGGGAAAAATGAGCAAGCCCGGAGGCTCGCTTGTCATTCGCTGCGCGAACACGTAACTAGCTGCCCCCCCAATGTACTTGTGGACATAGAGCCGTGAGTTCCAAAGCTTGCGTAGTTGCTCGTCGCTCCAACCGAACCCGTCGTAAAATGTATTGAGGGCTAATGGAAATCCAAGTTCGCCCACTTCAACCGACTTTTTTCCCGTGTTCTTGATCTCTACTTCCCATACAACGGTTGGAAATGGGCCGGCGAGTTCAAAGAACCGACCCGTAGCCTGAAGTTCAGGGATCAGTGGTAAATCATATTCAAAGGTGACTTCAGACGCTTCCGAAAATGGATCGAACTCCTCCTCTGAAGCATTACTCCGGACGGCGCCATTGCGTGCGAATATCCAAGGCTCATCGGGGTCAGTGCGTGCGCCGATGAGGATGGTGCCAGGGTACAAGTCTTCCGCATTTTCCTCACCAAATGGTAGGGGGGGAAGTATGAATTGGAATTCCTCGCCCTCTTCCGGAAGTGAAGGATCAGATGCCCACAGTTGTACAATGCGGCCGCCGGGTCCAAACTCCATGGAGATGAGCGACCCCGTCAGATCGGCACGCAGGTAATTGTCCATTGTTGCGGTCAGAATACCGCTGAAAGCTAGGCTTCTTTAGAGGGTTCCGTATAGTCGATCGCCGAAGTCGCCGAGTCCCGGCATGATGTACTTCTTATCATTCAATTCCCGGTCAAGGGCGGCGGTGAAGATCGGTACTTCAGGGTGAGCTTCTTGGAGTCTTGCTACACCTTCTGGTGCAGCGATGACACTGACCATCTTGATCTGATCTGCCCCATTAGCCTTCAAGACATGGATGGCTTGAGCCGCGCTTCCGCCCGTTGCAAGCATGGGATCGAGGCAGAGCGTGAGCCGGCCTGGAAGCTTCGGGAGCTTACAGTAATAGCTGTGTGCAATGGCTGTATTCTCGTTGCGCTCCAGGCCAATGTAGCCAACCGCGACATCGGGAAAGAGTTGGAGCGCTGACTCCAGCATGCTTAAGCCTGCCCGGAGCACTGGGACAACGGCGAGCCCTTGATCTAATGCTGCGTCGCGAACTGTTTCGAGGGGCGTCTGAACCTCAATGTCTCGGATACGGAGGTCTGTAGTCGCCTCTAAAAGGAGCAAGTCCGACAGGAGTCGAGCGGAGTTCCGAAACCTTTCGGGTGATGTGTTAACATCCCGGAGCTGCGTTAGCAGGTGCCGTGCGAGGGGGTGTTCGCAGACGAAAAGGCCCATAGTTAGGCAGTAGCCTCCCCGAGCACCTCGATCCCGGTGACTTTAACCGATCCCCGTTCTTCGGCATCAACAACGGATTGAAGGGCTGCCAAGGCAACTTCAACATGCTTTTCCGCGGGTTCTTGGGTGGTAATTAGTTGGGTCCAGAGCCCGGGCTTAAACGCAATATTCACCCACTTCTCATCACGGAGTTTCCCGGCCATACGGAGGGCCTCATAGCTGATTCCGGCGATGACCGGCAAGAGGCACAATTCCATCAGAATTCGAACTGGTACATCCCTAAATGGGTCACCTTGGTGTCCTGTGATCGGGTAGCGCGGTACGAGCGGCAAAAACAAGAACCCAATGATGAATACGATGACGGCGAACGAAGTGCCGCAACGAGGATGAAGCCGGGTTTGAGCTTGACAGGTGCCGATCTCTAGAGGTTGCTCTCGCTCTAGTGTGTTGATCGCCTTGTGTTCTGCACCGTGGTAGCGGAAGACCTCCTTGACGTCTGGGAGCTTGCTTATCGCCCACAGATACCCAATGAAGATAACGAGCTTGATGATCTCACTGGTGTAGTTGATAATCGTTCCGTTGGCAACACCGCGAGCCCGAAGGGTCTCGGCAAGGGCATTGGGCATGACGTTGAAAATGAGGATGCCAACGGCGAGGCTAAAGATGATGGCCCCGAGGACCGCGGCGCTTTGTACTTTCTCGTTGACCGGTTTTCCCGCTACCTTTAGCTGTTCCTCCGTGGAGTGTTTCGGATCCATTTGGATGTCGGAGGCAAATCTCATTGCCCGAAGCCCGAGGGTCATCCCATCCAACAGGGCAAAGGTCCCGCGCAAAAAGGGCTTCATGAGCCACTTTTGCCGTCCAATCCAAGTCTTCTCAAGGGGTTCAGTGATACGGACAATGGTTCCGTTTGGGGCTCGGCAGGCAATGGAGAAGAAGCGCGGCGTACGCATCATGACTCCTTCAATGATCGCCTGGCCGCCGTACTGCAGATACTCGCCTTTTGGCACGGCGGGAGTGTACCGAAGTCGTGCGGTGGTCGGAGGATGATGGCAAAAATCAGGGAGTCTAGGTGCATTGGACCTAATCCCCGAATTTCTGCCACGTTTGAGGACTCCGTCTACGTATCGTTGAACAGGATGGTCCAAAAGCCGTCTTAATGAATGTCCCGAAATACGGAATACCATGAAGGTGACTAACGTGAAATCAAAGGAGTTGGATCTCACTGAGGAGGAAGCATTTGCTTTGCTCGGCTTGTGTATGACGAGTCCCGAGAAGCTTGATGCAACCGCCGAACAAGCAATGCGAAAACTGGCTAGCTACTGCAAGTCTCGGGTACGCCTGAGCGCAGATCGAAACCATCACATCAGCGGTTCGGACCATATCCTCTAAAAATCCAATAATCAGCAATCATATGCGCGGCCCTGCTAGTCGGGGTCGCGTTACTTTTTGGAGCCTGAGCTACCGGAGCCCATTCACGAACCAGACCGTCCAAATCAGCATGTAGAGGGCAGATCCGACAAAGCATGACTTTTGAATGAAGGCGAGATGGGTCCTTGCATATCGGATCATGCAGAAGTATGCGAGGGCGAGGGTCATGCCCTTAACAAGAACAAACAACCAGACGCCGGTCTGAATGACGGGCCGCATGAGCGGATTCAACTCAACGATCAGACCATGGGAGTACAAGACCGCAGTCACGATGAGGTCCAGCGTTCCAATCGAAAGCAGGAGCAAGAGGGCCTTGGTTGGGAAAAATCGGTGGAGGCGATGAGCTTGCGCCATATCCCAGCTTTAGGGCAAGCATCGGGCCAAACTCGGGGCTGGTTTCTACCCAGCGAATGATTTGATCCGCTGAATCTCGTACTTTCGTTGGAGTGTCCACCGAATTGTTGATCACGATAGCAACGATCAACGGTTCACCAAGGGAAGAGTTCACGTATCCGCTCAGTCCGACAACGGATGTGAGAGTTCCCGTCTTACCCTTGAAGCTACTTCCCGCAAGCCTTTGTCGGAGGGTGCCGACCCCCGGCGCGGCAAGGGCACCTTGGTAGGCTGAGAACCACGGCTGTCTGGAGGCCCACGATAATGCTGTGCCGATGGCTCGTGTCGTGACCAAGTTCTGCCGCGCAAGACCACTGCCATCTACGGGGCGAAGGTCACCTTGCGGCACCTTAACGACCTCTTCAAAGAACTTCTTCTCGTCGGCCGTAGCCGCAGGGTATGGGTCTCGTGGATTCTTGATCAGGCCCTTATGGCTCGCCGTCATGAGCAAGAAGTTCTCGGCGTAGTTATTGTCACTGGGCTGAAGGCAATCAGCTAGGAGCTTGGGCATCGGGTCTCCAAGATACTCAGTTGTCTTGAGGGGCTTGTACCAGGAGGGGAGGGTGCCCGGAATGATGCCAACTCCTAAAAATCGGGCAGCTGATCTATCTGGATTGACGAGCGCCAAAGTTTCGATTGTCTGGCGTTCACCGCTGAGATCGCCGTCAACAAGGACATGCTGAGCGCTCAGGTTGTAGGATACGTGGATGGAGCCGGTCGTGGAGCCGCGTTCAATGCTGACCCCAAGTTCCTTGGGTAAGGGCACGACCTCGCCATTCTCGGCATAAAGCCGAAACGCGCCCTGATCCACCGTGAACGCAGTGACCGGTGCCGCATAGCGGTTGATCAGGTCATCAGATTCCCACCCATTCGGAACTCCTGGACAATAGGCTTGGGACAGGTAGACCACCTTCTCGTGACCCAACAGACTTGAACCGATTTCTTGGAGCCGGGCAGTGGACATGCTTGGGTCACCTTCGGCGATGACCCCGATCGCTTCCGCACATTCGATAACCGTTGTTTTCGGTCGAAAGTCCAGCCCCAAATGGTGTACGCCGTACATTGTAGAGAAGAGCTTCTGGTTGCTGGCCGGGATGAGGCGCCGGTTGCCGTCCCGATTGAACACCACAGTGCCGTCTAACTTCATGACTGTGACACCGAATGATGCTCCAGCAAGGACGGGATTTGTATCCAACATCGTGTTAAGCGAGGTGGCAACTTGGAACGCTAGTGGAATGAAGTAGGAAATCATGGTTCGTCAGGGAAGATGGGTTCAGCGATGTGGTCTATTCTCTCATTCTCAATATCGCGAATGAGGCCCTTACAGTACTCTCGTAGCATAGGCTCAGGATCACTCTGCGCCGCTGTTGTAAGGGTCTCTGCTACTTGTTCTTTCCGTGTTGGCATCCATTCGCACAGATGAAAACTAGCATGCATCGAGCTTCTACGGGCAATCCGGCTAGGAGCCGACATCAGCGAGATGATCAACTCAGCGGATTCTTCTGTGCAAATGTGGCCACCCAAGACAACACCGGCCTTATAGATTGTTCTGGCATAGTCATCCTCTGCATCGCGCATGAGGTTTCCAATTGCCTGAACCGCTTCGGACTCTGTTTGCGGGTAAGGGAAGTAGCCCTTGATATCCTCAAAGAGGTCCAGAACAAGCCACTGGGCGGTCCTTCGGTGTCTGTGTCGCCGCTCGTTGAGAATCGAAATGAGGGCCGGGCCATCGGTCGCAAGTCCCCCCTTGGTCTCAAGCTCCTTTTGGGCATCGTGGGCGATCGCCCGATCCTGAGAGTAGAAGAGTCTCAACAGTTGTCGTGCCTCAAGGTCCCGCATTCGGCCACGATAGCGACCACTCAATCCAAGTAATTGCCCGACTTCGTTCTGCCTTTCGAACAGCGGCTCGCACGTGTCAAGCAGGCTCTCCAGCATCTCGGCTTCAGTTTCGCCTCGCCCTTCGGCTCGCAGGTCCTCGCACCGACCAAAGACACCCCAGGGAGTCCGGGCCACGGCGACGGCAAAAGTCTCGCCTTCGTAAGTCAGGGTAGCTTGCCCGTGCCATTCACTGGCCGGGATGTGAAAGTCGTAGCTGATCGGATGGAGGGGCCAGCGCCATGGCTGGTAGTGCCCGGGCTTAATTGCACGATGATCGCCCGCTTGGTGGGCGACTTCTTGCTCTACCCAAGCTTCCAACTCCGCTTTGAGTTGGAGCGGCTCCGATGTCGATGCCATGGTTAAGCCATGCTACCTCGGACGGCGCCGGGCCGCTGAGCGGGTCAGTTGCGGGGCAATTTTGCGCGAACTCCAAATTGGTCCCACGATCAGGGCCCAAAAGGTCTAAACTGACGCAACCAACAAAAGCGTTGGCTAAGTAGTGAGTCACAGAGGATTTATGCAACTCAATAAAACGGCCCTGTCCGCCTTGATTTTTGTCGCCTGCATGGGCATTCCCACCCCTTCCAGTTATGCTCGGACGGTTTACGGTAGCGCGCAAGACGCTGCGACCAAACAAGACCCGCCGAAGCGTGACGAGAAGGCCGTGGCGTACGAAAAGGCCGTCAAGGACTTGGAGAAGTCCGAAGGAGCATTCACGTTCTATAAGCGCAAGAAGGATCTCTTGCTGGAGCTACCGGAAGATAAACTCGATAAGCTATTTGTTATCCAAGGCGCGTTCAACCATGGGTTCACCGAAGATCCAGCGCAGGCGGGATCACCCATAGGTAACAATGCCGTAGATGTCTTTCGATTTGAAAGGCACGAATCTTCAGTGTGGTTGATTCGACCGAACTTAAAGTATCGGTGGGATCCCAAGGATCCTCTCGCTCTCGCCAGTAGTCGAACCATGCCAGAAGCGATATTGGCCGACTTCTCCATTGAACAGACCAACCCCGAAACGAAGAAGGTCTTGATCAATGTCTCATCTCTACTTAGCGGCGACCTGCAGCAGCTAGGCTTGATGGTGACCGCTCTGGGCGGTGCCCAGTACTCGTTGGAGCGAGATAAGTCTGGAGTAGAGCGAATCATTCAGTCGGCGGATGTAACCACGGTGCGGATGAACATGGTTTACCGTGCTTCTCGAACCGGCGGCGATGCCGCAAGCCTATTGGGCGGCAGTATGGTGAATCATGCCGAAGACGGGAGGAGCCTTCCGATAAAGGTGACTTGGACCCTGAACTGGCGCCCGGAGACCTCTACCTATATGCCTCGGATTGCCGACCCGCGGGTTGGCTATTTCACCCAAGACTACTACTCCATTGACAAGTTCTACAAAACGGATCGGACCGAGCGGTACATCAACCGGTGGAATCTGCAGAAGAAGGACCCCAAGGCGAAGATGAGTGAGCCGGTGAAGCCAATCATTTGGACGATTGACCCATCAATCCCAGAGAAGTATCGCCCCGCGGTCAAGAACGGCGTTTTGCGATGGAATAGAGCCTTTGAGGCGCTCGGTTACAAGAACGCTGTCCAGGTTGTTGACGCGCCGGTCAATGACCCTGACTATGACCACGCCGATGCCCGACGAAACGTGATCCGGTTCACGATGACCGAGAGCGCTGGGTATGCCATTGCCCTCTTCAGAACGGATCCATTCTCGGGTGAGATTCTTAACGCGAGCGTCAACATTGATGCGAACTACGTGAACTACGTCAACCAGGAGTACTTGCGTTCGGCGATTCCATCGTCGGTTGCCTTGCGATCTGCCGTCGAACAGGCCAGGGCAGGATTGTCTAGGATGGGAGCGGTTTCACCCCGGGACCTGATGCTAAATCAAGACACTCTACGAGATCGGGCCCTTGAACCGAAGATTCGCCAACTTGGTTGGACGCCTTTCTTCTGCAATATCGGTGCTGAGGCCATGCGCAACATGGCGATGGCCTATAGCGTTGGCAAGGCCAGCAAGATAGGGGTCTCGGGTGAAAAGTTCATTGAAGAGGCGATGGCCGATGTAGTTGCGCACGAAGTCGGACACTGTATGGGCTTGCGGCACAATTTTGTTGCCTCAACAAACCTGACTACAGCTCAATTGGGTGATGAAAGTATCGTCACCGACAAGCAAGTTGCGGCATCTGTGATGGATTACACGCCCACCAACATGGTGGCGCTCCTGAACAACAAGCCCAAAGCGCTCTTCAACAGTTCCATAGGCCCATACGATATGTTCGCGATTGATTACGGTTATCGCCCGATCTCAGCAATGACGCCAGAAGGCGAAAAGTACGCCCTCGGACAGATTGCTCGCCAGGATGGATTGCCCGGCCTGGCTTACATGAGCGATGAGGATGCTGATGGTGTTGATCCCTATGTGGTGAGATTTGATCTCGCGCGGGATCCGTTGAACTACGCTGAGAAGGAGATCTCCGGCTACAAGCGCACCCGAAATTGGGCAATCCAAAACTTGCCGATGCCGGGGAGTTCTTACGCCGACCGAACCTTACTGGTTATGAACTCCACGATACGTCAGCTCAGCGTAGCAATGGGGTCAACGGTTTTCATCACGGGTGTTGTAGGCAACCGTAACTTCAAGGGAGACATCAATGAGAAGCCAACATTGCGTCCCGTGGACCCAGGGCTCGCTCGTCAGGCTATGAAGCTTGTTTGCAGTGGCGCCCTTGGCATGGATTCGGTGAATTTGCCTGAGTCTGTACTCAACAACCTCTCAATGAACTATGACACGGGCACCGGCAACCAGTTCACCGCTCCGTTGCGCACCACCATTCTGATGAACCAGATGCTGATTGCAATGCAACTCCTGAACGTGGACGCCCTAAACTCAATACAAGAAAACGCCTTCAAAATGCCGAACAATCCGGCCGCCTATTCAATCGATGAGCATGTGGGTCTGTTAATGACGGCGATATTCGGTGACTTGCCTTCGGTAACGAAGGTCAGCTCCATGCGTCGAGAACTGCAGTCATTTGTGCTCGAGACCGTCATTGGGCAGGCCGCTCAGGTCGGTCTTCAGGCAGAAGTTCGACGGGTGGCTGGGGATGCAGTAGATTTTGCGTCGGCAAAGATTAACTCTCGCCTGCGAAATCGTATGGCCATTGACAAGGCGACGCAGTCTCACCTGCAAAACATGGCAAAGATGATTCAGAGGTACGAGCAACGCATGATGACAGTTGCGGGGCCGTAGAACAAACTGAGGTGCAGATGTCTGGTTCAGCAAGCGAAATACGTTACGCAGAGATCGCCCACGAGACTGCCCATGCTCGGGTGCAGGTGGTGCTTGATCTTGATGGCGGCACCCGTCGTGACCTCGCGACGGGTGTGGGCAC
>JADZDX010000041.1 GCA_020850835.1 Fimbriimonadaceae bacterium
CCTTTGAGGGATTGCGTGGTCGTGTACCCAATTTTATGGCAGACGTCAGACTTTTCGACAAAATTAGAATCGGTATCGCAGGCCCGGACGAAATCCGGGAGTGGTCCAAGCGGAAAGACAATTCCGGCGCTTATATCTTCTATGAAGTGAAGAAGCCGGAAACAATCAATTACCGTACGTTCAAGCCGGAGCGCGACGGTCTCTTCTGCGAGAGAATTTTCGGCCCATCCAAGGATTGGGAGTGCTCTTGCGGTCGCTACAAGAAAATCAAGTACAAGGGCATTATTTGCGAGCGATGCGGTGTTGAAGTCACCAGGAGCAAAGTTCGCCGAGAACGCATGGGCATTGTTGAACTTGCCGCTCCGGTTTGCCACATTTGGTACCTAAAGGGCGTCCCTTCTCCGATCGCTCTACTGCTCGACCTGAGCCCGCGGAACCTAGAAAAGGTCATCTACTTCGCCAGCTTCATTATCATTGATATTGATGCTGAGCAGTTGGCGGAGAAGCTTCCGCAGATTCGGGACGCCGTTGAGACCGAGAAGCTCAACATCATGAAGCAAATGCGCGAACTAGAGTTTGAAAGCGTTACTCGCTTGACAACCGAAATGCGCAATAACCCCGAGGAGTACCTTGACGAGCAATTCGTGAAGGAGCGCATGAAGTCAGCCTTCGACCGCATTCGAGCAGAATATCGCGATGCCGATGATCGCCTGAAGGACCTTGATATTGCCGTGGATGCTTTGTCCAAGCTCCAAAGGAATGACCTTATTGAAGAAGACAAGTGGCGCGCCATCAGCAAGATGTTAGATGCCGTGGATCGGCAACTCCGTTCTGATCTAAGCTCGTTAGTCCGAGCTAATATCGGCGCGGATGCAGCTAAGGAATTGTTGCGGCGCGTTGACCTTGATCAATTGGCCAAGGATCTTCGTCACGAAATCGTAACCACGACCACCGCCAAGCGAGCCCGGGCGATCAAGCGACTTGAACTTGTTGAAGCGCTGATCAGTTCCAAGGCGAAACCCGAATGGATGATTCTTGAAGTCGTCCCGGTCATCTCGCCCGAATTGCGACCGATGGTCCAACTTGATGGCGGTCGGTTTGCGACTTCAGACCTCAACGACCTTTACCGACGGATCATCAACCGCAACAATCGTCTGAAGCGAATTATGGAAATTCAGGCGCCTGAGTCGATCATCAATCATGAAAAGCGGCTATTGCAAGAAGCAGTTGACGCCTTGATCGATAATGGTCGACGAAGCCGACCCGTGGTGGGGTCGAACGCTCGCCCACTCAAGTCCCTGAGCGACATGCTCAAGGGTAAAGAAGGGCGATTCCGAAAGAACCTCCTTGGAAAGCGCGTGGACTACTCCGGCCGATCCGTGATCGTCGTTGGACCTCACCTCAAGCTTCATCAGTGTGGCCTTCCGAAGGAAATGGCGCTGGAACTGTTCAAGCCGTTCGTCATGAAGACGCTGGTCGAGAAGAAGATCACGCAGAACATCAAGACGGCGAAGCGCATGATTGAGCGCATGCATCCAGCGGTCTGGGATGGACTCGAGGAAGTTATCGCCGAGCATCCGGTGCTACTCAACCGCGCGCCAACCCTTCACCGACTTGGAATTCAGGCGTTCGAGCCGATCCTCGTCGAGGGTAAGGCGATTCAAGTTCATCCTCTCGTCTGCCACGCTTATAATGCGGACTTTGACGGCGACCAAATGGCCGTTCACGTTCCCTTGAGCGTAGAAGCGCAGGCAGAAGCTCGAGTGCTCATGCTTTCGACGCAGAACTTGTTCAGCCCAGCCGACGGCAAGCCGACCGTTTCGCCAATCCAAGACATCGTTCTGGGGTGCTACGCGCTAACGTTCGAGCACAAGGAGGGCCGGGCTCGGTTGCAGGCTCAGCTTGATGCCTTCAAGAAGGACCCAAAGAAGAATCCTTCGCCGCGAGTCTTCAACAGCATCGAAGAAGTCCTCTATGTCTTCGACACTGTGAATGAGAAGGAGCGCGGGTTCATCATCAATGACCCGGTTCAGGTTCGCCTAACGCGCCCGATCTTCCGGGCCAGCGAAGAGGTCGCCTATCGTGATCCAGCTACCGGCCAGGAGTTCTACTATGAGACAACCAAGGATGACGACGGTAACGAAACCCGAGAACTGGCGCCCTACGAGATGGAATATGAAACAAAGATTTTCATTGCCACTCCAGGCCAGTTGATATTCAACGAGATCCTTCCGTTCCCGATGAAGTTCAGCGATCAGTTCCTGAACCTCGAACTTGGAAAGAAGAACATTGCCGACACGATCGTCGCTTGCCACAAGCTCGTTGGCAAGGAAGGCACGATCAAGTTGCTGGATGATATGAAGGACCTTGGCTTCACCTGGGCCACCAAGTACGGCTTGAGCATTGCGCTAACCGACATGGACCCGCCTAAGCGACGAGAGGAAATTCTCGCCGAAGCTGACGCCAAGTCAAATCGCGTAGATACCCAGTTCCGACGTGGCATGCTTGGCTTTAACGAAATGCAGGTCGAACTCGTAAAGCTGTGGCAGCAAACCTACGACGACATCGGAAAGGAACTCGTGAGTGGCATGGAGCAGCTCAATCCGCTTTCGATCATCACGGTATCAGGTGCCCGTGGTTCGGTGAAGCAACTCTCGCAACTTAGCGGTATGCGCGGACTCATGATGAACCAGTTCAACGAGGTGATTTACGAAATGCCCGTCCGAAACTCGTTCTACCGAGGTCTTTCGATGCTTGAGTACTTTGTGACCACACACGGTGCCCGTAAGGGTCTGGCCGATACGGCGCTTCGAACCGCTGACGCGGGCTACCTAACGCGCCGCCTTTGCGATGTCGCGCAGGACGTGATCATCAAGCGAAAGGACTGTGAGACGACGGACGGCGTGGTAGTTCACCGGATCTATGATGAAGGCGAACCCATTGAGAGCATGCAGGAGCGTGTCTATGGTCGCACTTCGCTCAGTACCATCGTGGATGCCAAGACCAAGGAAGTTATTGTTGAGTACGGTGAACTCATCAGCGAAGCTACGGCGGTACGGCTCGGTGGTCTAGAGAAAGACTATTGGAATGACCTCGAAGGTATCGAAGAAGAGGACAAGAAGCAGAAGGTTTACGACAAGTACACCAAGCTTGGATTCACGGTGACAGAACACGGTCAAATTGGACTCAAGATTCGTTCGCCATTAACCTGTGAACTGGAGCAGGGCATATGCGCCAGCTGCTATGGCATGGACCTTTCGAGCAAGAAACTGATTGAGATCGGTGTTGCCGTTGGCATCATTGCCGCCCAGTCGATTGGTGAGCCTGGTACTCAGCTAACGATGCGTACGTTCCACACCGGTGGTGTGGCCGGTGCAAAGGTGATTGCGGGAACCAACCAGTACAAAACAGGAAAGTTCATCAAACAGTTCATGGAGGACTTTAGTGCCGCGACCTCAACCGACCAGAAGGACTTTGATCCCACAAAACTGATTGAGAACCAGGAGAGCGTCATCAAGGGTTTGATGTCGCGAGAAACAGCCAAGGAAGATTCTGAACCAAAGAAGCCAGTGAAGGTTACCAAGGCTGCTACGAAGGCACTTGAGAAGCTAGATCGAGACAGCCAAAAGCTGTGGGATCGAAGCCGCAAGACCTTCTTCTATACTTGGACGGGTGAATCGAGCGGCATCGTCCGTGTCGAAGAAATCTTCGAGGCCCGGAAGCAACCGAGAGGTAAAGCGATTATTTGCCCCGTGACGGGCACGGTCGTTGAAGTTCAGGAGTCCAGCTACGGCCGTTGGGTTGTTGTTGAGGCAGACATTGAGCTTGGATCGCCAATGCGCGATGCCTACATCGGCGACAAGCAAGAGTGGCCGACAAATGACAAGGGCCGGTATGACGCTGCTCTGGAGCGGCTGATCAGTTCCAAGCTGAATGCGCCAACGATTGCCGCCTTGAGGAAGGCGGGCGTGGAGACCGTTCGGATTCTGTATCCGATCTTGGTGCCACCGCTTGGTAGGCTCCCAGTCAGCAAAGGAATGAAGATCATTAAGGGCGATCCTCTCACCGAGGGCCCGCTTGATCCGCACGAAGTCCTTGATCTTGCCGGCGCAGCTGCCGTATACGACTACTTTGTTGAAAATCTGCAACGGGTTTACAAGAGCCAGGGTGTTGATATCGGCGATAAGCACGTCGAAGTGATCATTCGACAAATGCTGAGAAAGCGCAAGGTCAAAGAGCCGGGCGATACGCCTTTCCTGCCGGGGCAGATTGTGGACCGATTCCGCTTCCAGCGCGAGACCGAAAAGGTGAAGCGCATGATTGGTGAAGGTAAGAAGATCAAGTACAAGGATCCGATTACGGGTGAAGATGTGGAGCGCGATCCGCGCGAAGCAACGGCAACATGGATTCTTCTTGGTATCACCGAAGCCTCTCTGGCGACAGATTCGTTCCTCTCGGCCGCTTCGTTCCAAAAGACCACACGCGTCTTGACGGAAGCTGCGGTAAGAGGTAAGCAGGATATGCTTGTCGGCCTTAAGGAGAACGTCATCATAGGCCGCTTGATTCCAACCGGCACAGGTGTTCGTAATTATCAGGACGTCGGCATTGAAGTCGACCGAAGTGTTAGCTGGGCGCAACAAGCGCTCAACGCTATCGTTGAGGCTGGCGACATGGAGATCGAGGACGAGCTAAATCTGCCGGATGTTAGCCTTACTGAGCTGGCTGAAAGGGAAGATGCCGCGCTTGCCGTTCCGGAGAGCGAAGTCAACGAATAACTGATTGCCGCCGTACTAGAACCTTGCCCGAATTGCATCCGCGTTCGGGTAAGTTCTTCCTTAGAGCCTAAGAATTGGGCCGGAAGCTCCCATTCGCCAGAATGCTGCTAGATTTGCGAAGTTCGCCAAGCTTAATGCCGTCCCGATTCTGCGGCCCAAAATGACCTTCGCAGACAGCTCGTTCCCAGATATTTGGCATTTGGCTCAGTCCGACTCGAAGGCATACACCGCAGCGCTTGAAGCGGAGATCGAAAAAGTTCTACCTCGGTAGCCACTCTGGCTTTCCGTGAGTTTCGATGACTTTTTCGTTCCAGACAATCCATTCGCCTTCACTCAGGCCAAGAGCCCGCTTTGCAGGCCAGCGGTCTAAAGCATACTGAAGCCTGCCTTGGCGGCTGCGGTTCGTGTAGTGGGTATCAACAATAAAGGGGACCAGACCAGCTCCCTCGGCCCGGATGGGAGTTTTATCATCATTGTTACCCCCAATCATGGGGTTGCTCATGAGCATTGCCCCTGCGCTCGTGCCAAAAAATGAAATACCCTGGCATCGGGCAGCGGCAAAAGTCTTCTGGACCCACCCGGCGCCGAGCCGCTCAAACACCCGGTTTTGATCCCCGCCTGGAAGCCAAATTCCCCTACTGGCGAAGACTTGTCCGGCAAGGTGCCTCAACTCTGTTGGAGTGAAGGTGGACTTATCGCAAAGGCTGACGTTCAACGCTCCCTGGTCTTTCAGGAACTCAACACTGGCTGGTCCGCTCTCGGTGGGCGACTCGCGCATCTGCGCGATGACTAGGATTGGCTGTTCCTTTCCCCCAATCAGTTCGAAAAACCTTTGGGCCATCGCCGGAGTCGTCGATCCCCCGCCAACCAACAGTAACGAACCTAGTGTCGTTGGAAGCATGGCTCCATTGTAACACTGCCCTCCGGCCTCAAACCTCGGGGTTGCGCCAGTTGAACTTTGGTGTCGGTAACAGCTGGTCTTCCTTGCGAATAGGGAGGTTCGAGTTTGCCAGTAGGTTTCGGATCCGTTCCTCGACTTCTGAGCGGTATGCCTCGAATTGGGTCTCCATGTCCTCTCTTGTCTTTTCCATGTCCTCTAGGAGGCGGAGGATGATCTCGACACCAGCAAGGTTGACTCCTACTTCTTGCGTCAGGCGCTGGATTCGGCGAACACGATCAATGTCAAGCTCGCTGTAAAGGCGATTTTTCTGGCCAACACGGCTCGGAATGACCAATCCAAGGCGTTCGTACTGGCGCAATGTCTGAGGGTGAATTCCGCAGAGGCGGCTGGCCACCCCAATCATGTAGAGAGGATCTCGGCGATTGCTCATGCTTTGACCCCTTGAGCTTCCGACAGTTTGTTATAGAGAGAACGTTCTTCCGCGGTGAGGGTCTTGGGCAGAGCAACCTTGAGCTTGACCATGATGCTTCCGGCTCCTCCCCCGCTCATATGAGGAAGCCCCTTGCCGCCGAGCCTAAGGAATTGTCCGGGCTGGCTACACTCGGGAATCTTCATGGTTACGGAGCCGGTGAGAGTCGGAACCTTTATCTCGCCACCGAGTACCGCCGACACAACTGGAACGGTGACCTCCGTTTCAAGATCGTCGCCGTTGCGCTTGAAATCAGGGTGTCGCTTCTCTCTCACCAGAACATAGAGATCCCCGGCGCGGCCATTGGAACCAACCGATCCTCTTCCCGGAACGCGAAGCTTGCGACCGTCGGCAATCCCGGCAGGAATCTTCACCTCAACTCGCTTCTGCGTCGGAACGACAGCTTGCCCGCGACAAGTGGGACATTTCTCAAGATTGCTTACCCCGGAACCGTTGCATGCTGGGCATTGAGCACCCATTCCGAAGATACTTCGACTGTGCCCAGATCCATTGCAAGCTGCGCATGGCTGGCTATTTCGTGTCCGAACGAAGCCAGTTCCATCACAGGATTTGCAGGCATCCATGACCTGGTAGGTAAAGGTTCGGGTCGTGCCGGTAGCGATCTCTTCTAGGGTGACCTCAATCTCTTTAACGATATCCTTTGGCTCCGCGCCACGGGGCCGGACGCCCTCGGCATGACTCATCTGACCAAACATCTGTTCGAAGATCGTTCCAATGCCTCCACCGCCAAAGTCTATGTTCACCCCATCAAAGTTAGAGCCCTGTTCCCACTTATCGCCGTACCGATCGTATGCGGTCCGCTTCTCGGGGTCTCCAAGAACTTCATAGGCTTCGCTGATTGCCTTGAACTTTGCCTCGGCGACCTTATCGCCTGGGTTCACGTCCGGGTGGTACTTTCGTGCGAGTTTCCTATACGCAGACTTAATGACCTTGTCGTCTGCCGATCGATCAACACCAAGTATGTTGTAGAAATCCTTAGCCATATTATACTGTCACGCTCAATTACATGAGTATACAACGCTCAAGTGGTAGCAAAGGTTTCAGGAACTTCCTACTTCGATATCTTCTTCAAGACCACTTTAGCCCCATCCATTTGACCAACAAGGTGACCATCTTTGAAGTCAAACGACATAGGTGTGCCAAATGACCGCATTCCTTCTCCGAGTGAGGATGTTGGACGCCGTAAGACAAGCTTTGGGGTGAGAAATATCGATAAGTTTGAGGCTGAGTAGTCCCCGCTAATGGGTAATCCGCGCCAGGTCATCACGTAGTGCCCCGCGTTGTCAAACGTGATATTCACCCTTTCCAGGCTGTTCCGGACTGGTTCTGACGCCGCACTACCTGCAGGCAGAGGATGTCGGCCCTGCCAAGCTCCAACAACATTGGTAGGAGGCGGGAGGCAGCCGGATATAATCAAGGTAATGACCACGGCTACGGTAGACCTTGCCGCTACGATGGGCGTCCTCCCTTCCGAGTTCAAACTAATTGTTGAGCTCATGGGCCGTGAACCAAATATTACGGAATTGGGCATGTTTGCCGTCATGTGGAGCGAGCATTGTGGCTACAAGTACTCCCGCCCTATTCTTGCTTATTTCAAGCGCTACAAGGAAGCCATGGAGTCCACCGGCCTGGAAAACGCCGGCATTATCCCGATCGGGGATGGCCTAGGAGTGACCTTCAAGATTGAATCGCACAATCACCCCAGCGCTGTAGAGCCCTATCAGGGGGCGGCAACTGGCGTGGGCGGCATTCTCCGCGACATATTTACGATGGGCGCCCGCCCCATAGCTGCATTGAATTCGCTAAGGTTTGGCCCGATCCACGGCCATAGCCCCGTTGAACAGCAGAATCGCTATCTGTTTGAGCATGTGGTGGCTGGAATCTCGGGCTATGGCAATTGCGTTGGCGTACCTACCGTCAGCGGGGAAGTTGGCTTCCATCCCCGCTATAGCGGTAACCCGTTGGTGAACGCCATGGCCCTCGGGATCGTCCGACTTGATGAAGTTACGACTGCAAGTGCCGGAGGTGTAGGGAATCCGGTTATCTACTTAGGAAGCGCGACAGGTAAAGACGGTATCCACGGCGCTACATTCGCGAGCGAAGAACTGGGTGAAGATAGCGCAGCCAAACGCCCGAACGTCCAAATCGGAGATCCATTCGCCGAAAAGCTCCTTATTGAAGCAACCCTTGAAGCGCTTCAGACGGGAGCGGTGCATTCGATTCAGGATATGGGTGCGGCTGGTTTAACCTGCTCCACGATCGAGATGAGCGCGAAGGGCAATGTCGGGATGGATATTAATCTTGACAAGGTGCCGATGCGCGAGAGCGACATGACCGCCTACGAATTGATGCTCAGCGAGTCGCAGGAACGCATGCTTTGCGTGGCGCACAAGGGGCGAGAACAGGAGGTGATCCAAGTTTTTGAGAGGTGGGGACTTCCCGCGAGGGTGATTGGCGTCATTACAGATACCGGTCGTGTTCGGGTGATCCGGCATGGCGCTCTAGAATGCGACTTGGATCCGCATCATCTAGCCGATATGTGTCCCGTCTATCGTCAGGAAAGCGCGGAGCCGGAGTATTTCCGGGAGGGCGCCAAGCTGGACGTACTCAACTTAAGTGAAGTAGACCACCTGCTTGCCCTCAAGAAACTCCTAGCGAGTCCAAATATTGCTAGCAAACGCTGGGTATTCGGTCAGTACGATCAGCAAGTCCAAACGCAAACGAAGGTTGTGCCAGGAGCGGCTGATGCGGCAGTTCTGGCCCCGCGGGGCACGAAGGTCGGCATTAGCGTTAAGGTGGACGGAAATGCGCTTTGGACCTACCTAGACCCTTATGCGGGAGGGCAGCATGCAGTTCTCGAGGCTGCTCGGAATGTTGCCTGTACAGGCGCGAAACCGGTAGGTGTGACCGACGGCCTCAACTTTGGGTCGCCCCAGCAACCCCACGTATATTGGCAGTTTGAGCAGGCGGTGAGAGGGATTGCCGACGCTGCAGAGGCCCTCGGGACGCCCGTCGTTAGCGGTAACGTGAGCTTTTATAATCAGAGCGAACTCGGTGAAGTTTTACCGACAGCGTTGATTGGCATGGTTGGACTCGTCGAAGATGCCGAGACGGCTTTGGGCATGGCTCCCGGAAACGGCGATTGTATCGCATGGGTAAGTGTTCCGTTTGCTGAGACTCAGTATTTCGGGCTTGGAGCCAGCCAGTATCTCTCCGTTGTCCATGGGCTCGAACAGGGCCGCCCAGAGCCTCCTAATGCCGAGGCGGAACGGGGTCTCCACGCGTTCTTGATCGAGGGTGCAAAGCATCGGTTCATCCGATCAGCACACGATATAAGTGAAGGAGGAGGGGCTGTAGCCCTTCTTGAAATGGCCTTTGCCGGTTCACTGGACATTGAGATAGATCTGACGGGGGTTCCGTTCCCAAGTAAGACAAACGATGCAGGGCGACTGTTTGGAGAATGGCCCGGAGTGGCTTTCGTCTCATTCAGGCCTGCCGATGCGGAACATTTGCAGGGGCTGGCCGAGTCCAATGGTCTGGTCTGGCACATTGTCGGTAGGGCAGGGGTTGAGCGGTCAAGCATCCGAGCATCTTCTGATACCGTCTTAGATCTAAAGCTTGTAGAACTGCGGGAATTGTGGGAATATTCGCTTCAAAGACCGTTTTTTGATCAATAATAGAGTTCTATGCGAGCGGCGCCGGTGCGCCACGAATGCCAGGGATACGTAACAACATGATTACTTGCAATACTAAGTGGATAAAGAGGCTTGGTGCCACTGTCGCGATGGCCACACTGATCGTCGGCTCGGCATGGGCCCAGCAGCCGCCAATCGCTGTTCCAGCTTCCAATGCTCAGGTCATTTCTGCGGCGAACCTTTACAATGAGGGCAAGACTGACGAAGCGATCACGCTTTTGGAGCAGACTATTCAGGCCGACGCCAACAACGGCGACGCCTATTCTTGGCTCGGATTCCTTCACCTGCGGGCTGGGCATGCAGCAATGGCCGTTGCTCCCCTCGAAAGGGCGCAGCAACTCAAGCCCAATGATCTTGAAGTACAAGTTAACTTGGGTAACGCTTACCTTTCGACGAACCAAAATGCAAAGGCTTTGGCTACCTACGAGAAAGTCGTTGCGTTGAAGCCCGACATGGAGGAAGCTTGGTACAACATCGGTAACCTTCATTTGCAGGCAGGCTCTGCAAGCCATGCTATCGTCGCCCTTGAGAAGGCCGTTGGCCTCAACGCAGGAGATGCATTTGCCTGGAATAACCTAGGCGCTGCCTATGGCAAGCAGGGAGATAAAGCAAGATCCGCTGCTGCCTATGGCAAGGCGTCCGACATCAAGATGGACAACGCTTTATTCGCGCGCAATGCGGGTTTCGCTTACTACGTCATTCCAAACGATGATCGAGCCTTTGAGTACTTATCGCGTGCGATTCGGGATGGCGATACTGATGCGCGTTCAAAGGCGGCTTTGGCGGACATTCATCTCCGCAATGGGCGAAAAGCCGAAGCCTTGGCTTTGATGGGCGAAGTAGAGAGCCTTATGGGCAAGGATAAGGCGTTTTGGTACAACCGAGGCGTTCTCCAGACCGAGGCCGGTGACCTGAGTGGGGCCGAGTCCTCCTATCGTCGTGCGTTGCAGATTGATGGCAACGATGCGGCGACGCTAAACAATCTCGGTCTGATCTATTACGGTCAGAAGAAATACGCTGACTCTGTTCGATGCTTCTCCAGCTTGTATAACCTTAACAAGCAGAATCGAGGTGCCCAAATGAACCTCGCAGCCGCCTACCTGGGCAATGGTCAGCTACGCCAAGCTGCTGACCTTTGGAAGGAGATCGTTCGAACTCAGCCAAATCGAAGCGACGTGCGATTGGATCTGGCAACGGCCCAATGGCAACTCGGCGAATACGATAATGCTCGATACCACTTCGCCTATGTGCTTAAAAGTGACCCAACCAATGCGCGGGCATTGAACGGAGTCGGTATGTGGTACCACCGCAATGCTCAGTTTAGCGCCGCTGCCGAGAGCTTCCGAGGAGCAATCAAGGCGAACCCAAACTTCGTTCCGGCCTACAACAATCTGGGCATCGTTTATGAGAAGATGAATAAGCGACCCGAGGCGATCAAACTGTTTGAGAAGGCACTAAGCATTGATCCAAACAACGCTGAAGTACGGCGCAATCTAGAACGAGTGCGTAGCCAATACAAGGGCTAAGGACTCTCAAAGACGGACGCCGCCTGGCTCAAGGGCTGGCGTCCGCGCTTTGTTGTCAGGGGGTACGCTTCACGCGATGCGAGAAGTGATCTCCTCTCCCAACGCTCCGGCCGCAATCGGGCCGTACAGCCAAGCAGTCCGTGCCACCGGGACTTTTGTATTCCTATCGGGACAAATCCCCCTGACCCCGAGCGGGGAGTTGGTGCAGGGAAGTATCGCCGAGCAGTGCGAACAGGTCATGGCGAACTTAGATGCGGTGCTTAAGGCAAGCGGGCTCGGCTTCCATAGTGTGGTGAAGAGCACGATTCTCCTTTCGAGCATGGATCACTTTGCCACCGTGAATGAGATCTACGGTCGAGCCTTCCCCGAAAATCCTCCTGCTCGGGCCACTTTTGCCGTTGCCGGCTTGCCTCGTGGTGTCGATATTGAAATCGAAATGGTCGCCGTCGCCTAGATGAAGCGCGTCGTAAGCGTTAGCCTTGGCAGTAGCAAGCGCAACAAGAAGTCCCAGTTCATCTTCTTAGGGCAAGAATTTGAACTTGAGCGTATTGGCACCGATGGTGACATGAAGCGCTTTGCTGAGATGTTCCATGAACTGGATGGCAAAGTAGACGCGATGGGAGTGGGTGGTGCGGATATCTACCTTGTAGCCGGAGAGCGCAAGTACACCTTTCGGGAGATCGCGGCCTGTGTCAGCGGCGTTAAAACGCCGATTGTTGACGGGGGCGGCTTGAAGCACACCTTAGAACGCAAGGCGATTAATCTCCTTCAGGAGGTGGTGGACTTTCCCCGTGAGAAGGCACTCATCGTGAGCGCCGTAGATCGTTATGGGATGGCGCAAGCCATCGATGAAGTATGCCCTGACGTGGTGTACGGCGACTTGATGTTTGGCGTCGGCATGCCGATACCACTACGGAGCTACCGTGCGGTGGACCGACTGGGGAAGATACTTCTGCCGGTCATAACTAAGCTACCGTTTAAGTGGTTCTATCCGACCGGTGACAAGCAGGAGAAGCGCACGCCCAAGTTCCCGAAGCTGTGGGCCGAACGTACCTTTATCGGCGGTGATTCGCTGATTATCTTGCGCTATGCCCCCGATCGGCTGGATGGCAAAACGATTCTCACTCAGAGTGTTCGGGCCAAGGATATTGAGTTCTTTCGTAGCTCAGGCCTGAAGCGCCTCATCACAACAACACCGGTGATAGGCGGCGAGACATTCGCAACAAACGTTATGGAGGCCGCTTTGGTCGCCTACCTTGAAAAGGCACAACCGACTCCAGAGGACTATCAGGAGGTCCTGAATCGGATCGGGTGGCGGCCTGATGTCCTAGAACTTAACCCTTGAATCAGGCTGCCGCGGTTTCGCGCCATAATCTAGTCAGCTCGCAACGGCGCGACATTGAAGGAAATCTATGACCGAAGTGATCATGCCCAAGATGGGCGACGGAATGGAGGAAGGCACTCTCGTCGATTGGCTCAAGAAGGACGGCGAGAAGGTTCGTACTGGCGAGGTGATTGGTAATATCCAGACGGATAAGGCTACGCTGGAGTTAGAGTCGCCAGGCAGCGGCATCCTAACCGGCTTCTTAATCAAAGGTGGCGATACGGTTCCGGTCGGAGTTCCCATTGCGGTGCTCCTCAAAGATGGAGAAAAGATTCCAGAAGGCTGGGGTAGGTCATCGACACCTGCACCGCAAGCTGAGGCAGTGAGCATCCCAGAGGCAAGTCATCCCGTCGCCGCTGATGCAGCCCAACCAGCGATTGCGCCTGCGAATGGCTTGAGAATCAAGGCGAGTCCCCTGGCGAAAAAGATTGCGGCTGAGACAGGTATTGACCTCTCGACCATTACCGGTTCTGGCCCTGGCGGGCGGATCATCGAACGAGATGTCCGGGGAGTCAAGCCTGTCCAACTTGTTGCCAAGCCAACCAGCGGTGCGAAGGGCGATACCGAAGTGCCTCTGAGCCGTCTCAGGCAGATTATCGCTCAACGTACGCAGCACTCCAAGCAGATAGTGCCGCACTTTTATGTCACCGTGGAAGTGGATATCGAAAAGATCCACGCCTTGCGGGAACTCTTCGAGCAGGAAGAGAGTGGCAAGGTTAGCGTCAACGACTTCGTCGTCATGGCTTGCACCCGAGCTCTTCAAGATATGCCTGAAGTGAACGCCACTTTCGCCGAGAACAAGATTCTCCAGTACGGTGATGTACACATCGGTATTGCCGCCGCCGTGGATGAGGGGCTACTCGTTCCGGTTGTCAAGAATTCGGATCAGAAGTCCCTACGTGAAATCAGTGGGGAAGTGCGCGAACTCGTGAAGAAGGCCCGTGACGGCAAGTTACATCCCGATGAGATGAGCGGTAGCACCTTCAGCATCAGCAATATGGGCATGCTCAACGTTGATAGTTTTAGCGCGATTATCAATGAGCCGAACGCGGCGATTGTGGCGATTGGCACGGCAAAGCGCGTTCCGGTTGCGGTTGACGAGGATTCCGACGACCTCGAAATTCGTTGGCGCATGAACATCACGGGGTCCTTTGATCACCGCGTGGTGGATGGGGCGATTGGTGCTCGATTCGTGAATGTAGTTAAGAACTATCTTGAGAACCCAACCAAGCTCCTGAGCTAGTGCAACATGCCGCGGAGGGCATCCGCTTGGTCGCTGGGCACGAGCGCGAGAATGGTGTCGCCTTCCTCAAAGGTGGTGTCTCCGCTCACTAACAGTCCTTGTTCCTTACGAAGAATGTAAATGATATTCGTCTTGGGGGGAAGAGTGAGATCCCTAACTGCCATGCCGAGGACCGGCGATCGGCCTGACAGAATCAGTTCCACAATCTCAATATTGCCCTTGGCAAGAGCTCCCACTTGGATGAACTCATCCATCGTGATCTGCTGGTCCAGCAAGCTAAAGATCAGCGATGTGGCTGAAACTGTCTGATCCACGCCAATCTTTTTGAAGATTTCCTCGTGGGAGGGATCATTTACCCGAGCGAGAACGCGCTGGACATTCCAAACAACCTTGGCCATTTGGCACACGACGAGGTTGTCTTCATCCTCGCCGGTGACAGCCACGACCGCATCGGCCCGATTGAAGCCAGCTTCCTTTTGAGTAGCAACTTCGCAACCATCGCCAACGAACACAGATTCTTCACCAAGAACCGTGGCAAGCCTTGTGGCCTGCTTACCATCCTTCTCCATCAACAAGACCTCATGGCCTCGGCCGATCAACTTCTTCGCGAGTTGCATCCCCACGTTTCCTCCCCCGACTAGGATCAAGTACATTTAGATGACCTCCATTTCCGCGGGCAGGACATTGTATGAATCAATTTGCTCATAGGGGGTCTCGGTCAGCCAATCGCGCATCATGCCGGCGATGATTAGAGCAGGAGTGATGCAAGTCATCCCAAGGTTCCGATAAGCCTGTGCACGGTTCGGATCGGCAACCCTTACGCAGATGTGCTTGACCTTGTAGTTGATTTGGGCCACTTGGGCGGCCATCAAATTGGTATTGTCTCCCCGCGTTACAGCAAAGAAGGCATCCGCGGTTGCGATACCTGCTCGAACGAGGGTGTCTTCATCAATGCCGCTCCCAATAACGACATTGCAAGTGTGCTTTGCCCCAAGCCGGCGAACTGCATCCGGGTTCTGTTCAATGATAGTCACACTGTGTTGTCGCGATAACTGAAGGGCGAGGGCCGCTCCCGTCCGGCCCAGACCGAAGATCAAGATATTCATATGAAGACCCAAGGAGGATACCGCTTGTTGGCTCCGATCTTCCTATTCGCCAAAGGCTCGGTGGATGTCTTCGGCCATCAGATCGGTGCCTCCTGGCCCGGTGAGGGTGAAACTCGCCGTGCTTTGCCCGGCCCACTGCCCCACACGTGCTCCCAAGACGTTCCACCCTTCGCGGGCGATGATGCGGCTCAGACGGTATGCCATGCCCCGCCCCCTCTTTCCCCTGATCTCCAATAGTCCAGGATGACCAAAGTGATAGACCAAAGCGGCCTCGCCGGGTTCCACATTGATTGTCTTGCCGCGCTCTCGCAAAATCTCCAAGATTGCATCATCGCTATCCAAGTGACTCAAGAGGTGCTGCTTTAGGGCGCTCCCTGTGCTGGGAGGCACCGGGCCACCGCCAAAGCTGAGGGTGAACACATCCAGAGCAATTGGTTGTGCACCCGACGTGGTGCTAGCGCGGAGCCCAATGACGCTAATGTCCAATGCGTAAATCAAGCCAAGGGCACGACTAAGCAGGCCGGGTTGGTCAGGCGCTGCCAGCGTGAGATCGGTCGCGCCTAGCTTAGCATTGGGAGAAAAAGCAGCGACAACTTGCCCTCGTTGAGCCATAGCGGCCAGCTCTAAATGAGCGAGAACGTCATCCGGCGACGTGCTCAGGACGTAGTGGGCGGGCATAATCTGAAGGAATGCCTGGACTTCAGTTTCACTATGTTGACCATGCTTGAGCGACCGACGGAGCATGGAGCGGGCAACCTCGGCATCCGCAAGTGGTGGCGACTCCGAGCGCATCGCATTCTCGGCCCTTTCACAAAGTTCCTGCAAGAAGCCGTCCTGAGCCGGTGTCCATATTCCTGGACCTACCGCATTCGAGTCGGCCCAAGTGAGAACTGTGAGCATCAATAAGTGCTCTATGGAGGGTATCTGGGCAACAAACTCGCGAATAGTTTCGGGCTGAGCCACATCGCGCATGCGGATCGTGTGGGACATCAGCAAGTGGTAGCGGACTAGCCAACCCACGGCATCAGCGCGATCTTGGTCAAGTTGCCAGCGCACTGCCATTTGGTGAACCATTTTTTCTCCGGTGATGCTGTGGGAGCTTTCTTGGTTCGATTTTCCCACGTCATGCATAAGGGTGGCAAGCCAGAGGGCGCCTTTATCCTGAATCCGCCGATACAGTTCGGCGTGAAATGGAGGAAGGTTCTCCAGGTTCCTTATTGCCTGGAGCGTATGTTCAAAAACTGTGTAGATGTGGCTATGATCGTCTGGAAGCAGAGCTTTCGTATCGGTGAGCTCCGGCAGGAGAACCTTGAGTACACCAGACTCTTCAAGTTCCCGTATGACCTGTTCTCCCTGCATCAAGGCGCGCAATGCCTGTCCCGGATTGGGAGGCACTGGTTGCAATGCCTGGTCATATTTGCCCCGGTGGATACCCAATGCAATCGCATTGGCAACGCCAATTGCCGCTTCGCTGGGGGTGGCGCCTGCGTTGATGCTCATCTTGCCTTGTGAAGCTGTTACATTGTCAGCTAAGGCAAATGACCTTTCGGCTATTCCACTGACCGTCTCGCGCCAGTAGCGGTGAAGAGACTCCATTGCTGTATGCAACTGAGCCATCATCAATCGCGGCTCCCATCCAAACTTGTCCGCAAGTTCACTCTGAGCTATGTGGCTCAGTTGATCCACCTCTCGTCCACGCAAGAGATGGAGGCAATTCCGAATCTTCAATACTTGATCGTAGGCCAAGGAGGGGCCGGCTATTTTGGGTTCCCCCAAGGCAAGCCTGATCCAATTAGCGGCCTGAAAGTCTCGGAGCCCCCCTGCTCCTTCCTTGAGTTGCGGAGTAACAACGAAGGGAGTTGCGTGGGTCTTGTCGGTCCCGAACCGGCGTTCTTCAATCTTAGCGATAAGGAAATCACCAACAGAGAATGTCTCCCAGAATGCGACACCGAGACTTTCGAAAGGTTGAGAACTACCCGTGATGCGCCTCATTTCGAGCAGGCCAGTTCGCGTCGTCGGGTCAAAACCAGGCGCATCTGATAAAACCCGATAAGCGTAGTCAACCTTGAGGCCAAGTTCAGCGGAAAGCTTCGCATGGAGAGCATTAAACAAGGCCCGGATCGCCGTGTCCAGCCCTGGCAATTGTTCATCGGTCGGGACAACTGCAACGTCAAGGTCCGAGTAAGGTGAAAGTTCTTGCCTGCCGTAGCCACCTGTGGCAATAAGGGCGATGGACTGCAATTGCCCGAAATCCGCGAGAGTCGCATCGTAGATACGCTGAATGACTTCATCAAGCTGATCTGACCAAGCTCTTGACCAGACTAAACCCGATGGGTTTCCCGAGAACACCAAATCACGGCTCATTCGCTCAAGTATAGGTTGGGTTCGTTGAGAAGGGTCTTACTGATAGGATCAGCAACACTACGATCTAACCAGACGGATAGCGGCGCGGATACGACGCTACCGATGACCCCGGTAAGGAGGAGGCCCTTGCCCACCTCTTTCAGGGCAACCCGCAGGACGGAAACAGCATCGAAACGCAAAATTAGAGCCCATACGGGAGCGGAGAAGACGACGATGCTGAGCATGAGCAGGCAGAGACCGAGCAGTACCGTTGAACCGGCTTGGTACTCTATTGGAACGCCAAAGGAACTGCCCATGGCCCTCATGGGTGCACCAAGTCCCATTACAAACAATACGAAGCACAAGGAGAAGATCGCTCCTACGACACAGGTCAGAATTCGGTGCTGGGGGGTCAGCCTTGTGACGGGAACTGACCGGATGGCGGCGGGTTGAAAGACAAAGAAGGCCAAACTCAATACCGCCCATAAGGCGGGCCAGATGAGGTGAGTGGAGAGAAAGACAATGACGCCGGCGGTCAGGCCAAGGACGGGAGCTACCGGATGCGAAAAGAGCCAATGGCTAATTCTATGAAATCGGAGTACCCACCCAGCGGTCCAGATCAGGCAGCCACTCAGGGCGAGATATACGAACGGCCCCGGCAGGGAAGCAGCAAGGGTTGCCAATAATTCACGGTTTCGCCTATCTTCGCGATTGCCCGCATGATTTACAACGGCCGTCCATGAGTCCGCGTTGCGGTAAAGGGAGTCAACAATTGCCGACGTTTGCGGCCCATCGTGAAGACTAAGCAGGTTCAAAAAGGCTTGCCGTTGGCGCAAGTTCTGGGCATAGCTGGCTGATGGGAGTTCGCGTCCAGAGAAGCTTGCTTCCCGCATAATCTGGATGCCAATCGCCCCAATACTCATGGAGCGAGCTCCTTCAAGCATGAGCTGCCCATTGTATAAGGAAGCTAGCCGAACCTCGGTATCGGAAGGGTCATCAGGTCGGAGGGTGCGGGCGACACCCGCGATGGCCGTGGCATGAACATCACTCCGAGCTTGAGAAAGCGCCGCTTTTTGCCAGGCTAAATCGCCTCCGAACTCGCTCTCAAGCTCTCTTGAAAGACGGAGAAGGCGCTGGGTTTGACCATCATCCCATCTTGCTGCTTTCGATGCCTGGAGCCATTGGGTGCTCTGGCCGCTACCATCACCGGACGCCCGATTGAATACGGTTGCCATTTGTGGCCAGAACGCATTGTCTTGGTCAATCTGTGAGTACTTGCGAGCAACTTCTTCAGCAAAGCCTGCCTCTCGTGTATTGAGTCCATAAGGGTAGGAAAGTTCACGGGAAGCGATCAGTAAGAAGTAGGCAGCGCTCTTCTTGTCCTTCGGCTGCCCGACGGTGTGAACATTAGCTAACAGGTCGGGCGAAGTTGAAAGAACCCGAGATGGCCCAAGTTGATTGAAAAAGAGTCGGTAAAAAGGGCCGGTAGCCGGATGGATAAGGAGAACTAGAAGAGCTCCCAGCAGAGAGCCCCAGAGTAGCCGCGAGCCAGGGCTCATCGAACAATTGGCATGGCTGGTCCTTCAGGCAACTGAACTGAGGGCTGTTCCATGCGTTGGGCCGCGTCCCCATTGAGGATACGGATAGGCTTCATGCTACTAGAGCTGGTAAGCATCTGCAACAGGGCCAGTAAGGCCATCGCGGCAATTGACGCTCCCGCAATCGCGGGCGACCAATACAATATGCTCCGCTTCACCGAGCCTACGCGGTGAAGGCGCAGAACAGCGCGGGCAAACTTATCTTTGTCCACTTGAGGTTCAATCGCCGCTCCTATCAGCAGGCCGTCTAGGAAAGGCTCTTCCAACTCTGGATAGTGCGTTTTTTTCGAGAGAAAGTTCATTAGGAATCCCGCGTGGCGGCCATCCATAGGTCTCGGAATCGCTCTCGGGCGACGTGCAATCGGCTTCGAACCGTACCCACTGGCACGCGCATGACGTCTGCGATCTCCTCATAGCTCAACTGCTCCATTTCGCGGAGGATTAAGGTGTTGCGAAGATCCTCACTGAGCTGACCCAGTAACTTGTGAATTACGATCTTATTGTCAATATGAGAGCCTTCGTGCTCAATAACAGAATCAAACTCAGCCGGTTCTGCCTTGCGTTGGCGAAGGCGATCCATGCAAAGCCGGACACAAATACGATAAATGTAACCGCTGAACGCACGGTCTTCACGTAGTGAATGCAACTCGCGAAATGCTTTCAGGAAAGCTTCTTGGGCAACATCCTCGGCTTCATTCGAGTCGCGAAGGATATTGGCAGCGACCCGGATCAAGCGAGCGCGATGCCGATCAATGAGCACCGTGAGCGCTTCTTCGTCACCATGACGACATCGCTCCAAGAACCGGGCATCTTCTATGCCGCGGCTAGCGATGTTCGACGACAAACTAAGGTTAAACATGACTTTCGTCCCTGTATATGATACGACAGGCCTAGGACTTTTGTCGTTCATTTTACGTGAAAGATCGTTGTTTTGTCAGCGGTACACTCGTCCAAACCTCACCCTATGCCGGACATTGCGGCGATTGTTACGAAACTGCCTCCTGATTTTTACCGGCCGCGTCCGGTAGAGATTCGTCAGGTGCGCGAGGGGGATATTCGGATAGAGTATCGCTTCCAAGAAGCCAATCTGGAGTCTAGGACTGGACACTTTTGGGGTGGTGTCAAGGCTTACTATGGGCCGACCGTCTTGGAATGCGACGAACTCTGGGTTGATTACGGTAAGGAGCAAGGGCGAGCGGTCGGCAAGGTGATCGTCAATGACCAAGACGGAACGATCCAAGGCAACAAGCTAGAGTTTGATTGGCACCACCAAACGGGCTCAGTCGAACAGGCCACTATTGTCATTGATGAGGTGACCATCTTTGCCGGCAGGGTAGAAGTTGCCCCGGGACGCTGGACGGCGTATGACTTTAAGGCGACTGCTTCCAAGGCAAAAATGCCGGACGTACTGTTTGAAGCCGACAAGTTTGTGCTTACTCCGGGGAAGGGCGGCTCCGCGAAGAGGCTAAGTGCGGTTATCCTTGGGCAGCGATTTGGGCGGCTTCCGACATATGGATTCTCGTTGGGGCCCAAGCCACCGGGTATCGGCTTGCCCGTACCGGGATATCGCCCGGGGAGCTTGATGCTGTCTTGGGGAGGGTCAGCTAAGATCAGCGAGCGAGCTTCGTTCTCAGCAAAAACAAGACTGTATCAAGATCGCCCTGCGCAGCTCCAAGCGACGATGGCTTATTCACTGCTACCTACGGAGAGCGGGGGGCCATCAACTCCAAGTCCTGATACTGGTGAGCGGTTTGGTGGAGGGTGGTTTGACTCTAGCGTTGTGCGCAAGCCTGATGATGAGTTTAAGCAGCTATCTCAGAAGAGCAGCGTGGTCGCTTTGGGGAGTTCTTATGGTATCAGGACCCGCGGGCGTCTTGAAGATGGTGAGCGCTTGTCAAAGCCCGCAGAGCTCACCTATGAGGCCACGGGTCTTGTCGGAGGGTTGGCCGCCTTGTTTCAGACCCGGTTTCAACGGGTGGACCCAGGTGGGAGCTTCAACTCGGTTAACCGCAATGTGACGACTCTGGCCCTGCGTTCTAGCGAGATACCCGTGGCAAAGGGCCTGTCGCTGGTCTTAGGGATGGACGGCTCCGTACTGACAAGCATTAACCAAACTTTTGCTTGGGGCCGGGGAGTGGGCTATTTCATCCTACGCCCAAGCGATCGTATCCGGCTGGGATTGGGCGGCGCCGTCGGCTGGGATGATGGCCGAGCGCACTATGTTTTCGACCGAAACTACACGGATCGTGCCCTGCATGTTCGAGGTGATATTGATCTGGGCAATATAGATCTGATCTTGCTCTTTAAGTACGACGCTGTGCGAGAGAAATGGTATGACACTGAGTTGGCAGCATCTTTCGTAGCGGGATCGTTTGAGCCATTTGTGCGGTATCGCCAGTTCCCGCAACAACTGACATTTGGTGCCTCAATTCGAATGGATGGCTTTCTTGAGGTGCTTCGACGACGTTCCCTTCGGCCTCGGCATTAGTCGATTTCGAGAGATTGGAACCGCTTCTCGGTGGTCGTGAAAGTTTCGCTGAGAATCGTGTAAGCCGTGTGGATGCTCCGCTGGATGCGTACTGCCCGCGAATGCTCTTGACTCCCGACTGGAAATTGCTCAGGCTTACTCTTGGCACTCAGTTCCTCGTAAGCCTTGGTTATCGACTTTAGGTCTGCTCCCATTGGTACGTCAAGAATCCTTCGAGCATGGGCCGCATCGCGGACGATCACAAGGGGCGGCTCCTGCGGGGCAGAACGGGGTGCAATTGAGTCCAGTTCTTCGCGAGCGTCCATCGTCTCGACGGAATTAATCCGTTCCCACTGCTGGTTAACGTAGCCCTTGATTATTCCGACTGCACGTTGGAACTCACTCATGACCACATTATGACGACTGGCCTTCGGCTGAGTTTAGAACTTGAGGTGAAGTCCTAAGGCGATTAAGCTGCGGCCTGCGTCTAACCGATACTGTCCCGTGAGGCTAAGCTTGAGATCCACGGGAACTTCTACTTCACCTCGAAGGTGATCCGACCGACCCTGCAAGGTTCGGGCATAACCAAGTCTATATTGCGTGGAGTCGGTGTCCCGCTGATAGGAGAGTTCAAAGTCCAAGATATCTTCCGGTACGTCGAGGCTATTCGAACCGTTGCGAAGCCCAACGTATTCAAACTGCCCACGAACGCCATGCCAAGTACTGGAAGCGTCCATTCCGAATACCGTCTGATACCCACGCCCGACGCCGGGTGCCTTTTCCGGGCGGCGGACTGCCACAAGCGACGTACCGGAGGCCGCCATATTCTTGCCAGTAGCAAAGCTGACCCCTACTTTCCCCCCAACCCTGGCAGAAATTGCTCTCACCTGTTGGCCCCCATTATCAACGGCGGAGATCGTGATCGGCAGATTGTCAATCAGGAGGTGAGTCGTGAATTCTCCTCCCAATCCGTGTTCGCGAATAAGCCAGCCACGACCAAACTTGGGATCTATCTGTCCCAGTCGCCACACTCCTGGAAGCTCAAGGTACAGGTGCTCCAGTAGATTACTGCTCGTATCACCTGGAATACGAGTGAATCGTTCGCTCAAGCTCAGGCGGTAGAACCCATCAAAGAGGAGTGAGAGCGTCACGGTACTGATTCGACCAAAAGGGTCGTACATACGAGGGCGCATGTCGCTATCGCTAAAATGCAGGCCGGCACGGATATCCGTTACGATACTGAAGTCAGGCATCTGAGCCCTGACCACCGAGGGAACAGCCAGGAGCATTGGTGCCAGCCAGAGCTTTCTCACTGAAGTTCCTCAACGAGGCGATCAAATGGCAAGGCCCGTTGTTCCCCGGTAGCGAGATCTCGAATGGTGGCAAAGCGCTTGCTTAGTTCTTCTTCCCCAACTAAAACGGCGATTTCAGCATTCAATGCATTGGCCTGCTTCAGCTGGCGGCGCATATCCTTGCCTTCCAAATCGCACTGGGCGCTGATCTTGGCGTTGCGCAAGTCATGGCATATGCGTTGAACCATGGGGCGAGCTATCTCGTCCGCAGCTACTACAAAGGCCACAATGCGCGGTGCTTCTTGCAACTTATCAAGGGACTCCAGCACAAGAAATAGGCGCTCGATTCCCATACCAAAGCCAATGGCTGGAGTGTCCGGCCCGCCAAGATCTTGCACGAGCCTGTCGTAACGCCCACCTCCGCAGAGCGCGCTCTGGGCGCCGAGGTGATGGCTGAGGACCTCAAATACGGTGTCGGTGTAATAGTCCAACCCTCGTACAATTTCGGGTCGAATCTCGAATGGAATGCCCAAATCCGACAATGCCTGGCATAGGGAAGCAAACCGCGACCGACTCTCATCCTCAAGGAAGTCCTGAATTGAAGGGGCCGTTTTCATGAGGTCAATTGCCTTCGGGTCTTTGCTGTCAAGGAGTCGCAAGGGATTCTTTTCGATCCGAAGACGGTCTTCTGCCCCCATTTCGGTGAGATATGCGGAGGCATGCCCCAAAATGGCCTCTCGATAGGCAGCTCGTGTAGCTGCCCGCCCAATCGAATTTAACGAGACCGAAACATCAGGCATTTGAATCGTGGTTAGAAAGCGGTAGGCAATTTCAATCACCTCGGCATCGGCCAAAGGGGATGCAGATCCAAGGCACTCAACGCCAAACTGATGATGTTCGCGATAGCGCCCCTTCTGCGGGCGCTCGTAACGAAACACGGGGGTTGTGTACCAGAGGCGAGTGACTTGGCCCTGCCCGCCAAGTCCGTGCTCAAGGTAAGCCCGTACAGCGGGAGCTGTACCTTCGGCCTTAAGGGTGATGCTACGCCCACCCTTGTCGGCGAAGTCATACATCTGCTTCGTCACAATGTCGCTCGTCTCGCCCGAACTGCGAGTGAAAAGCTCTGTGTCTTCAAATGTAGGCGTTCGCAGTTCGTTATAGCCGTAGAGACCGACAAGGTTTCGGAAACTGCTTTCCAAGTGCGCCCAAGTTAGGGAGTCTCGGGGCAGGATGTCATGGGTGCCTCTAGGCGCTTGGTACTTCATCTGGGGTACCCCGTCATTCTATCCGGTCAGAGTTTTGCGTTGAAGTAGTCGCGAAGCTTGGTTGTTGCCGATGCAGGCAATGTTAAAGGGTCGCCGAGCCTTCGCGCGCGGTAGATCGCCGCCGCAACTCGTTCTAAGGTGTCCATACGCTCCCAAGCCCCCTGAAGATCAGCGCCGAGGACGACCGCCCCATGGTTCTGGAGTAGGAATGTTTTGTGTAGCCCCAGATAGGGTCGAATGGCGTCGCGCATGGCTGGGGTGCCGGGCATGGCAAAGGGAACTAATGCAACTCGCCCGAGAAATACGGCCGCTTCTGGGAGCATATTGTCCGGAACTGTCTCTCCGGCGAGGGCAAATGCGGTGGCGTAGGGAGGATGGGCGTGGACCACGGCTTGGCAGTCCGGGCGACTGGCATAGCACTCCAAGTGAAGCTGGAGTTCACTGCTGGGTTGCCCGCCATCCAGGGATTTGCCTTCGAGGTCGGTCAGGACCAAATCGGACGGGGTTAGGTCACCCTTACTCTTACCCGTGGGGGTGCACAACAAGGTCCCTCCATCAATCCGGCACGAAAGGTTGCCTTCAACTGCGCCAACATGACCGCACTCCCACAGGAGTCGCCCGATTCGGCAGATTTCGTCGCGGGCTTCAGCTTGATTCACGAGTTCATTCTGTCATAATCAGGGGGTGAAACCGGGCCGAGTGGTGAACTGGGATAAGGTCGGCGGTGCCGCGAGCACCCTTTGCGCCGTTCACTGTGTATTGACCGGCTTGGCCATGGGTTTGATTTCTGCCTATGGCCTTGAGTTCATCGCCTCTGACGCCTTGGAAGTCGCCTTCTTTGCCGTGGCTATTGTAGCTGGACTCTTCGCCGTTCGAAGCGGACTCCGCAAGCATGGCGATTGGCGTTTGGCTATCTTGTTTGGGCTCGGGATGGTGACCTTGATAGGAAGGCACGTACTCTTTGGCCACCCGCACAGCCATGCTGGCGACGGACTTGAAGAAGTTCCCATCGCCGCAACATGGCTGTCAATTTTCGGAGCGACAATGCTCATCGTTTTCCACGTGGTCAACGCCATTCGCTCGCACAAGGGTTGCCGCTGCTGCGGTCGCTAGAGCTAGTTCTCTACGTTGCCGAAGTGGGCAATGACGACGTCAATATCGGCAGCGTCAACCTCGGTTGAACCGTCAACATCGGCTGGCCTAAAGTAGGGGCCACCCCCCGAATTCTCGCCAAAGTGAGCAATGACTTCGTCAATGTCGGCGGCGTCGACTTCATTGCTGGCATCTACGTCTCCGTTTTGCAGAATAACGGGAGTTGCCGTGTTGACGCCATCGACCAGGTTGTACCAACCAGAGTTATGAGCTACCCAAGTCAGGCCCCGAATCCGCAACCAGTGCCAGCCGGTCATGGCCGTTGAAAATGAAAAGTCGCCATTGGCTGTTAAGGGCACGTTGGGAATCACGTCCATCACACCTAAGTTGTTCTTGAGTTCGATGGTGACGACTTCATTTGCCATCGAGGCAACATAGTCGGTGAGCGTTACGCGCCCATTGATGACGACAGGTGAGGGGAGCATCTGGAGGTCGTAGTCGGCGTGGGCCTCGCGATGGTCATTAAAAGCATTGGCTCCACTCGATGAGATCACCTTGAATTGACCCATGGGCATGGTTCCCGCCCAGTTGAAGGAGCCAACTGATCCAGGTAGGAAAAGCGTTGTTTGAAAGATGGTCCAAGCGAAGCCATCCCAACGGCGAACCGTGACTTCAGAAAAACCGCCGCCCACCTGCGAGGCTACGCCGATCATGGAATATCGTCGTGGTCGGGCGAGGAAAAAAATCATTTCGGACATGTTGCCCGGATTGTTCGAGAACATTAAGGCCGAGCCCGCCCCTGTCGCCAAACCAGTGCAGTCGGTGTCGTGGACAGACGTGATCCCTGTAAATGTGGGCAATATGCCAGTAACCGTTGTGGTGAAGTTAATATCAACGTCAACACCGGCAGTATAGGGGGTGGGGGTCGAACCGCCTGTGCTATCCGTGAACGTGAGCCCGTGGCTGCTGGTCGGCTCAATATCACTTCGCTCCCAGAGGTCGTCCCCAGTGTTGGAGTCCCCACCTGCGCCAAAGACATAGTTGTGGTTTAGCTTTGTATAGCGTGAAGTAAGGACCTGGGCGGAGGCGGAGTTCACGACCATTCCTAAGCCAACAAGAAGTATTAGTGATCCAGAAATCGAAAGATTCTTTGCAAACATGGAGGTAAGTATAAGGGAAATTGCGCCAGATGGTGCGCTTTTCAACAACAATGATGATGTGTCCTGAAATGCCAACCGAAGATATAATGCGAGTGATGACAATTGTTTCGACCATCCGTCGAGGTGGACAGCGATAAAGCCAGGCTTCCGTAGGTATCAACCACGGGACGAAGGTCCCCCCGTGAACGAGCGAGTGCTCCGATTCCGCGAAGTTCGCGTAATCGGTTCAGCCGGCGAAGCACTCGGAATCATGCAAAGTCGTCAAGCGCTTGCTGAAGCAAGAGATCAGGGCCTTGACCTCCTCATGGTTGCGCCGAACGCCCAACCACCCGTTTGCCGAATCGTTGATTACGGCAAGTACAAGTACGAGACCGAGAAGCGCGATAAAGAAGGGAAGCGCAAAGTTCAGGACGTAAAGGGTATAAAGTTACGTCCTAACACGGGAGACAACGACCTTAACACGCTCCTGCGCAGGGCCCGCAAGTTCCTTGAAGAAGGTGACAAAGTTCGGGCTGTCTGCCAGTTCCGAGCTCGTGAGATCGCTCACCCCGAGAATGGACTGAAAAGAATGACGAAGATTGCCGAAGCGCTCGCGGACCTCGCGACGATTGAAAAGCAAGCTTCTCTTGATGGCCGGCAAATGGTGATGGTTCTCATACCAAAGCCAAAGACCAAGGCCACCGAAGGTAAGAAAAAAGATGCCGAAAATCAAAACGCACAAGACGGCAGCGAAGCGGTTCAAGATCACGGGAACGGGGAAAATCACCCGGCGCAAGAGCGCGAACAATCACATGTTCTTCCACAAGAGCAAGAGCCAGCGACGTAGGCTGGAAGGCGAGCCCGAACTCTTTAAGGGTGAAAAGCCGCGAATCC
>JADZDX010000042.1 GCA_020850835.1 Fimbriimonadaceae bacterium
CTGCCATTCTCTTCCCCGTGTTTGCTCAAGCAAGGGCGGCGGCCATGAAAACCATTGATATCAGCAACATGCGCCAGATAACCATGGCCCACAACATGTATTCGACGGATAACGACGATCACATGCCACGGTCAAATTCGGGCGGCTATGTTGGGTGCTGGGGCTGCGGTCCACCCGATACCGTTCCCGGCATGGTCATGATGCCCTATGTGAAGAACGAGGACGTGTTCTTCAGTGCGCTAGAACCTTGGGGGAAGGACAAGATGCGCATCATTCGTGATCACGCACAAGATCGTGGGTGGAATGTCAATAACCTTACGCCACAACAACGGCTGTATGCGTTAATGGTGCGAACCAACATAGGCTACAACTACCTATTCTTCAGCCCATGGCGAAACCTGCCGCAGGCCCAGGGTGGTCAAACTTCATACTCCCTTGCACTAGGCGAGATCGGCAACCCTTCTGGAACCCTTCAGTGGGCGTCGAGTATCTGGTGGCGAACACCGAGTGGCGCCATCTATGGCGCAGGGAACTGGGTCATTGAAGCTCCATGCGACCGGGACATCAACAACAATATTCTTCGACCTCGAAGTATGTTCGTGGGCCCTGGAAGCGACAATACTGGCTATCAGTACACGAACGGGTGGTGTTTGAACACCTGCTCCGTTCCGGACTTCTGGCTCGCCTACGGTGGCATGTGGCCATTCCATAACCAGGTCAAAGTTGGCACTCAGCCTGGGTTGAAAGATGGTCATGTCGTCGCTGGGTTTGCAGATGGCAGCGTCAAGTCGGTATGGGTCAAGCGCACCATGGAGGGTTGTAACCCGCTTGGAACGCTTCAAGGCCGAGTATTTGACAAAGACAAATACATCTGGGATCTTGAATGACATTTAAGCATCTTGTGCTTGTCGTCGGTGCATCTCTCCTCTTGGTGGGATGCACCAACTCTGGCCCCAAGAAGGAAGAGTCATTGGACCAGTGGTTTAAGGAAAACTCACCTGAACCGAAGGGAGGCGGGAAAGGCCAACCTAAGGATCAGGCACCCTCTGAGGGAGATCCAAAGGCAGGCGCTCCGGTCAAGAAGTCGTCCCGCTAGGATCAAGCAAGCGCGGCCACGAGGTATTCTCGTTGCCGCGCTTGCATTTTGCCCGATCGTCTAGTGGCAGGACGCCTGGTTCTGGCCCAGGTAACGGTGGTTCGAATCCATCTCGGGCAGCCAGCCTTGGATCAAACTCGATCGCTTTCAACGCCCAGCGTTGAGTAAAAGTAAGGCGTTTTTGACTCAAACTCACCAGCGCAAGTATCAACCATTTTGAACACGAGTCCCTCCGAGTATCGTTGGAGCTTGCTCACCGCGTAGAAGCGGGCGCAAAAGGCGGGATCGGACGAGTCGTATTTGTTCCAGAATGCCTCAAACTCAGCCCTTGCTTGAGGTTCGCCTTGAATTGCCTTGCCAAGCTCGTCAATAGCTCGCTCGAATTGCCCCGTAGCCACGAGCTCAGGATTGGCCAATCCAGCCATCGCACTTCTCTGGCTCTGCATGTCGGCTACTAATTCTCCGGTTATCCCAAGATAACCCGCTATGAGGTCATAGCTGAAGCCAAGCTCAAACGCACGGCGAATGATCCCATCCATCAGCTCCGGCTGGGTCACGAAATCATCCAAGTGGAGCAAAGATTGCTCCACGGCTACGATTCCTCTGACTTTTTCGAGGAACCACGGGTCCACTCGGCACAAGGCATTAATCCGAGCTAAGTCCCAACCACGACGCAAGCCTTCCGCGATGGCCCAGAGCCGCTCGTCGGTTGGGATTCGAATGGCCTGCTCAAGGTCTTCATCCGGCATTGCCGCACCAGAAAACTGAGTGCCCATGGTTGGTCGTGGGCCCGCAAACTTGGGATGCCACAAGTCCTTGGGTTTAACCTCTAAGCCACGGATTGCTTTTAGGAACGCCGCTTCGAAGGACCCGTCTATGGCCATGACCTCCCCAGTAGCTTTCATTTGAGTGAAAAGCGTTCGATCCCCCGATTCAAACTTATCGAAGGGCCATCGGGGAATCTTGACCACGCAGTAATCCAAAGCTGGCTCAAAACAAGCCTTTGTCGTTCCCGTGACCTGATTCTCAATTTCATCGAGCGTCTTGCCAACGGCAATCTTTGCCGCAACACGGGCAATCGGATAGCCAGTGGCCTTCGAAGCTAGGGCGGAGGATCGGGATACCCGGGGGTTCACCTCAATGATGTAGTAGTCAAAGCTCTCTGGCGAAAGGGCCAGTTGGACATTGCACCCACCCTCGATCTTGAGGGCCCGAATGATTTTGAGCGATGCGGTTCGCAACATGTGGTACTCAATATCGCTCAAGGTCTGGCTCGGAGCAATCACAATTGAGTCTCCCGTGTGGACACCCATGGGGTCGAAATTCTCCATGTTGCAGATCGTAATGCAGTTTCCGGCCCCATCGCGCATTACTTCGTACTCAACCTCTTTCCAACCAAGAAGTGAGCGCTCCACCATGATTTGGGAACGCATAGAGAGTTTCAAGCCATTTCCCCCAATCGCACGAAGTTCTTCACGATCTTTGGCGATGCCACCGCCCGTACCTCCAAGCGTGTAGGCCGGGCGAACGATGCACGGATATGGGACGACCTCTAGAACCGCCTCTAAGTCAGCTTCGGACTCGACGATCCAACTCTCCGGTACTGGTTCGTTCAACTCCCGCATGAGCGCCCGGAATGCTTCCCTGTCTTCGGCCTGCTGGATAGCCGAAAGGGGCGTTCCAAGAAGCTTGACTTGATACTTTTCAATCGTGCCATTCTGAGCAAGAGCGGAAGCGAGGTTGAGTCCAGTCTGCCCACCAAGCGTTGGAAGTAAGCCATCCGGCCGTTCATGCTCAATGACCCTTGCGCAAAACTCGGGCGTTAGAGGTTCGATATAGACCCGATCTGCCGTCTCTTGATCGGTCATGATGGTGGCGGGGTTCGAATTGATGAGTACGACTTCGTGCCCTTCTTCCCGCAGGGCCCGGCATGCTTGGGTTCCCGCATAGTCAAACTCCGCGGCTTGTCCAATCACGATGGGACCTGATCCAATCACCAGGATCTTCATCTAGCTAGATTGTGGCAGGTGCGGTTACTGGCCGACTGACCCAAAGTTGGCAATGACAAGATCAATATCCGCGGCGTCAACTTCATTAGAGAGGTCGACATCACCCCCCAGCCCGTCAACATTCATCATTCCAAAATTGGCTATGACAAGGTCAATATCGGCGGCATCGACTTCTTGGCTCATATCAGGATCGCCATTAGTCAGAACCAAGTTTGCTACAGTTGATGGGCTACTCGTCGTGTCAATGACCCCGGATCGCTTACTCAACCAGGTGTTGTTCTGCACATACCGAACAACGTAGGAACCACCGGTTGCGGGGTTCGGATCCCCGATCTTGTAGGTCTGCCCAATGCCCAAGGCAACGGTCTGGGTACTCAGGAGATTCACCCCACTCGCATCATAAACTTGCATCGTGGCCGTTTTGGGGAGCCGGCTGGAATCAACTTGATCCAAAAAGGTCAGGGTTCCGGTTATCTCTTTCGCGTTTTGATCCACTAGCAGGGAAATGGCGGGTTGAATGATCCCGTGCCGATTAGCTGGCGTTGGATCTGGCTCCGTATCGCCCGAGTAGAGTTCACAGAATGGAAAACTGGCCTGAGCAGTATTTGTAAAGTCCTCAAACGTATAACTTGGGCTCGGCGTGAATACGCTTGCATCGTCAGCCCAATACAGATCACTTGATCGGGAAACATTGGTGCCTGGGAAGCGCGGTTCTCCAGGCGCTAGCATATTACCAAAGAGCGGAGAACAAACAACCAGCGGATTAAATGGCACAAAGTCCGAACCCGTGTAAGTGCCAAGCTCAACGATGATCGAGGCGGCGTTAGACGTGCTCATCCCCCCAGGGAGCGGGATTGTTCCAGAAAGGCTGCTAAGGTCAAACGGGAGTGCCTTATATGGGCTTGACCCCACGGCGAGATTCGCAACCGTGACCATAACACCACTGAGGGCTTGACCGTAAGCCGGGCCAATTCCTGTGCCATCAAACTGGCGAGCGGAGTAAATCTTCGCGGCGAAATTCTGGGTGCCTGAGGCTGGATTTGTCGCAGCTGGATTCCAATGAAACGCAATATACGCACCCTTTGCGAGGCCGTATTGGGTTCCCGTGTTAAGGGCAGTAGCGTCGTTGGCCCACATATAGGCCCGATAATTCCCCGGAATAACCCATAAACTCTGCAAGCTACTTGGCGTAGTCCCCGTCGCGGGGAGGGCATTTGCCTGTGAATTCATACTATCGAAGGCGTATTTCCAGCTTGCTGCGCGCATATTGGCAGGGGGCTGATACGAATGCAGTGGGCCTACCGGATTTCCTGACGAATCAAGCGGAATCCATCCAGTGGGCTCGACCTGCTCAATCCAATCTGGGTTAACGGGGATCGGATTAGCGCGCTGGGCAAAAGCACAAGTCGAGAGTCCAGTAATTGCTAGGGCAAGATAACGCATGGTCTAATCAAGTGAGGATGGCAAGCAGAGTGCCAAACCACCCCAGTTTACACTTGGGCACCTCGTTAGACCAACATTTGCGTTACTAGGTTCTTGCGAATCTTAAGCGGTTCGTCTCTTCCAAGAGGTCGTCAAACCATGCGGTCAAGTCACCGGCTGGCAATTCTCGACGAAATACAAACCATGATTCATAGTGCAGAACGGATTCTCCGGTTGCGAGGCGCCGCATATGCCCGAGGGTTTCTACCTCCAGCATGTCATGACGGGTAAAGGCTTCAAAGTTAGCCCCGAAATCCGGATACTGCCCGCGAAGGTCCGCGCCAAATCGCTTCACAAACAAGAATCCGTCCGTGACATAACAAGCGATTCCCTTCTCAACAAAAGCGCCAAACTTGGTCTGACCATCAATCAGGGGGTTTTGCTGCAGGCGTATCGCATCATTTCCCCAGGTGTATCGAGGGTCATCTAGCCGCGTGTAGGGCCAAAGTACGATGGAGCGCGACGGTAGCTTGGCGGCAGCCGGCATGGGAGTTGTCACATGCCCAGGGATCAGGCATTCGCCACCTGGTCGCATCACCGTAATCGCCCAAGGGGCCACTTCTTGAACGGCAGGGGCAACATTGTGGACTTGGTGTGCGAGTTCAAAACCTCCAGCAAAGGGGGAAACAAAGAGGGTCTTCTCCAACATCGACGGACCTAGCAAGGGGCGAAACCCATAACTCGCGGTGAGGGTTGGGTTCTCATCCTGAGCCTGGCCAATCCAGGTATCCACTGGACTGTTTTCTGGCTCGTACGTCCGGGAAGTGAGCTCGGGCGAGGTCCAAACACGATGACCACCGTAGCCGTTGTATCCGGTTAGGTCCGTTCGTCCGCGAGTCTCTGGCTTAATATAGAAGAGGTTCCCAGAATCCTCAAACTCTAAGCCAATGACTCGCGGTCCAACGTCGAGGGTGACATAAGCGGACATCTCGCCCGATCGAAGAACCGCGCACCGCCATCCCTCATAATTTGTTTCTTCCATCGCGTCATTATCCCTCGCGGGTACCCTGTAGGGGTTCCATGAAGCTGCACGAATACCAATCTAAAGACCTCCTAGCTAGGCACGGTGTGCCCGTACCCGGTGGTGAGGTCACCCGCGACCCAGCGGAAGCCAAGGTCATTGCCGAAAAGTTTGGTGGCAAGGTTGTCGTGAAGGCACAAGTCCTGATGGGGGGCCGTGGCAAAGCGGGGGGCGTAAAGCTTTTTGACGATGCTCAAGCAGCGGCAGACTTCACAAAGGAGATCATCGGCAAACGTTTGGTCAGCATTCAGAACCCGGCTGGAATGGTCGTTGAAAAGGTACTGGTCGCAGAACAAATCGACATCGCGGAAGAGTACTACTTGAGCGTTCTTATGGATCGCGCTGCGGCAAAGCTGGTCGTAATGATCAGTAAGGAGGGCGGCATGGAAATTGAAGAGGTCGCTGCAACGAACCCGGATGCGATTGTAAAAGTCCACGTTGATCCAGCTTGGGGGCTTTCGGATTACGAACTCCGTGAAGCAGTCGCGAAAGCAAATATCCCAGCTCTTGCACGTAGCCAAATGATCTCGATGATCAAGAAACTCGTAAAGGTCTATCTGGATGCTGACGCAGACATGATCGAGATTAACCCTTGTGCCTTGACGCCCGAAGGCAAGCTACTCGCTGCCGACGCCAAGGTCTCAATTGACGAGAACGCCCTGTACCGACAACTTGAGTATCAAGAAACTGCCGACGATAGCGCAGAAGATCCCATTGAAGCGGAAGCCGCCAGACGGGGGATTGCCTATGTAAAACTGGATGGTGATGTGGGAATCATTGGTAACGGTGCCGGCCTTGTGATGTGCTCAATGGATGAGGTCAAGGCCGCCGGCGGACAGCCAGCGGACTTTCTTGATGTTGGGGGAGGTGCCCAAGCTGAACGCGTGAAGAGCTGCGTTGAACTCGTCATGATGGATCCCAATGTGAAGGGGATTCTAATCAATATCTTTGGAGGGATCACTCGATGCGACGAAGTTGCCAAAGGGATATTGCAGGCATTCGACGAACTGAATATTGATATCCCAGTTGTCGCCCGAATTGAGGGGACCGCCGCTGAAGAAGGTCGCGCAATCCTTTCGGGGAGCAGGATTATGCCGGCGCAATCTATGCAAGAGGCCGCCAAGAAGATTGTTGCGGCTACTCGGTAGTCGCAGCGTAGCTGATCGCGTCCTGAGATTGTCGGCGGCGACGGATATGGTAGCGAGCTTGTAGCTCTTGATTGACTTCGTCCGAATTCGGAGTTGCCATCCCGCCAATCGCCGCGATGATGCAGTTCATCCACAGGTTGGTGAACCCATTGTTTAACATCATATTGTTAAGAACAAGCCCCATGGAGAGCCCTCCGATGAAAGCCATTTGTCTACGCTCAAAGCTAATGTTCCGATCACGAACAATGAGTAAGGCTGACCCTAGCCCAAGTAAGATTATGGGTAGGAAAAGCGCAAGAGCGGGCAACCCTCCCCAGCCCAAGAGCAGTAGAAACCCATTATCAACAAAGGCCCCTTGGGTATAGCGATCGGGAACCGTTCGCCGCACATTCCAAACAAGACGATCGTCGGGGCCAATACCAGTCCAAGGGCGCTCATCCATGATGCTGTAGATTTGCTGCCAACCAATATCCTGGCGATACTGCAAGGCGTTATCCTTCTTAACGTTGGTCTGTAATGCATAGCCCAGGCGCTCACCCGCTACCGCAACCAACAGGATGAGCACGCCTACAAAGGCTACCAAATAGCGCTTTCCATTCTTTCTGTCGCGTTTAACAAGCAAGTATAAGAAAACGAGGGTGCATACAGCCACAGAAATGTACATGATCCGCGACTGGGCCATCAGGGTTACTAGCAAGAAGAAGGATGCTAACGCTACTTCCCATGCGGCTAGCGGACGGCGGTACAGCCTGGATGCAATGATTCCCCAGCCGAGTAGACCATGGAAGGCAAGCCATTCTGGCCATGCCCCTAGACCAACAGCGCGCACTGACCCAGCGCCATACGCAACCATCCCAAACTGGTCGGCACCCCAGGCTGTTATTTCTGTATTACTATTGTAAATCCTGGCAATGGCCAAAGCGGGCGGAACTTTCAAGAATTGCAGAAACCCGATCGCACAGGAGATCCCAACGGTTAGCAATAATGCATTCAGGATCCACTTGCGATACTCATGCCATACATGACTAATCGTCGCAGTGTTAACGAAGTAGATGATGGTAGCAATGAGGAAATAATTTGAGGTTTCAAAGTCATTCGTTCGAGCTAGCTGCATACTTGCCAAGTAGGAACATAGCGTCAACCAAACCTGTACCAAAATGACAAAGCGAATGGGCCAAATGAACCGTATCGGCACTCCGAGTCTCCACCACGTTACAGCCGAACAGAGTACAGCATTAAACATGACGTACTTAAGGTTTCCGGCGATAACGTCACTCCCTGGCAGTAGCAACAGGGCAAAGATTAGCCCAATCGTAATCAGGTTCCAGTACAGGAGCCCGCGAGTCCCTTGCAGGAGTGCCAAGCGCCGACCTTCGGCCATCCTGTGCCGAATCTGATCCGGTGTTTGAAGGATTGACCCTCCTAGCCTATCCGTTCGTCTGGCTTGGGCCATTAGGCTGACTTAGCGTAGGACTGAGTACCGGTAAACGGCTCCTCGGTGGGAGAGGCATCGGTAAGAACCAGACTAACTTCCTTGGCTCCTGCTCGAGTTAAAAGCTCATAACCATTTGGAATCTGAGCATAATTTGTTGAGTTTGCCGAGACAACCATAAATACCTCATTGACTGTCTCCGACAGCCGAGTGGCGTCAGCGAACACATCGCAGGGAGGCGTGTCAAAGACAATCACATCTGCTACCGACTTCAAGTGCTCCAGTACTCCCTGCAATTGCTCATCGGTGTAGTCAGAGGCGGACTTCGCCATTGCTGATCCAGCAGGTAAGAACGAAAGGTTCTCATGCACCGTACCCATCACGACGTCTGCACCATCACCCGGAAGGGTTTGTCGCTCAAGCAAATCGGAGAATCCTGTTCGTCCTTCCGCCTCAAATGCCTTTGTGGCAAGGAAGCGGACTGGGTCTGCGTCCACAAGCAGAACTCTCTTACCGCTGTGGGCTATACCCATTGCAAATTGAAGTGCGCTGCTGGTCCGTCCGGCGACTGAGCCGACACTTGTGAACATCACTGTTCGAGGCAAGGAGTGATCCTTAGCCAAGAAAGTAAAGGCCATGTGCCTGAAGCTTTCGCTCGGTCGGCTTCCTTCGGCAGCGTAAGCTCGAAGGCCCTTTTGCTTACCTCGCCCCATGGCTGGAATCGTCGCAACGACAGGAAGTCCAGTGAGCTCGGAAAGCTGCTGGGAAGTGTGCACTCGTAGGCGCATCGCTTCAACGGCAAAGCTGTAGATAAGACCAACACAGAGGCCAGCGATCGTACCAATAAACAGATATTTGGAGATATCTGGTGCTACGGGTTGCTCAAAAGCCCGCGCAGGGTTGATGACAGTTGCATAGCGAGCGTAATTGGCCTCTCGGCTCCGAAGGTCATCAAGTTGCGCCTTAACGCGGCGGTAGTTTCCATCAGCCAAGTTCAAGTCCCTTGAAAGCTGTCGGATCTGCGCTTCGTTCGTGGGCAATGCACTAAGGCGCTCGTTGATTTCACGGTGGAAATTATCGGCGGCATCAACCTGGCGCCGTAACCCTTCGGCACGAGCCTTCGCCGTCAAGAAGGCATTTAATAGGTTCTGGTAGACAGGATTTGGAGTTCGACTCTTGACAACCGTAGACAGAGCTTCCTTCTTTGCTTTTTCAAGCTCAGCCATGAGCGCCCGAGTGTTCTGAGCCGCCTCAACTACTTTGGGGTTGTCTTCATAGTAGCGAGCCCGCAGTCTCTCTAGCTCAATTCTCGCGGCCGCCAAGTTGCTCTCAAGGGTGGCTACCTTTGAGCTGATTTGATCTGTTGAACTTCCATCAACCATCTCGGGCACCGAACTCAATTGCTGCTGCAGGGATGCAACTTCAGCCTCGGCAGCCTCAGACAGCCCTCGGTACTCCTGCAATTTCTGCAATGCCGATCCCTCGGTTGTGGTCGCAACATTGTTGCTTGCCGTGATATCAACGATTGCGTTCTCCGCAGAGTATTGCTTGTATTTGTCCTCAGCCTCAGTAAGGGACTTCTTTGATGCCGTTTCTTGAGCGGTCAGGTATCTAATGGCGTTCTGGAGGCCGTTCTGGGCATTGGTCTTCCTAAATTCGTTGTAAACCTCAGTCACCTGGGCGCAGATATCTTGGGCAAGGTCACGATCATTGGCGTGCACGCGGATGGTAGCGACGCTACCTTCCACAGTGGCCGTTGTGCGGGTTTCGGGAGTTAAGACATCGTACATCAGATACAAGGGAACGAAATTCTGCATCAAGTCAGGCTGATTCTTTGCCTGAGCAACGTTTCGCAGTGCCTGGTAGAAGATCGAGTTAGATCGAATAACCTGCAACTCAGTCTGAGGATCATCCGCTTGCCCCGAGTTGAGAATGCGCTGGACATCGGGCGTTAAGGTGGCTTGCGCATTACTTACGGCGGCACCACCAAGCAGAAGTTCAGCCGTTGCTTCGTAGATCTTCGGCGTAAACCAAGCCAATAAGCCGCCAGCCAATAGACCAAGAACAGCAAAGATTAACCCGCGCTTAAAGTGGAACTTGAACATAAAATGAGCCTACCAGTGCAACGTCCAGTGCGTCGGATTCGCTCCCGACAACGGCCTATGATACTGGATTTTATAGCTATGACGAACGACGCACCCAATACTTTCTCGGAAAAGCATTCTAGATTCATGAGACCCAGATTCCACTTTTTAGATTGGCCGATCAAGCAGAATCCCAACTACACCCCCCCAGTACTCCACCAGGTACCGCCTCCAAAGGCGCCTCGGTTCAACGCATAGTCGAAAGAGCCACTCACCACCCAGCCTTTGCATCCACTGCGGGGCCCGCTTCTTTTGACCAGCAAGGAGTTCAAAGCTGCCACCATTGGGAATTAGTACGGCCTGGGGCATCCTCGATCTAAGTCCAATGGCGAAAATGTCTTGCTTGGGAACCCCAAGAGCCAGAAAGATCAAACTGCGGCTCGCCATTTCACGCGCAACTGCATCAATAGTCTCATCAGTTGCAGCTAAGCGACTCGAATTGATACCGATACAATCTGAGCCAGGAATCCTGAGTTTGTCCAAGGTGGCCCGCGGGTTTTCCCCCCCGATGATTCCTATCCGCTCGGCCTCAACAACTCTCAAAAGGTCTGCGGTCAGGTCTACTCCCGCGATCCGCTCCACCGGCAAGGCTCTCGCCTTACGCTTCATTGCCCAAACAACCGGCATCCCGTCGGCCAGGATAAGATCCGCAGTGCGAATCCAATTCGCGTAATCTGGATCACGCCGCGAGCGAGCGACCATCTCAAGGTTCAGGGTAACAACCCGCGTGCCAATGCCTTCTCGGACGCGCCGGGCAAGTTCGGCCACCGTATCCGAATAGCTGGCTGCAAGGATCGGCAGACCGCAGACGGCGACAGTTGGAAATCGTGGCTCCATACGAAACGTACTAGTAGGAACCACTCGAGCGAATAACGGCGAGGGGAGTTCGCAGAATCAATTGCATATCCAACCAGAAGTTCATGCGCTCAACATATTGCCGGTCCAGTTCCATCCATTCTTGGAAGCTTAAGTTACTGCGACCGCTGACCTGCCAAAAGCAAGTGATGCCTGGCTTGACCCGAAGGCGCTGCAAATCAAGCTCGCTATACTGCAACACTTCATGGGGCAGGGGAGGTCGCGGGCCCACCATACTCATCTCTCCCTTCAGCACGCTCAGCAACTGCGGTAACTCATCAAGGCTATAGCGCCGCAAGAATCTCCCGATTGGCGTAACTCGGGGGTCGCACTTGATCTTGAACACCGGGCCGTCCTTTTCGTTGTGCTCCTTAAGGCTGTCCAGTAACTTATCGGCATCTTGGACCATGGTTCGGAACTTCCAAAACGGGATTGGGGTTCCGCATATCCCGACGCGTGTTGAACAGTAAAAGATTGGCCCTCGGTCGTAGAGCTTGACCAGCAACATGGTTACAAGGAAAAGCGGTGACAATATGAGCAGCCAAATCGCGGACAAGACTATATCCGTAACCCTTTTGGCGATCCGATAACCAACAGAGAGCTTCACTGGCTCAAGTTCAGTGCAATTTGGAAGCCGCTCGCCAGCCACGAACGAACATCTTCTCCTTTGATCCGTACTATCGCCTACCTGGTCCGCAAGATTACTATTCAAAAGGGGCACCTCCATGTTGCTTCGCAGAACGTATCGAGCACCGCCCAAACCACCCGGCTTGACTATAAACTACGAGAACGCAACAGCCCAGTTCCTGCAAAGTCCGTGCCAAGCCTCTTCTTACTCGACCGTAACGCTCTTGGCGAGGTTCCGAGGCTGATCGATTTCGCATCCATTTAAGCGAGCCAAATGATAGGCGAGCAATTGCATCGGGATGATGCTCAGCAAGGCGTTTAGGAACTCAGACCCGGACTTCGGAAGCCGGACAACAAACTCAGCAATCTTCGGGATTAAGTCATCTCCTTCCGTTGTGATAGCGAGCACTTGGCCACCTCGAGCCTGCATTTCCTTGATGTTGCTGGCCAACTTCTCTCGCATCTCCGATTCGGTAGCCCCCATCACAGCGAAAACGCCCTTCTCTACGAGAGCGAGAGGACCATGCTTCATCTCTCCAGCTGGTGATTCTTGCGTTGCTACATAGGCAATCTCCTTGAGCTTCAAGGCGCCTTCCAACGCCACGAGGGCATCGGCCCCCCGCCCAAGGAAGAAAACGAGCTTTGCGTCGCGCATCTTCTCGGCGGCGCGGATGATCTCCCCTTCGGCTAGCATGGCCCGTTGCGCCAGTTCGGGTAGCTCAAGGAGGTCCCTAGTGATCTCCTCCACCCTGACCCCCGGCATCTCCTTTTCCTGGGCCACATGGAGCATCAGCAAGACCAAGGCGATGACCTGGGCCGTAAAGGCTTTGGTGCTCGCGACGCTGATCTCCGGGCCTGCTTGGGTGATGATTGTGCGATCACATTCGCGGGCAATACTACTGCCAATCACATTGACAATCCCGAGCGTTCGGATACGCCGCGCTTGGCAAAGCTTGAGCGCGGCCAGGGTATCGGCTGTCTCCCCAGACTGGCTGATGAACAGGGCCAATGAGTTGGGCGAGAGCACCGGATCACCGTAACGGAATTCACTAGCGTGAAACACGTCGGTAGGAAGCCGTAAGAGTTTCTCAAACAGGTACTTACCCATCAACCCTGCGTGGTAGCTTGTTCCGCAAGCAACAATCACGATGCGATCCGTGTTGTTCCAGACAGACTGGCCGAACACATTGTCGAGTCTCGCCCGGCCCTTATCATCAACGCGCCCGGCCAAGCATTGGCGCACTACTTCGGGCTGCTCGTGAATCTCCTTGAGCATGAAGTGCTCGTATCCGCCCTTCTCAGCCGCGGAAACATCCCAGTCAATGTGCAGTGGAGTTACCGGAAGTTCCTGCCCATCAAGGTTCGTTACCCTCACCCCTTCGGGCAGAAGTACGGCAATTCGGTCATCCTCAAGAATGATTACGCTTCTCGTATAGGGGAGGAGAGCCGGAATGTCGCTTGCCAGCATGGTCTCCCCTTCGCCAAGGCCAATGACCAAGGGAGAAGCATTGCGGGCGCAAACAATCTTCTCCGGCTCGCGCTTGCTGACCACAACCAAGGCATAGGCTCCGCGCAAACGCTTCACTGCACGACGAACGGCTTCCTCAAGAGCAACACCTTCCGTGTACTCGCACCCGATCACATGAGCGGCAACTTCCGTATCCGTATCACTTCTGAACTCACTTCCCTGCTGAGCCAATTCGGCCTTGAGGTCAAGGTAGTTCTCAATTATCCCGTTATGAATGATCGAGATCTGTTCGAACTGATCGAAGTGAGGATGGGCATTCTCATCAGTCGGCGCGCCGTGGGTTGCCCAGCGTGAATGAGCAATCGCAAGGTGAACATTCGGAGTGCCATCAGCCATCAAGCCCGTTAACTCGTTTAGCTTGCCCGCCCGCTTCAGCACATTGATATCGCCATTCTCTAGGTACGCGACACCAGCACTGTCGTACCCACGGTACTCCAACCGCTTCAGCTGATCGAAAACGACGTCCACCGCCTTACGGGGCCCAACATATCCTGCGATACCACACATAATTTGCTTGCACATAGTGTATTGGAACTGGGTCCTGCCGCGCTACGTTGTTGTGTAACGTCCTAGGCTTAGCTAATGAAACCAACCCGGGCCATTGTGGTAGGCGGCACATCAGGTATCGGCCTTGAACTTGTCCGTGCGCTTCTCGCGGATGGAGTGCGGGTCGCGGCTGTGGGTCGGAACTTTGAGTCCCTTGAGGGATCGGAAGCAACATTCTTTCCGTTTGACATCCAACAGACCTCAGATATCCCGCAAGCCTTTGAATCCCTTGCAGCAGCATTGGGTGGCTTGGACCTCTTGATCTATTGTGCTGGCGTCATGAATCCGGTCAGGATAGATGAGTTTGATACCCAGAAGGACCAGGAGATGATTGCCGTGAACGTAACAGGAGCCGTTGCTTGGATGAACCTTGCCGCCACCCACTTCCTCCGTACCAAGCAGGGCTGCCTAGTCGCAATTGGAAGTGTTGCGGGAGACCGAGGTCGACAAGGGCAGCCCGTTTACAATGCTTCAAAAGCTTTCCTTCATGCCTATACCGAGTCGTTGAGGAATCGCCTTGCTCGACATGGGGTGAGCGTCGTAACCATCAAGCCGGGGCCAACCCGGACGCCAATGACCGCGCATCACGACCAGAAAGGCATGATGGATCCAGTGATCGCGGCCCGTCGTATTATCAACAAAGTGGGCCGCAATGGTGAGTTCTATTTGAGCCCGACACACCAACTTATCGGCTTTATCTTCCGGCACATTCCCGGGCGGCTAATGAGGCGAATTCAAGTTTGAACCTTGATCCGAGACTTGTCCAGCATATTCGAGGGTTTGGACAGCCCTCGGGGGCAGACGCCTATGTACTCGCCCCGGAAACCCCCGAGCAAATCTGCGAAATCTACGAGCTGGCTCGAAAGTCAGGCAAGAGTGTGTCCTTCGTGGGATCAAGGAGGAGTTACGGTTCCCCAATGATGACCCCCGATGGCATTGTCATTTCCCTTGAAAGCTTTGACGCCATCGGCCCCATTCTTGATGGCACAGTTCAGGTTGGAGGCGGGGTCACGATTGAACAGTTGTGGCGGGCCGTAGCGCCGCAGGGCTATTGGCCAAACGTTGTTAGTGGCACCGCGAAAGTCACAATCGCAGGTGCGGTTGCGATGAATATTCATGGCAAGAACGCTTTTCGGGTGGGAAACATCGGTGAGCAGATCACTGCCCTTGATCTGGTCTGCCCAAACGGTCAGTCCTCTCAAGGAGTCGGAAGTATGGGGCTTCTCGGGGCAGTCACTTCGGCGACCATGAAGCTCCAGCCAATTCAGTCAGCAAGTCTTTCGGTGCTCGCTAATGTGCCAAGAACTTGGGAGGAGCATTTTTCTTGTTTCAACGAAATGGAGGCCACTAGCGAGTACATGGTCGGGTGGGTGGATATGCAACATTCATCGGGACGAGGTGTCTTCCATTCCGCTAACTATTCACCCCATGGGGCGAAGTTAGATTCTGATCAAATGCACCATGCCCCACTCGTAGGCTTAATACCCCGGTCAGAAGCCTGGCGCCTGATGCGCCTCCTCAACCGACCTGGAACGGTCAAGTGGGTTAACGCCGCGAAATTCGCATCGGCGAGGACATTCAACTCCGACAAGCGACATCTGGAGTCCTTAGCGGAGTTCAATTTTCTGTTGGACTCAATTCCAGGATGGGAGCGCGCATATCGAACTGGCTTGCTCCAATTCCATGCCTTCGTCCCCAATGATAAGGCTCTGGAACTATTCAGGCAACTCCAATCCATGCAGTCTCGACGGAAGATCGTCAGTACCCTTGGAGTTCTGAAACAGCACAAAGCTAGTCCGCAAATCCTGCCTTATGCATTGAACGGGTTCTCCCTAGCTATGGACTTCGCACATCAAGATGGCCTTGGGAAACTGTGCTCCGACATGGCTGACGTAGTGATTGATCAGGGTGGTCGCTTTTACCTCGCGAAGGATTCAACACTAACCGCCGATCAGTATCAACGCTCCCTTCCGCCTGGTGCTCTTGACGAGTTCCGCAGACTAAAGCAGCAGCACGATCCAGATAATCTCTTGCAGAGCATCCAATCCCGGCACTTGGGTTTGACCTAGGTATCCTGACGGCAATCCATGCCCATTTCGCCAGCCCAAGCGGCAGAATTCGAAGTCCTGCTTGCCCGCACAAGAAAGGTCGTCGTCACAACCCATATGAATCCGGACGGCGATGCCTTTGGCTCAGCATTAGCAATGAGTCATTTTCTCAATCGTCGGGGCATTGATCACGAGATTCTGCACCACGACACCCACACACCATTCACTTTGAAGTTTCTCCCGGGAGTTGAACGCATCCATCAAACATGGAAGGATTCCGAAGAGCCCGATCTGGCGATCGCTCTTGACTTGAACAATCTTGACCGATTAGGCCAAGATATCCGTAACTTTGTCGAGCAGGTGCCGACCATGGTCGTCATTGACCATCATGTGCCCCACTACACTCCGGGTGACTTGAGAATTGTTGACGACCGCGCCCCTGCCACCTGCCTCATTCTCTTTGATCTGTTTCGCCAAATTGGGGCAACCATCACACCCGAAATCGCGACGTGCTTGTTGACGGGCATTGTCACCGACACTGGAAGCTTTCGATATAGTAATACGACGACCGAGGCGGTCGAGGCTGCAGGCCAACTCTCAGCGCTTGGGGCCGATATAGTCAAAATTTCTCAAGAATCCTATATGAAACGCGAGCTCGCTAGTACACAGTTGCTCGGCATTGGCTTGCACAACATGCGCCTGGAAGAAGGGGGACGGCTTGCTTGGACGGTGCTAGATGCTCCTGATTTTGAAGCGGCGGGGGCAACCGAAGAGCACGCGGAAGGGTTGACCAACGAACTTCTAGCCATCCACACGGTCCAAATTGCGGCCGTGCTCCGCCATCCGCCAGGTCGTAAACTTCGAGCCTCGCTTCGATCTCGCGAACAGTACGACATTTCGGTCGTGGCTCAATCATTTGGCGGGGGTGGACATAAGAATGCGGCGGGTTGTACGTTCACCAGTAGTATCCAAGAGGCCGAAAGGGACCTCGTCGCGGAACTTAGGAAATGCTTGGCATCCTCAACATCGATAAGCCACAAGGGCTGACATCTCACGATGTCGTGAACCACGTGCGGAGAAAGCTCGGCACGCGGCGAGTCGGTCATGCCGGCACCCTTGATCCGCTGGCAACTGGCGCACTGGTAGTCGCCGTTGGCCCAGCAACCAGATTCTTGCAATACCTGCCCTTGGAACCCAAGATTTACGAGTTTACGGTCCTCTTTGGAATTGAGACCGCTTCTCAGGACTCGGAGGGGGAGATCGTCGCCGAGAAGCCGCTCCCGCCCGACTTAGAGACCAGTATTCTTGAATATATGCCCCGTTTCACGGGCGAGATAGAGCAAGTCCCGCCCATGTTTAGTGCGGTCAAGAAAGACGGCCGGCCGCTCTACCACCTTGCACGACAGGGTATTGAAGTTGAACGGGAACCGCGAACGGTGTACCTTGATGAGTTCTCGTTGCTGGACGTACAAGGTGCTGTAGCAAAGTTCCGCTGTGTCTGTTCGGGAGGCACCTATGTAAGGACGCTTGCCCATGATCTTGGTCAGATCATAGGTTGCGGGGGGCACGTGCGAGAGCTGCGACGAACGGCGGTAGGTCGTTTCAAAGTTGAGGATTCGATCGGCGTTGAGGAGATATCCCAAGACCAACTAGTTCCGTTGGCGGATGCTCTACAACCGATGCCCATGATCTCCCTCAGTCGAGAGCTCACGGGCGATGTTTGGAACGGACAACGGGTTGGGGTGCGGCCCGTGCCCGAGCAAAAATTCGTTGCTCTCCAAGACCCAGAGGGGCGAGTCATCAGCGTTGCGGAGGTAGTCGTGGGGGGATTCTTGCAGCCCGCATGCGTCATCCCTCAAGAGGCTTTTCATGCTGAGCTTTGACGCTCCCACCTCACGCCGACGGCTTGGTGGCCATCTGGCCTGGTTCTTGCTGTGGGTTTTTGTTACCGGTTGCGGGATATGGCTCATTCCAGATGCGTCAGGACATGGCACGCACCAACAACTTGGCCTGCCACCCTGCCCGAGCGTGTTCTTGTTTGGCAGGCTGTGCCCGGGATGCGGTCTTACAACAAGTATTACCGCTCTCATCCATGGCCGCTGGCTAGAGTCATGGCACGCCAACCCTTTTGGTGCCATCGGCTATCCATTGTTCACCCTGTCTGCCTTTGCCTGCCTGTATGGCTTTGTGAAGGGACGAAGATTTAACACGGATTCGGGGCCTGCGCAGCTAGCATTTGGCCTGTTTGCTGCAGCCTTTGTCGCATTCGGAGTCTATCGAGTTATTTCCGTACCAGTTCCGAATGGATTACAGAGCATTAGCCATACTCGCTAAACAAGGATGGCAACCCGCCCGTATGCCAAAAAAGAACCTTGTTGCCTAGGCGCTCTTCTTCTGCCAACTTGAGAAGGCCCGCAAACGCCTTTGCGGAATAAATTGGATCAAGATAGATTCCCTCGGACCCTAGCAAGACAGCTTGAGCATTCTGGCCAGCTTCACTTGGCACGCCATATCCGGGCCCCACAAACCTCAGATCGAGCGTGAAGTCTTCCGGCTCGAGGGGCTTGCCACCGAAGCGATCCGTGTATTGCCGACTTATATCCGCGAAGTCTTCGACCAACGCGGGTTCTGGGTCAGCCGCGATTCCAACCACTTTGGTCGACGTTCCCTGGAATGCCGTCGTTAGGCCGACTTGGGTACTTCCGCTGCTACTGGCGCAAACGATCGTATCAAATTCGCCACCCACTTCCATTGCCGCTTGAACAAAGGCATAGACCCCAAGCGGGGAACTCCCGCCGACCGGGACAATCGCCGTATTCGGGCCGAGGTCTTCGGCGATGCGATGCATATGGCCGTACAAGACCTCCCAATCATCATCAGGGAACTTGTGGAAGATTGCGCCGCTTTCGCGGGAGAGCCTTTCGTTCCCGCCTTGGTGCATTTTGCTAACCCGCTCCGGGCGCCCGGCGAACTCATCGTAGGGCAAATCCATGACAGCGGCATGAACTACAATTCCCAACATCCGGCCGAGCACGGCGAGTTGTCGTATGAAGTTGGAATCAGAGGCACCGCAGGTAACAATGGCCGTCGGAGTGGTCCTCAGCCACTCCTGGGCCAAGAACTCCAACTTTCTGCCCTTGTTGCCCCCGAGCGCGAAGCCGGTTAGGTCATCTCGCTTGATCCATAGCTCCACGCCAAGATCTATTCGCTCAAGCCGGTGCAAAGGAGTTGGGAGGCAACAGAGCGGGTTTCGGTCCACAATCCGAGCGTACCAGCCGTACCGAGTAGACTTCAGGCATGGTCACCTTCCGAGCACAACTCCTCCGCCCGGCACACGAACAAGGCTGGACCTTCCTTCGCCTTCCCGTCGAGGCAAGCAATCAGTTCAAGTCACGGGGAATGGTCTCGGTCGAAGGCACCATCAAGGAGACTCCGTTTCAGGCGACTCTACAGCCCGATGGTGAAGGTGGGCACTGGCTAAAGGTTCCTAACGAACTCCAGCAGCGGGCCGGAATTGGGTCGGGAGAGTTGATCGACCTTGCGATTTCCCAGACCACCAATGAGCCAGAGCCCGAGGTTCCCGACGACTTCGCGGGCGCACTCGCCTCAGCGCCCCAAAAGGCCCGAGATGTTTGGGATGACGTCACGCCAGCGGCACGCAGGGATTGGATCTTCTGGATGACTTCGGGGAAGAAGGCCGAGACTCGAAGTCTTCGCATCATGAAGGCGTGCGACATGCTCAGCAAAGGGAAACGCCGGCCTTGTTGCTTTGACCGATCGGGAATGTACGATAAGAGTTTGTCCTGCCCCGTCGCTGAAGGAGAAGCTGGCTAATCTAGTCGAGGTCGTCTAGGTCGGCCTCATCAGGCTCAGCATCCATCTCGATGGCCGCTGCATTTGCCTTCTCTTCTGCGGCAGCCTTGGCGGCGGCCGCCTGTTGCTCCGCGTGAAGCTGCGAAATTGGCTTCACCTGGCGGTTGGGGCAATTGTTACAAACAAAATCCACCTTCACCGTCCCTAACCAGGACGGAATTTTCTCAATCGTACGACCACAATCACACTTAACCATTTTCTTCTTGCTCTCGGTACAGCTGAACCGTGTGGCGATGACTCATGATGCCATTGACTAGCATGACTACCGCGCCACCCAAATAGATCCAAGCAAGTCCACCTTCATCAATCTGTCCCGGGTCGCGAATGGAATCCTGGCCAGCAACAAATCCGATGATCCCCACAATGAACAGAATGCCCGCGA
>JADZDX010000043.1 GCA_020850835.1 Fimbriimonadaceae bacterium
ATCAGGTCACGCACATTCTGCTTCGCTTCAAGGACAAACTCGCGCCGGTTACGCCTCATGATGAGCACAGCACCGAACGCGGTCGACAGGAACGCCATGCTCGTCAGCAAGAAGTAAGTCAGGGCCCTTGCCCCCCAACTTGCTAGTTCAGCTCGAGGGGCATCGGGTTGTGGACGACCACCCAACGCTAGGGGCCAACATAGTAGTAAGAGAACACCAAAAATGAGGAGCGCCGAGGTGACAACATTCAACCGCATGCGGCTCGTAGCTCCTGCACGCCTTGCTGGATATTCGTGGCCTTGGCAAGGTAGCTTCCGGAGACAAACACATTTGCCCCCGCATCCCTGGCCGATCTAATTGTGTTAGGATCAATGCCCCCATCCACCTCAATATCCAAGCTTGGTGCTACCGATCGAATCTTACGGACCTTGTCCAAGCACGATGCAATGAAAGCCTGCCCACCCCATCCCGGATTTACGGTCATCACAAGGGCCACATCAATCGCATCAAGCACGGCGAGAATAGCTTCCACGGGTGTGGCTGGATTGATGGCAACGCCGGATTGAACTCCTCGCTTCCTGAGGGCCGCGCAGTGAAAATGGGCGTGTGCGGTTGCCTCGGCGTGGAAGATAACTCGCTGACAGCCCGCCTCGATAAAGGCATCAAAGTGCGCTTCTGGCGACTTCGTCATCAAATGCACCTCCATCGGAACCGCCCCCAGCTTGCCAATGGCGGCGGCAAGGTCCGCACCGAAGGTGATCGGAGGAACGAACTGGCCATCCATAACATCGAGGTGGATCCAGTCAACTTGCGCCCCGTGCAACTGCCGAACCGGATCACGGAAGTTGTCGGGTGGGAATGAGAGGATAGATGGCGCTAGCTTCACGGCTCAGCTACCCCGGCGGACTGCCCTGGTGATTTCTCAATCGTCTTAACAAGATCATTGTTGAAGAAGATCTTGAAATAGACGGGATCACCAAATCCGTCAGCCTCAATTTCAAACACTTCTCCAGCTCGATGCCGGTCGTCATGTATCGTTCGTGCTCCGCTGATATCATTTATGTCAACCCGCACGTTCACTGTCCCAATGCCTTTGGGCATTGAAATCCGTAGCTGATACGAACCCCTTGCCTGAGCGATTTGAGATACTGCCTCATTTCGATTATCGGTACTAACGGTCAGCCGGATTCGTGTTCCACGCTCAACTTTACTCCTAGGATCGGGTGTCGTTGACATCACACGACCGGGTTCGAGCTCCCGGCTCCTTCGTTGCTCGATCGGATCAGCGATTTGCAGATCGAGCCCTAACAGGAGGGATTTGGCTTCTTCGAGGGTCCTTCCCTTTAGGTCGGGCACTTTTACGAACTTGCTCCCGCGGCTAATAGTGGCGGAGACTGAAGCTCCTTCGCGAACCATATTCTTGGGTGGCGGGTCCAGCTTCAAAATGATGCCTTCGGGCTGGCGCTCGCTAAACTCCTTACGGCCTTCACGAAGCGCCAGCCCCATGGCTTCGAGTCGCTGCTTGGCTTGCGCAACCTGCATTCCTTCCAGGTTCGGAACAGGGATTTGCTTTGGTTTCGTTAAGCTCCAAAATACCCACATCCCGATCATTAGAATCAGCGCACAAACAAAGGTATAGGCCACACCAGTTAGCCACCTTGGTAATCGGTCCGCGACGTCCAACTCCTCTTGTTTCTTCTTCGGGGACCGCATAGGTTGCTCAGCTACTTGGGGCGGCTCATACTGCCTTGATTTGGTAGAGGTACTAATCCGCTCAATCACCGGATCTGCAACGGCCGCTGAGGGAGCAACTGCCGCCGCACCGTCAAATGGCCACGAAATCGAGCGACCAAAACGCACGGCATCTTGCAAGATTCGCAAGTCCTTCAGTAGCGCACGACAATCCGCATACCGCATGGATGGATCCTTGCTCATCGCCTTCTTGACAATCTCTTCCAACGGCCCGGGCACACTCGGATTCAGCCCTCGCAGGCTGGGCACAGGCGCGGTCAGGTGCTTGCTCGCCAAAGCGATTGGAGTGTCGCCACTGAACGGCGGCCGCCCGGTGAGCATTTCGAACATCAGCACTCCAACGGCATAGACGTCACTGGAGGCAGAAGGCATCGTGCCTTGGCTGACCTCGGGGGCCAAGTAGTTGGCGATCGTTGGTAGCACGGCCGATCCGGCAAGTCGCGACTTCGAGTAGGAGACCCATATCCCCGGCTGCAGGAGGGATATCTTGCCGTCTTGAGCAACTAAGATATTCTTCGCCGTAACTTCGCCGTGGACAAAGCCGGATTCATTGACGAAAGCCACCGCATCGGCCATCTGGGTGGCCATTGAAATGGCCACCGGCACCGAATATGGGGCTAACTTACGCAGACGTTCATCGAACGGCTGACCGGTCCGCGCTTCGGATAGGATAAACGGCTCGCCTTCGTGTTCGTCAACAGACAGGAAGTGTTCAACATTGGGGCTCTTGATCTCAGATAGCAGCGCGACCGTTGCCTGAATCGCCTCAACAAAAGCAGTCTCTTTGTTGAATGGCTCACGAAGGGTACGGACAAGAACTTCTCTGGACTGTGTCCGGTCGGTTGCTCGGTAGAGAGAGAATACGGGCCCCTCGTCAAGGAGCTCCGTTAACTCATATCGAATCTTTAGTAAGCTGCCGATCAACAATATCCTCCTTGACTAGAGACAACGCAACAAAAACCCCCAGAAGCCCTAAGCTCAGGAGCCGGACCTGGGGCACGTCAACCAATCGTGCATATTCCGATGCTCTGCCCTGAAAGAAAAACCATTGACTCGCCCCGTAGCCGAGAGCAAGCATCGCGGCGGTGAAGCCAAGCAATCCAGACCTAATCGCGCTTAAGTTCATCAATAGAACGGATAACGTCGTCTACGTTAACGCCAGTCCTTAGTTTACACGTTCCGATGCCACCAACTAGGCTAAGGGCTAGACCATCTCCCGTGGATTTCTTGTCGGAAAGCATGGCTTGAACAAGGTCTTTAGCGCTCAATTCGTCGGGGATCGCGGTGGGCAAGTTATGCGCACTTAGGGTTGCGGTGATTGCCGCTCGGGTGAGGGGCGGGGCCAATCCGAGCGACTCACTGATTTGGGCTTCCGTGGCCATACCGACGGCAACTGCTTCTCCATGAAGGAGACCCTGAAAGTCCTGTAATGTCTCGATTGCATGTCCCACCGTATGGCCGAAATTCAGCGTTGCCCGTAGGCCACTCGTATCCATTTCATCGCGCTCTACGATAGTCGCCTTGTGGGAGATGCAAGTTCTGATAATCTCGGTCAATCGGCCATCGCCCGGCATGAGCGGGAGCTTACTTAGGCTCGTGATTAGAGGTTCATCCATGATGAACCCGTACTTAAGGACCTCAGCAACCCCAGCCGTAAACTCGCGATCAGGCAATGTTTGGAGCACCTCAGGACAAATGTACACCGTCGTTGGGGCTTTGAATGCTCCGACGAGATTCTTACCAGAGGGCAGGTCAATGCCAACCTTTCCCCCTACACTCGAGTCCACCATCGAGAGTAGCGTTGTAGGGATCTGTATCAAGGGAACGCCTCGCATGTAGGTACTCGCCGCAAATCCCGCGAGGTCACCAATCATGCCACCTCCAAAAGCCACTAGGTGCTGGTGACGCCGCATCCCATTCCTAGCGAGCCAGTTAAGAATGCGATCGAACTGCTCCATCGACTTACTGGTCTCGCCGGCTGGAACTACTAGCGTGGGCAGATCAGGACGGAAGTGATGGACATACTTTTCAGACAGGTGGCTATCAGTGACTACAAACGATTCCGCGGGGACAGCCTCTCTGGCCACTTCCAGTGTTGTGAAGATGATGGGGTATGCCCCCTGACGGTGGCGGATCTTCATGAAGTCAACCTTTCATACAACTGTTCGGCCGCCCCTTCAAGATGTTCTGCATTCACATTGAAATGAATATCCGCCTGCCGATAGAGAGGATAGCGTACCTCCGCCAGCGCATCAAATCTGGACTCCCAGTCCGAGTGCTCAAGCAAAGGCCGCCGCTTCTTACTCTTGACGAGGCGCGCCTTCAGCTGCTCAATCGGCACATCAATGAAGATCGTTGTGCCGAGGCGCCGGAAATGCTCCCAGTTCTCGGGTGCCAAGACAATTCCGCCTCCTGTGGCCAGCACGCCGGGGCCCGATTCGAGCCCCTCGAGGATGCTCGTTTCGTGACTCCGGAACGCTTCTTCGCCGTAGACCGCAAATACTGAAGCCACGCGACGACCGAATCGAAGCTCAAGCAAGGAGTCGGTGTCCTGGAACGGCACATCGGCCAGTCGCGCCAAGGCTCGACCGACCGTCGACTTCCCCGCTCCCATCATCCCCAAAAGGATCCATGCTCCATCCATAAAATACTGTGACCGAGCTTACCGCTCGGCCACAGTATTCAGTTAGAGACAATCACCTTACGGAGCGAAGGAGTCGTCGTCCTCATGCAAGACTCGCGCCGTGACAAAGATCAGTAGCTCGCTGTCATTACGGTTCTGAGAAGTTGAGCGGAACAGGCTACCGATGATCGGCAGGTCGCTCAGAATCGGGAATCGCGTTACGCTCGTATTGTCTTGCTTCGTGTTGAAGCCAGCAATCAGAATCGTCTCCCCATCCTTGACCCGCGTTGCAATCTGAATTGAGGAACTCAGCTGATCAGGAATGGCCTGCCCGCCTCCCGGTGGCGTTCGGATTTGACCGAACTGTTGCACCTGCGGGGTGAGAGTCATCGTAATGGTTCCGTCATTATTGATACGTGGTCGAACCGATAGGAACGTGTTAATGGTGAGCGGAATCGGGTTGAAGGTCGTTGTAATAACACCTTGCGTTACCGTCTGGTTAGGCACAAAGATCGTGGTCGTTGTGTTCTGCGAGATAAACCCGTTCTGATTGTTAAACGTTCGCACCAACGGCGCCGAAACCACTTTGCCTTCCCCTTCAATCAACTGCGTACGCAAGCGGGTCACCAAGTTACCCGTGCTGTAGTTGAGGAAGATCGGATCACCGGTTCTGGCGAAGGCACCGGGGTTGTTGCCCGCAAAGACAGCGCCGCGCGAGAACGTCCAGTCAATACCAAATGTACGTGAAACGCTTTGGCTTGTGGTAATGAACTCAACCTTGACCTCGACCTGCTTTGGTGCAATATCAAAGAGCGCAATTGCAGATTGGAGTTGGCGTATTGCCTCGTCCGTGCCCCGTACAATGATGGAGTTGTCGGTCGGATCGTAGGACAAGTACTCAATCCCGTCCGGCACCAAGCCTTGACCTGGAGTGATAGCAATTCCACCCTGACCGCCACCTTGACCGCCAACGCCGCCGCCTTGTCCGACACCACCGCCTTGACCAGCGCCACCACCTCCACCGGGGAAGCCGCCGCCCAATTGATTTGCGGTTTCTCCTGGCAACGTAATGTCATTACCATTCTCGGGCAATGGCTGTTTGTCAAGATCGCTTGACTTCAGTGGAATCACACCCTCGCTCGTTACAGCGTTGATCGTTCCCGATTGATAGGGCCGATACGAGGTCAGGTTGCGAACGTAGTTGGAGTCATTAATGGCCGAGTATGGGTCAGGTGTCCAAGCACTCAAAATCTGCTGGAAGACGACCTTGGGGTCGCTCTTCATCAAGCGAATCTTGCGCGTTTCAACCGGAGCCTTTGGTGCAGTAACGCTTCCCACCGTGGGTTTACCCGCTGGCTTGCCAGATCGAATAATGTAGACTCCAGCCTCGTTTCGCTCTACCCAACCTCCCGCTGCTTCCACCATAAACTGAATGGCATCTTCAGCCGAGGCACGGCGCAAAGCCAAGGTGATCGGACGAAACTTTGATTCCTCGTCAACGATCACAAACTGAAGGCCAGTCCGATTGGTGAGCGCTTGAACTGCGCTCACCAAACCGGCATCTTTGAGGTCGAGGTCCAGGGTTACCGAACCTTGAGCATGGGCCAGTGGCGAAAGGACACTTACGCCCATCACCACACTTGCGATCACACTCCATTTCAACTGTCGAGTCCACATCTTCATCTTCAAATACTTTGATCCCTCTCCAAACTAGTCAGCGATTACCGACCGCGTCCACCACCGCCGCCGCCGAAGTTACCTCCGCC
>JADZDX010000044.1 GCA_020850835.1 Fimbriimonadaceae bacterium
ATCGCCTTGCGCTTCTTTAGCTTCACAACCCCATTTTGGGCTTTTCTTTGGTTTGCTGTAAGATGGAAGGATGTGGTGCCTTAGTCACTGGTGTAAGGTCGAGACCAGTTTGCGCACGAGAGAGGTTCGCGCGACCTTTCACCAGTGCCACCCATCATTGGGTTCTAGGCCATTCACCCCGGCCACCCAGCCCGCCCTTGAATCGTGCGGTGGCTCGCCATTTGAGACCGACCGGAAGCGTCTGACGAGATATGTGACTCCCTTGGTGTTCTGACATGAAAGCCTTGACTCTTTCGCTGCTTGTGGTCGCAACTACGAACGGGTGCCTTAGCCCGGCGTTCAGGGGGGACTCCATGCCCGTAGCCTACATCGTGGGGCAATCATCTATTCTGGAATGGACTAACAATGGTGAGACCATTCTCTACCAACCCACGGAATCTGAGTTGGTGAAGGTTTGGACCAAACCTGGGTATTGGCTAGACGTAGGTGGTAAAAGTGTTGAGGTTACATGGCCAAGCTCGGTACCTAGATCGCGTTCGCACATCTGCGGAATCGCGCCAGATAACAAGATAGTGGCCTTGCTTAAGGAAAAGGAGTATGACCATGGAACACTTTCGGTTCTCCATTCAAACGGACAGGTGGCTCGGCTACCAATAAACATAAATGGAAAGGACCTTCTTTCCGCCGCCGTTTTCGGCAAGGACGAGTACTTTGTCTACCCGGACCGAATGGAAGTCTGGAAGTCCGGGAAGAAGAGTCGCACCATAAAGCTTGTACCCCGCGTGCCGGGATACGAGCACAAGGCGATCGTCTCCGAGCATAGAAACCTGATTTGTGTTGCAAGCGACGAGAAAGCCATTGTCTATAACTTGACTGGCCACAAAGTTGCTTCTTGGCCCTTACGTGGTAAGCCAAACTTCCTTGGGTTCTCCAAAAGGCACAATGGCTTTTACGCCGTAAACAACGGTGGCGTAGCCCAGCTTGATCGTGGAGTTACCTTCGCTCCTGTGAACGAGATCACGGTACTTCGATCAGGCGTGACGCAAGATCTCACCTTTGGCTTCGGCCGCGGCTATGCACTTGAGCCTATTCCATTCAAGCTTCGCAAAGAGTAGTCCCTTCAAGGGCGGGGAGCCATCTTGCGTGGTCGGGATGTTCCTCTATGTGCGGGTGCCCACTCCGTGGCCGAGACAACTGACCGTACTTGCGTGGCATAGATAACTGCGTCGGGAGCCCACCGATACATGGCCCGGGTGAATTGGTGCGGGTGCCATGGCTAGCGGGTCGCCTTCGGCATTCATCCGTTCCGGATCACGCCGCGAAACGATAGCCGTGAAGCTGGAATCACGTCAGTCGTCTCCCGTTAGTCACCGGGCAGAGAGGTGACCTCGCCGCTTTTGGGGCATTTCCTGTATGATGAATGAATGCTCACCAAGACAACACGGCTATCGCGTCGCGAAGCAATTCAGAGGTGGAAGTGATTGAAAGGCGACACGCTAGCCATGGCACCCACAAAGATTCACCCGGGCCACCCATGGTGGGCTCCCGAAACTGGGCGCTACGCGTCTGAAGTCAATATTGGCAGAGGGCGAGCAGACCTAGTAAACAAAGCGACGGGCGCAGTCGTTGAGATAAAACCTGGAACGGCAACGGGGATAGCTCAGGGCACGAAGCAATTGCCCAAGTATGGCAACGGTGGATCCATCCTCCCATATCCCGCGCCGTGGAATCCATCGTCATGGAAAGGGCCTGATTTGCCAGGCCTTATTGACCTTTTGCCATGAGCGATCAGGATGCCATCCGGCTCCTTCGGAGCCTTGTTGCTGCGAGCCTCAAGAAGAACGGCTTTTCGGGGAGTATCAATCGGCTGATGTCGGCTAACGTCCCCTTTCCGATACTCGCTGATCTTCACATTACGTCGGCGCGAGCTTTGACAATCGGGCTCTATTGGGGTCACTCTACTACTAGCCTCAAGGAGTGGACCGGAAGGGGGTATGAAAAATGTATTAAGGCCGAGGCCTGGATATACTGGTTGATTGGGCCTGAGAAAGACGGGGTCCTCTCGACCTCGACTGACACATTTTATAGAAGAACAGATATTACAGAAGCTGAAGTCAGACATAAGGCCACGATAGTAACCGGCTTAATATTGGAGGTGGAGAAGTTAATGGCTGCAATTAATACCGAAATCGAATTGGCCGATCTGATAGATAAGCGCCTTGCCAAGGCATTCCCCTACTCGCCGTGAATGGCTGTGTGCCCACTCGGGAGCCCACTTGCGTGGCCATGGTGAAAAGTCTCTTCATGTGTGCCAGGGAATGTGTGACGCCCTCCAATCATCATAACTTATCATACACCTCTGTCACGCAATCCCTGAAGCCGTAACCACCACAACCTCAAAACTCCCCCGTGAACCACCGGAGTGAAACAGGCACACGAGTTTCACCACCGTAATAAGCAGCATAGCTACTCCATTCGTACTCCTCAGGATGCGAACAAAGGCCCCGACGGACCGGGTTGTGGTGAATGTAGTCCACAAGGTTCTGGGCGTACTCCATGGTCACCACGTTTCGATCGTAGCCCCCTCCCGCCTGCCAGCAACGGCGCTCAAAGCTTCCTCCTTTCTTGGGCAATCTCAACCGATCCGCTATGACAGGAGAGTGCTTCTCGACATGAGTCAATATTCTTGTCGCCGAGGGCTGCTTGATGCCACGGAGGATCGAGGCTATCGAATACTCACCCTGCGGGGCGATGAGTACGTGAACATGCTCGGGCATAACCACATAGGCCAGAACATCGAAATTTAGCCGTTCACGCGCCTGGGCAAGCACATCCAGAAAGAGATCGGCACAACGAGGATCGAGGAAAACTGGCGCGCGGCGGTAGCACGAGAAAGTGAGCGGAGCATGCCCCTCCTCATTGATACTAATCCGCCTCACGATGGAATTATGAGGGGTTGGGTAGTGATTACAGCTTCAGGGATTGCTAATCTGAGTCAAGCCGAAAACTCGGGCAAACGGCATTCCCTGCCACACATGACATTACTCTTCACCGGTCATATCCCAAGTTCTCCCCAAGTCCTGCCAAACCCGAAACCAAGCTCTGACAAGGTCCAGACCATGCCACCACCAGTGCGCGACCACGGCGCGACCCTGCCGCGACCTAAAGAAAACCGCCGCGCGTGCCGATAACAAAGACATGGCACGAGCCACACCAAGCGTCATCACCGGCGGCCTTCGCGGCAAGGCGGGCAGCGTCGTCTTCGTTCGGCAACCCAACGGGGCGGTCAATGTTCGACCGCGAATCTCGCCGGCCAATCCAAACACCTCGGCTCAGCAAGCCTGGCGCGCCTGCGTTGCCGCGGCCGGGCATGCCTTTAGCCAGATTTCACATTCGGAATATCAGGCGTGGCAAACCTACGCGCAGGACCAATTTGCCTTCGGCAACCTGACAAACCCTAAACCGTCCGCCGCGTTTACGGCCCTCGCGGCCAAGTTCATTCAGGTCAATGGGCCGCTGGAATCGCCTCCCCTGCTTCCGCCTTCGAGCGCTTTTCAGGGCGACATCGTGCGAGTCGAGGCCGAGTTTCTTTCTCCCACCATCGTTCGCTTCACCGGCGATCGGGCTAACCAGCCTGGCGTGGTTACTGAATTTCTCGCCTGCAAACTCCGCTCCCGCCACGAACGCCCCCGCCCTCGTGACTTTCGGATTCTGGGTCATGCCGCGTACGAAGTCGGCAACTTGAGCATCGACTTCCCCGTCGTCGCTGGCCACTACGCCTTAGCCATTCGGTTCGTGTCTTTGGAGACCGGGCAGGTGAGCGGGCTGAGCGTGATCAATTCGTCAGACTGAAGTCTGACGGCCAATTGACAGGCTAAAGCCAATCCTCCTTGGGGCGGAATGAACTGCTTGCGCCGGGTAGCGGAAACCACATTTTGAAACTGTGCGATACAATGATCTGCATGTCCGATCGCACCCTCAAACGCCTTCTTAAGCGAGTGACACAAGACCCAAAGGTCTGCGGCGGCAAGCCGTGTATTCGGGGACTTCGCATTAGAGTTAGCGACGTGCTAGATTTGCTGGCCAATGGCCTCACTCCGGATCTCATTGTGATTGAGTTACCGGACTTGGAACTGGATGACGTGAAGGCCGCAGTGGTCTATGCCTCTCGACGTGTCGGACATTCAGTTTTGGTCGCATGAGATTGTGGCTCGATGTTCACTTGCCGCCCGCGATTGGGCCCTGGATTTCTGAGAAGTTCAGAATCGAAGTTATGGCATTCAGAGATCATGGCTGGAGCCGTGAGCCTGACGACTCTGTGTTTTCAAAGCTCGCTGTTAAGGGCGAGGTCGTTATGACGAAGGACACGGACTTTGTTCAGCTAGTTGAAGCGCTTGGGCCGCCGCCGCAGGTGATTTGGTTGACCTGCGGCAATACTTCAAATCGAAACTTACGCAGGATTCTTGCGCGAACCCTGGGTACTTGCCTAGAACTATTGGACAATGGCGAGCCATTGGTTGAACTTCGCTAACCAGGCGGCGAAAAACAGATGAACGCCCCCCTTCCCACGAACCAGCATGATCGCTTGCTCGGGGCGGCGCCGCATGTGGCGAGCATCTTCTTCCCTATACTTGGGCCAGCCGTGGCGGTGCTTGTGCTTCTGCAGTCACCCTTTGGCAAGCACAATGCAGTGCAAAGCCTAAAGGGCGATTTGAAGCTGTTTGCGATCACCGCGACGATCATCGTCATCTCTCTCTCGGCGAGCATTTACTCGGCCATTCAGGTCATTCAGAATGGCCAAGAGATTGATTGGATCGGTATGATCGTGAAGTCAGTGGTCGTCTGGCTTTTGCTGGCGCTTTTTGGACTGGTCAACACGATCACTTCGATCATCAGCGCGGTGCGGGCACTGAATGCGCGGGTAGCGGGTAGCGGGTAGAAATTTATGGCTGGGGACCTAGAGAGTATTGACACTCGCCTGCCCAGAGTGCCAAAATAGCACTCAGACGCGCGGTTTGCTAATCGTGCGCGCAAAACCAAAATGGCTACACTGAAACCCCTCGGCGACAAGGTCGTCGTGAAACTCATCGAAGCCGAAGATAAGACCGCTAGCGGCCTCTATCTTCCCGACTCAGCAAAGAAGAAACCGACCGAAGGCGAGATCATTGCCATTGGCGCGGGCCGCGTGCTTGACAATGGTCAGCGCAACAGCCTCAATGTCAAGGTTGGCGACAAGGTCTTGTTCAGCAAGTACGGCGGAAACGAAGTCACTGTTGACGGAACCGACTACACGATCCTTGACGAAGATCAGATCTACGCGATTGTTGGGAAGTAGCTTGGGGTCGTTAGGGTTTGTTAGGACTCGTTAGGATTTGTTAGGAGCAGAATTTGGGATTTCGTGAACTTGAAGTCTGGCAGGAGGGCAAAGACCTGGTGGTCGAGATATATCGGCTCACAGAGGAACTTCCTAAGAGCGAAAGTTACGGAATCACGTCTCAATTGCGCAGAGCTGCTGTCAGCGTTCCATGCAACATTGCAGAGGGCTATGGGAGAAACATGCCAACGAACTACGCGCAGTTCCTTCGAATTGCAAAAGGCTCCTTGAACGAAGTCGAGACGCTTCTTGTGATCTGCGCTGATCTAAAGATGCTCGATGAACAACCCCAAATCCTAACTCGCATCGCCAAGCTCGGTTCAAAGCTGACTAACTTGATCACCTCAGTAAAGACAGCCGTCGTCAAAGAACGTCCAGCTACGTACTTAGACGATCCGAACGAACTCGAAGATCTCTACCCTAACCAACCTAACCAACCTAACCAACCTAACTACCCCAACTAACCCCAACTAACCTCGCCAACCCTGACCCACCTCACCAACCCAAACAAAACAAAACCATGCCAGCAAAAAACCTACTATTCGATGAAACAGCCCGACGCGCCCTTGAGCGCGGTGTGAACAAAGTCGCCGATGCGGTCAAAGTGACTCTCGGCCCCAAGGGACGCAATGTCGTCCTCGACAAAAAGTGGGGATCGCCCACGATTACCAAGGACGGCGTGAGCGTCGCCAAGGAAATCGAGCTCGAAGACCCCTATGAGAACATGGGTGCGCAACTCTGCAAGGAAGTTGCCTCCAAGACCAATGACATCGCCGGTGACGGCACCACGACCGCGACCGTGCTCGCTCAGTCCATCGTTAACGAGGGCCTGCGCTACGTTGCCGCGGGCGGTAACCCAATCGCCGTAAAGCGAGGGATTGACAAGGCCGTTGCCAAGGTTGTTGACTTCATCAAGGCCAATAGCGTCGAAGTGAAAGAGAAGAGCCAGGTCGAGTTCGTCGCCACCATCGCGGGCAACGATCCGGAAATCGGCAAGTTCGTCGCTGATGCTCAGGACAAGGCCGGCAAGGATGGCGTCATCACGATCGAAGAAAGCAAGAGCCGCGAAACTTCACTTGAAGTTGTCGAAGGTATGCAGTTTGATCGCGGTTACATCTCGCCTTATTTCGTGACCGATCCCGAACGCATGGAGGCAGTTCTCGAGAATCCGCTCATCCTTCTCCACGAGAAGAAGATCAGTAGTGCACAAGATTTCCTTCCATTCTTGGAGAAAGCAAGCACTGCACGCAAGCCAATTCTGATCATCGCTGAGGATATCGAAGGCGAAGCTTTGGCTACCTTGGTTCTGAACAAGATTCGAGGCGTCCTGCAGGTCGCGGCCGTGAAAGCTCCTGGCTTTGGCGATCGCCGCAAGGCCATGCTCGAGGATCTCGCCACCTTGACCGGCGGCAAGTTCATCAGCGAAGACCTCGGCACGAAGCTTGAGAATGTCACTTTGGACATGCTTGGCACCGCTAAGAAGGTCGTTATCACGAAGGAAGACACAACGATCATCGAAGGTGCCGGCGCCAAGAATGACGTTATTGGTCGAATCCAGCAAATCAAGGCTCAGATCGAGACGACGGACAGCAACTACGACCGCGAGAAGCTGCAAGAGCGACTTGCTAAGTTGAGCGGCGGCGTCGCCGTGATTAAGGTCGGCGCTTCGACCGAGACCGAGCTGAAGGAGAAGAAGCATCGCTTCGAGGACTCCCTGTCGGCCGTTCGCGCAGCAGTGGACGAAGGAATCGTTCCCGGCGGCGGCGCAACCCTGCTCCGCGCAGCGGATGCCCTCGCGACGGACGGCCTCATCGGAGATGAACTAACCGGCCTGAATATCGTTAAGCGAGCGCTCGAGTCTCCGATCCGAACGATAGCCGAGAACGCGGGCCTTGAAGGCAGCGTCATCGTGGATAAGGTACGCAATGCCAAGTCCCCACAGGGGCTTGACGCTTCGACGGGCGAGCTCGTTGATCTCGTCAAGAGCGGCATCGTTGATCCAGCTAAGGTGACGCGTAGCACGATTCAGAACGCCGCTTCGATCGCAGGTCTAGTCTTGACGACAGAAGCGCTTGTGGTGGAGAAACCAGAACCCAAGAAGGCCGTGCCGGCAATGCCGGGCGGCGGAATGGGCGACATGGACTTCTAACAGACCCAAAACAAAGTAAGCCCCCAGCCAATGGCTGGGGGCTTTGCATTTGTAAGGGTGCTTACGCAGCCTTCTTGGTCTTGGCCGTGCGGCTCTTCTTGATAACCTTAGCCTTGACCGTTGACTTTGCCGTCTTGCTTACAGGCTTCTTGGTGGTAGGCGTCGCCTTCGAAATTGCCTTCTTGGGCGCAGCCTTGAAGGTGGACTTCGCGGTAACTGGAGTTGCCGTCGCCGCAGGCTTCTTGGCTACAACCTTGAGAGTTGGCTTCGATACCTTAGCCGTGGACTTCTTAGAAGCCGACTTCACGGAGGATTTCTTTGCGACAAACTTCAACGCTGGCTTGGTTGCCGGCGAAGCGGTGGTCTTGGACGCAGCCTTCTTGATGGTTGGCTTCGTCGAAGCGCTGACCTTCTTAGTAGTCGTCTTGGTCTTCAGAGCGGGCTTAGCGCTCGAAGTCTTTGCCGCTGGCGCGGTTCGCTTGGTCGCCGATTTCTTGGCGGAAGCCTTCTTGGATGAACGCTTCTTGCCGGCTGTTCGCTTCTTAGTCGAAGTCGAGGTGTTACCACCCGTAACGACGGCGAAGCTCA